>CACNAF010000007.1:0-50258 GCA_902618385.1 uncultured Alphaproteobacteria bacterium | reverse complement strand
CAAAAATCTGTAAGTAAATTATAACGATTATTTCTAGCCTCCTTCATACTTTTCTTACTAACATTAACTTTATTTACAGTTAGAATTTGAGAGGTGATATTTTTTTTATTCAAGTAGGTAGAAATAAATTTTGCTTCCTTTTTAGAATTTTTTCTAATACGATGATCTACAATTAAAGCAATCAAGTTTCCTTTTTTATATTTTATAAAGGCATTTACAAGGAATAATAAAGACATACTATCTGGACCACCTGAAACTGCCACAGCTACAGAGGGGTTTTTTTCAAAAGTATATTGTTTATCTATATTTTTAATGAATTCTTTATTTGTAAGCTTCATTCATTATTTTCTAAACAATTATACTCAACAATTTGTTTTTTGGTTTGAGGAATTATTTTATTTTTTGGAAAGTCAATAATTAATTTTTCCATCGTTTTACAAGCCTCAGTAGTTTTTTCAACTTGGTATAATGACTGAGAAAGTTTAAAAAGCATATCTGCAGCTTTAATACTATCTGGAAATCTTTGGAAACCTTCTGCAAATATTAGTGCTGCTTCCCTATAATTTTTTTCTAGAATATATAATTCTCCAAGCCAATAATGTGCTGAACCTGATAGCTGATTATCAGGATAATCCAAAATAAACTGTTCAAATGAAATTTTGGCACTCTGCCATTTTTTGTCTCTAATATTATCAAAAGCTAATTGGAATTGATCTTCAGGTGATAACAACTCCTCTTTTTCATTAGAATTTACTTCCTGATTGTCAGATACAACATTTTCTGTTTTATCATTTGTGTTTTTAGAAATGTTTAATGTTCCAAGTGTATTTTCAGTTTCAGTTTCACTTAAAGTATTGTTATTTAACTCAGAACTGTCTTGTGAAACTTCATCAGTATTTACTTCAACATTATTTAAAGCAAGTGATTGAAAATTATTAATAACTTCTTCTAAATTTTCTAATTTATTTAAAATATCATCTAATTGAAAATATAATTCTTCTAAATTAGAGGTTAGATTTTTTATATCGTTTTCAATATCATATATTCGCAGATCAATAGCAGATAGATTTTTTACAAAATCATTATTTGTTCCACTTGATTTACTTGATGAATTTGAAAATACTTCTTTAGAAAGATCAGAAACTTCTCTTTGCAATCTCTCTAATTGCTGTGAAATAGTTAACTCACTCTCATTAGAGTAAGCAAAACTTGATAAAAATAAAATTAAAATAGTGAGTATGTATCTAAACATTAAAAGATTTTAATTTCTAATTAAGATAAAAATATGGCGCTATATTTCTATAGCGCCAAAGTATTAAGGAAAGTAGATTAATTAACTAAAGTTACTGATCGTCTATTTTGAGCCCATGCTCCATCGTTAGATCCGACAACAGCAGGTCTTTCTTTACCATAACTAATAGTTGAAACTCTATCTGGATTTATTCCTAATCCAATTAAGTAATTTTTAACAGCTTGTGCTCTTTTTTCACCAAGAGCCAAATTGTACTCCCTTGTCCCTCTTTCATCACAGTGTCCTTCAATAGTAACTGAAACATCGCTATTCTGCTTGAGCCATGCAACTTGATCTTGAAGTAATTCTAAAGCATCAGAGTCTAAATCTGAACTATCGTAACCAAAAAATACTCTATCACCAACATTTACTATTAAATCTTCCTGAGAACCAGAAACTATTCCACTTCCTGTAGTTTCAGTAATAGTTCCCTCTGAAGAAACATCACTTCCAGAACTACTTGATCCAGAGCCTGAAGAGTCAGCCGAGTCTTTTGGAGTTGTTGCACAAGCGGCAACAAATAAAACCATGAATATAGAGATAAAAAACTTGTAAAACATAAATAATTGCTCCCTTAATACTTTGCGTAGATATACTAAATTAATACAAGTTCCTTAACATTTTTTTTAGAATTTCGTATATTTTTTTGTATTATATTGAATTAATGCATTAAAGGAGACCAAGCTGGGTCAGATCCCCCTAAAGGAGTTATTACTTTTCTTTCATTAAATCCAGTCAAATCAATAGAATATAGACTAGATTCACCTCCAGAACCATCCTCGGCAGTTCTCTCTTCTTTAAAATACATCAAAAATCTACCATTTGGAGCCCATGTAGGCCCTTCAACATGGAATGATTTCGCAATCATTCTTTCATTTGAACCATCAATCTCCATAACACCTATATAAAATTGTCCTCCCTCTTGTTTAGTGAATGCGATCATATCACCTCTTGGAGACCAGACTGGTGTGTAGTAACTTCCTGCTTCTCTACTAATTCTCTTGATATTTTTTCCATTATTATCAGATACATACAAATGCCTTCTTCCACTTCTATCTGAATTAAAAACTATTTTTTTGCCATCAGGTGAAAAACTTGCAGAAACATCAATTGAAGAATTATTAGTGACTCTTTTCGATATTCTTGTTTTTAAATCAAGAATATATATTTCAGAATTACCAATTTCTGGATCAGTGTAAGACATTACAATTTGATTACCATCAGGTGAAAAACGTGGCGCAAATGTCATGCCTGGAAACTCACCAACTATTTCTTGTTTACCAGTTTCTATATCAAATATGTAAACTCTAGGATTATTTCTATTTACATAAGACATGTAAGTAATTTTTTGTGAATTAGGAGAAAACCTAGGTGTTAATACTAGATATGATCCATCTGTTAAAAAACGATGATTTGATTGATCTTGATCCATTATTGCTAATCTTTTTTGTTTATTATCTTTCGGACCAGTCTCAGCAACGTAAACTATTCTAGTATCAAAGTATCCGCCTTCACCGGTTATGTTTTTAAAAATGGAATCTGAAATAATATGAGCAACTCTTCTCCAATTTTTTTCATTAGTCTCATATTTTTTTCCAACAATTTGCTTTTGTTGAAAGACATCAAATAATCTAAATTCTACAGATATTTTCCCGTTGTTTATTGAAATTTTTCCAGAAACTAAATGTTGAGCTTTTATTAATTTCCAATCATCAAACCTTGGTTTGTTAGCTAAGGATTCATTATCTTGGATAAATGATCTTTTATCAATTGGTAAAAAAAGACCAGATCTCTCTAAGTTATCAGAAATTACAGATGAAATATTTTTACCTACTTTAGTTAGTTGCGAATTTTTTGAATATAATTCTGTCACAGCTATTGGAGTTGGCTTCACACTACCTTGTGTCAGAGTCACTTCTAATGAATGAACTTTTAAACTCGAAAATAAAAAAAGGGTTATTAAGAAAACTTTTTTCATCAATATCCTTTCATAATACTATAATCAAAAGTAATTGTAAGATTTTTCCATAGATTATATTTATCTTTTGGAAGTTTTAACGGTGTACATTCTGGGTTTAAAAGAGTTCTCATTGCGCTATCAGTAATTGGTCCATAAAATGGATTAGTTTTAGCTATGTTTGTGTCAACAATGCGGATGCTACTTGGTGAAACCTTCATATTTTGTAATATTTTTGCTGAAATTGTTACTTTGTCTCCTCTTTCTATAACTGCACCGGCTGGAGCATTCCAACAAGAAGATAATTGCTGCCTCAACATGTCTATTTCAGATATTGATAGCATAATATTGTCATCAGTATCATTTGTACTTTTATTATCAACCTCTTCAACCTCTTCCTTAACTTCATTTTGAACTATATTTGTTTTTTCATTTCTTAAATCTTTAAGCATTGATGCTATGCTAAAATCTTTCTCAGGTTTCGGCTTTGGTTTAGATACGATTTTATCATTATCCAACTTTGGTTTATCCTTTATGTTTGTTTCAACATCTAAATCCGATTTAACATTTTCATTATTTATAATTTTTGGCTTTGGCTTGAGTTTTGGTTTAATTATATCAGTTTTAATTGTTTCTACTTTTTTCTTTACCTCTAAAATTTCCTTTTCTTTGATAACTACTTTTTTTGTTTCCTTAACTTCTAAATTTGGAGTTTGTTTCATTTCCAAAACTGGTTGATTTGGATTAGTTTTTTCTTCAATTTCAGTTTTATTTATTTCAACATTTTTTTTTACTTCTAATTGATCTGATGAATTAAATTTTTTTTGCTTAGTAATTGTTTCCTTATTTTTATTTTCTGGTTTTTCAATATCAGATTTTTTCAAATTGGTATTTTCATCAACATTAAGTATTTCAATAGGTATTACGTTTGGAACATAGATTTCTTTTGTAGAAAAAAAATTTGGTAAGCCAACCAAAAACAAAAGGATAATTAAATGTATTAGTGTTGAAAAAATAATTCCTGATGTTTTAGGATTTAAATTTTCAAAAAAGTTTATAATTTTTAAACTATTATAGTTTATACGATCCATCTATTGCTCAAGATTTTGAGTAATTAATGCAACTTTAATATATCCTGCTGAATTTATTATGGACATAATTTCCATAATCCTTCCATAAGCTACCACTCTATCACCTCGTATATAAATTCTTGCTTCTGTGTTTTGTTCAGTAATAGCGTTTAATCGAGGAATTAAATTTTCTACTTCAACCTTTGATTCTCCAATATAAACTTCTCCGTCTAACTTAACGGTTATCTCAATTGGATCTTTAATATCAGTTAATGCAGTAGCTTTAACCTTTGGTAAATCAACTTTAATTCCAACCGTTAGAAGAGGTGCGGTAACCATAAAAACTATTAGTAAAACAAGCATAACATCTACAAAAGGTGTAACGTTAATTTCACTCATTTGAGTGTACCGTTGCTTTTTTCGTTTGTTTAAATTATTTGAAGTAATCAATTTATTTTTTCTCTAATTGTCTAAAAAAAATTGTTGAGAATTCATCCATAAATGTTTCCAAGGATATAAAATATTTTGATAAATCGTTTGAAATTTTATTGTAAGCAACTACTGCAGGTATAGCCACAAAAAGACCTAATGCAGTTGCAAAAAGGGCCTCAGCAATTCCTGGTGCAACTACTGCTAAATTTGTATTTTGAGCTATTGCAATAGATTTGAAACTATTCATTATACCCCAGACTGTTCCAAATAACCCGATAAAAGGTGCAGTTGATCCAGCAGTTGCGAGAAATGTTAAATTTCTTTCAACATTTTCACTTTCTTTATTGAAAACAACTGTCATTGATCTCATCATTCTATCTTTTAAAGAATTAATATCAGATGTATCATTTTCAAACTGAGCTTTACTTTTTTTCCACTCTAAAATTGCAGCACAAAATAATTTTGATTTTGGATCTGTCTGATTAAAGTTTAAAGTTTCATATAAGTCTTCAAATGAATTTCCAGACCAAAAAATATCTTCAAATTCTTTTTCAAGTTTTTTTAATTGTCTAATTCTTAAAATTTTTGAAATTATTACATTCCAAGAATAAATAGAGGCTAAGATTAATATTATAATTACAGATTTGACAACAATGTCAGCCTGCATGAATAAAGCAAGCATTGAAAAATCTGGTGCTTCTGTCGATAAATTTGTACTATTAATATCTGCCATAATTATTATTTTTTAATTTTTTCAAGATCGCTACTATGAACCATAACCCAAAACCCTGGTCTATTTTTTTCACATAATGCTATTACTGGTGTCTTACCCTCCTCTTTCGCAAGTTTTGCAGTATCATCCCATAAACTAATTGCTGTATGTTTTGCTCTTAGTTTACATTCTATAAATAATTCTTCATGGATTACATCAGCTCTTGTCACTTTACCATTACCGCCACTTAAAGGTGTCCTTTTCCCATTGAAATAGTTTGCAACATCTCTTTCTCTTTTTTTCCAGGCTTTATCAGGCATCTATATTCCTTTCATTAAGCTGTGAGTGAAGATAGAACATTATCATCAACTTCAAAATTTGATGATACAACTTGAACGTCGTCATTGTCTTCTAAAACTTCAAGTAATTTAAATAGTTTGACCGCTGTTTCTTTTGCAATATTTATATTATTTTTACTTTTCCAAATTAAATTTGCAGAATTAGTCTGACCATACTGTTTAATTAATTTATCATTAAGTTCATGCAAATGGTTTTGATCACAGTATATTGAATATTCTGTTTCATTAATTTCATAATCTTCACTATTATTTTCAATAAGAAATTCTAAGAGTTGATCTTCTTTTACTAGGTTTTTATCGAGAGTGATATTTCCAAATCTGTCAAAACCAAAACTAACACTTCCTGTTTCACCCAAATTACCTCCATATTTACTAAAAGAGGACCTAATCTCAGCAGCTGTTCTATTTTTATTATTTGTAAGTGCCTCAACTATTATTGCAATACCTTCAGGGCCATATCCTTCATATCTTACTTCTTCATAATTGCTATCAGGATCATTTCCTTGACCTTTTTTTATTGCTCTCTCAATATTATCTTTTGGCATATTAAGTGACTTGGCCGACGAAATTGCAGATCTTAATCTAATATTACTTTCAATATCTTCACCTCCTACTTTGACAGCAACAGAAATTTCTCTTCCAAGTCTTGAGAAAACTTTTGCTCTTTTTTTATCTTGAGCACCTTTACGATGCATAATATTTTTAAATTTCGAGTGCCCTGCCATTACCAGTAGATTTATAAATATTTAATCCGATGTTAGTAAAGATATAAAATATTAGATAAATGTGTCTAATATATGTAAATTATGTCTCTTGAATTGGGGTGATGTTTTTAGCTAAACCAGTATTAGTGTCAATCTCTATTAAAGCCCCGCATACTGTTATGTTTTCAGTAGCAGGTGTAAATCTACCTTCTGCCCTGTACCCCTTAACAAATCCATGTATTGGATTATTTATATTAAAACCAATTATAGAATTATAATCACCTGACATCCCCACGTCTGTATGATAGGCTGTACCTTTAGGTAAAATAACACTGTCTGCCGTTGGCACATGAGTATGTGTGCCTAAAACTGCCGTAACTTGTCCATCAACATAATATCCAAAAGCCTTTTTTTCAGAAGTTGCTTCACCATGCATATCAATAATTATCGCATCACATGTACTGCCTAACTTCTCTTTTTGAAGAAATTCAATTATGCCTTTAAAGGGATCATCTAATGATAAATTCATAAATAATCTGAGCATTACTTGTACTACTATAATTTTTTTTCCATTTAAAAGTTCAAATTTATAATATCCTTTTCCAGGAACCCCATCAGGATAATTCAAAGCTCTGATTATTTTTGGATTTTCTTCAATATAAGAAAGCATATCTCTTTGATCCCATGCATGATTCCCAAGTGTAAGTAGATCAATTCCACAAGAAAATAATTCTTCTGCATCCTTTTTTGAAAGTCCATAACCAGAAGTAGCATTCTCACCATTTGCAATAATCATGTCTGTATTATATTTAGATTTGAGTGTTGGGATAATTTCTTTAATTTTTTTTCGTGACGCCTTACCGACAATATCACCTATAAAAAGAATTTTCATTGAAAACTATATAAATTTTTTTCAGTAATAACATAATCCACTTTAAAATCAAATTTGTCTATGGGTATGTAATCTAATTTTTGTTCTTCATATGCATAGGCTACAGAGATGAATCTGTGATTAATTTTATTTAAATAAGCAAATGTCCTGTCATAATAACCTCCACCATAACCTAATCTATTTCCCTTCTTATCAAAAGCTAAACAAGGTACAAAAATTAATTCAGGATTTAAAATTTTATTTTTATTTTGAGGCTCTGATATATTCATATTTCCTTTTACAAAATTCTCATCACTCTTAAATTGCTTAAAGATTAAATGACTATTTTTTTTTTCAATTACAGGGAGACATAAAATTTTATTTTTAATAAAGATAAGATTGTTAAGCTCTCTTGTATTTATCTCAGAATTTATAGAAATAAAACTAGAAACTATATTAATTTCTTGAAAGTTAATTTTTTCAAAAAGCTCATTAAACAAAGTTAAAGCAAAATGAGATGGTTTATTACTAAAAATCTTATCTCTTATAATTTTTTGTTTTTTTCTGATAATTGATTTTTCATCTTTAATATTATTCATAATAAGAATTCTTAATTATATTAATTAAATCTTCTACCTTTTTATTTATTTCATAAATTTTTTTTTCATTTTGTAGTTTTAGTATTTTATCTTTAAGTTCTAAATTGTTCTTTAGATATTCTTGTTTTTTGGTATCATTTACTTCTGAACTTCTTTCTATATTTAATTTATCTGAAAGCTCTGCTTGAAGCTCAATAGAGAGAAGTGATAACAATATAGTATCACTTATTTTTCCATTAGAATATTTTGGATTTTGTAATTTATTATCAATTTTTTCATTAATTAAATTTATTGAATCTATTATTTTTTTTTCATCCTTTTTTTCATATTCTAATGATATTTCTCTATTTAAAATTTTTGTCTTATAAAAAGGCATAGTTATTTCTTAATTAGAAGTTCCAATTCATCAATATATTCGGACATTTGTTTTCGTAAATTTTTAATTTCATTTTCAAGATTTTTAATTTTTTCTTTTTTAGAAATATGATGATCGCTAAAATCTTCTAAAGCTGATCTTAGATTATTTAAGTTTTCCCTTAGAACTGTAATTTTTTTTTGTATTTCCATTATAATTTTATAGTTTGTAATTTTATAATTGTCACTGTAATGAACCCATATTAAATAATTTTATATTAACCATAAAGGTAAGTATTTGAATAATTTAAATAATATCAACAATCTAAGACAATTATCAAATTGTATTAGATTTTTATCAATGGATGCAGTGGAAAAAGCAAAATCTGGTCATCCTGGTATGCCTATGGGTATGGCAGACATCGCAACAATTCTTTATAAAAATCATTTAAAGTTTAATCCGAATGATCCGGAGTGGATTGATAGAGATAGATTAATTATTTCAAATGGGCATGGCTCAATGCTTTTATACTCTTGTTTGTATCTAACAGGATATAAAGACATTGACATAAATCAAATTAAAAATTTTAGACAATTACATAATAAAACTGCAGGTCACCCAGAATATGGAAGTGCAGAAGGAATAGAAACAACTACTGGGCCTTTGTCTCAAGGTTTGGCAAATGCAGTTGGAATGGCGCTAGCGGAAAAAAAATTATCAAATAATTATGGAAAAGAATTATTCGATCATTACACTTATGTTTTTGCTGGAGATGGATGCTTAATGGAAGGTTTAAGTCATGAAGCGTGTAGTCTCGCAGGACATTTAAAATTAAATAAGCTTATTATGTTTTTTGATAATAATTCTATTTCCATAGATGGATCAACAGATCTTTCAGTTTCAGACAATGTGAAAAAAAGATTTGAAGCTTATAATTGGAATATAATTGAAATAGATGGTCATAAATATGAGGAAATTGATCAAGCTATAATTCAAGCAAAAAAAAATGATGCTCCAACAATTATATCTTGTAAAACTAAAATTGGATACGGCTCTCCAAACAAAGAGGGTTCAGCTTCATCACATGGTTCACCTCTTGGTGAAGATGAAATTAGTTTAACAAGAAAAAAATTAGAATGGAATTATTCGCCATTTGAAATTCCAGATGATTTATTACGTGAGTGGAGAAATTTCTATATAAGAAATGAAGAATCAAGAAATTTATGGTTATCAAAAAACAAAGAATTAATTGAAAGTAAAAATTTTAAAGATAGTTTTTATCAAAAAATTGATAATCAAATTCCAGAAAAACTTAGTGAATTAAAATCTGAGCATTTTAATGACAAAACAAATTGTGCTTCAAGAAAATCGAGTGAGCTAACGTTAAATTTAATTTCAAACTATCAAAAAAATCTTATTGGTGGATCTGCTGATCTTACTGGATCTAATAACACTAAGGCAAAAGATATGAATGTAATTACATCTAATAATTTTAATGGAAATTATATTCATTACGGCATCAGAGAACATGGAATGGCTGGAGTAATGAATGGCATTGCTTTACATAAAGGTTTAATTCCATATGGAGGAACGTTTTTAGTATTTACCGATTATTGCAGACCTTCAATTAGGTTATCAGCTATTATGAATATACCAGTTATTTATGTAATGACGCATGACTCAATAGGATTAGGAGAAGATGGGCCAACTCATCAACCTGTTGAACATCTTGCATCTTTAAGATCAATACCAAATTTAACTGTCATTCGGCCTTGTGATATAATTGAAACTATAGAAGCATGGGAATGTGCAATCAACAATACTGGGCCAACAATCTTAGTTTTAACAAGACAAAATCTACCGATGTTACAAAAAAATAATCGCAAAGAAAATCTTGTAAATAAAGGTGCTTATAAAATAAGAGATTTTAAAGAATATGATGCAACAATTTTATCTTCTGGTTCTGAAGTTGAGATTGCTTGCTCTGCATCAAATAAACTTTTTGAAAACAATAATTTAAAGATAAGAGTTGTAAGCATGTCTTCATTTGAATTGTTTGAGAAAAATGATGATGGTTATAAAAATGAAATTTTAGGAAATAAACCTATTTTTGCTATTGAGGCTGGAGTAATAAATGGTTGGGAAAAGTATATTAAAAATGAAAATTTTGTTGGTATGTCAACTTTTGGTGAAAGTGGTCCATACAAAGATTTATATAAGCACTTTAAGATAACAGATGATTACTTAATTGAAAAAATAATTAAAAGTTTATAAAAAGGAGAAATATGAAAGTTGCAATAAATGGATTTGGAAGAATTGGAAAACTTGTTTTTAGAGCTTTATTAGAAAAAAATCCTAAAGATATTAATATTGTAGCTATTAATGAACTAGGAAGTGTTGAAAGCAGTGCTCACTTACTTAAATATGACAGTGTTCACGGTATTCTTAAAGATGAGATTAGCTCAATCAAAAATGGATTAAAAATTGGGAAACATAAAATTAATTTTTATTCCGAAAGAGATCCAAATAACCTTCCTTGGAAATCACTCAAGGTAGATGTTGTTCTTGAATGTAGCGGTGTTTTTACTTCAAAAGAAAAGGCAATTTCTCATTTAAATGCAGGAGCAAAAAAAATTATTATTTCAGCACCAGCTTCAAATGTAGATGCCACAATTGTTCAAGGTGTAAATAACGATACCATTAAAAAAAATCATAACGTAATTTCAAACGGATCTTGCACTACTAACTGTCTTGCTCCTTTAGCTATGGTTCTTGATGAAAAATTAGGAATTGAAAGTGGTTTCATGACAACAATTCATAGTTACACGGGTGATCAAAGAACTGTAGATCAAACCCATTCTGACTTTAGAAGAGCGAGGGCTGCGGCTGAGTCAATGATACCGACTTCTACAGGAGCGGCAAAGGCTTTGAGTCTAGTGCTACCAAAATTAAAAGGTAAACTGGATGGAACAGCTATTCGAGTACCTACTCCTAATGTTTCACTTATAGACCTTACATTTGTAAGTAAGAAAAAAACTAGCCCAGAAAAAATTAATTCTTTAGTTCTCAAAGCTTCAAAAACTAAAAAATTAAATGGAATTCTAACAACAAACTCATTGCCACTAGTTTCAATCGATTTTAATCATAATTCAAGCAGTTCTGTATTTGATATGAGTCAAACACAAGTTGTCAAAGATAAATTCTGTAGAGTTTTATCTTGGTATGATAATGAATGGGGATTTTCAAATAGAATGGTAGACACTATGGTTGATCTTAAAAAATTTATTTAGTGCCTAAAAAAATTTGTTTTGCAGTATCAACACTAACACAAATTGAAAGTCTGATAGAATTTAGAAAATCAAAGTTCAAAACTTCTATTATATTTGTAAAATTTTTTTTAATTAAAGGTTTTGGGATAGAGTGGCTTAGAACGTTAATAAACCATATTAAAAATAAATATAAGACACACAATGTTAAGTTTTTTATCGACTCAGGCTATGATCAAGGTCTTAGTATATTATTAACTCACGAAAATATTGATTATTTAAAATTAAAAAATAATAAAATCATCTTAAATAAAATTAATCAAATTGCTAAAAAAAATAAGGTTTTATTAAATCCAACTTTTGATGTAGTAGATCTTACAAAAATTAAAAATATACAAAAAAAATTAAAGTTAAAATTATGAAAATAGATGGAAATGAAATTAAAGTTGGAAATATTTTAGAGATTAATAACAAACTTTGGAAAGTTCTAAAAACCCAGCATACTCAACCAGGAAAGGGTGGTGCCTACTTACAAGCTGAACTTAAAGAAATAAGAGAAGGTACTAAGATGAATAGTAGGTTTAGATCATCAGAAACAGTAGAAAGAGCTATCCTTGATGAAAAAGAATTTCAATATCTTTATGATGATAATAATAATTTTATATTTATGGATAAACAAACCTATGAACAAATAGAACTTGGCTCAGACATATTAACTCAGGATCAATCAAAATTTTTAGTTGAGAATAGTAATGTTATTATTAATTTCTATAATGAAAAACCGGTCGGAATTGACTTGCCTGATACTGTAGAATTAACTGTTATAGAAACTGAAGGTGTTGTAAAAGGTCAAACAGCTGCTTCATCATATAAACCAGCTACTTTAGAAAAAAATATTAAAACATCTGTACCGCAGTTTATTGCAGTTAATGATAAAATAGTAATAAGTACAATTGACGGTAGTTATATCGAAAAATCAAAAAATTAATGCAGCCTGCTGTAATTAATATCTTTGAAAAAGCAGTTAAAAAAGCTGGTAAGATTTTATTAAGAGATTTTGGAGAATTAGAAAATTTACAAATACAATCTAAATCAGTTGGAGATTTTGTAACAAATGCAGATATTAAAGTAGAAAAAACACTTTTAGAAACTCTAAAATATTATTATCCAGATTATAGTTATATTACAGAAGAAACTGGCAAATTAAAAGGTGATGAAAACACAATTATTATTGATCCAATTGATGGAACATCAAACTTTATTCATGGAATACCTCATGTTGGAATAATCATTGCTAAAATGACAAATAATGAAATCACAGATGGTGTGATTTATAATCCAATATTAAACGAGTTTTTTTGGAGTTCGAAGGGTAAAGGTTCGTGGTGTAATAATAGTAGACTTCGAGTGTCAAACAGGCACATTTTTTCAGATTGTTTGATAGGTACAGGTCTTCCATTTGGAGAAAGAATTTACAAAAACTATTTAAGTGAGGTTGATGAAATCCTAAAATCATCTGCGGGAATAAGAAGACTGGGTTCTGCAGGCCTTGATCTAGCTTATGTTGCCTCTGGTAAATTAGATGGTTTTTGGGAAAAAGATCTAAATTTATGGGATGTTTCAACAGGCATTCTTTTAGTTAAAGAAGCTGGAGGAAAAATTTCTAAAATAGATGGAAATGCATGGGAAATAAATTCTCGTGATTTAGTTGCTTCAAATAACAAAATTCATAATGAATTAGTTAAAAAACTTACTTTACTTTGAAATCTATATAAATATAAGACACGCATGAAAAAAGATATACATCCAAAATATCATGAAATAAATGTTGTTATGACTGATGGATCTACTTTTAAAACTAGATCTACTTGGGGCAAAGAAGGTGATACTCTTAAATTAGAAATAGATTCTAAATCTCACCCTGCATGGACTGGCGGTAAAGCTGGTCTTAATGAATCTGAAGGTCAGGTAGCTAGATTCCAAAAAAGATTTAAAGGTCTAAAAATTAATAAATAATTATTTAAAAAATTTTTCAGCATTAAGTTTTAAATCTTTCTTCTTTTTTATCTCATCTTGAACTCTTAATATTTCTGTTTGAAGTTCAGAAATATAGTTTTGTAAATCCTCAACACTGAAATCATCCAAATTTAATATTTTAACTGTCTTTAACTTTTCATCAATTTCAAAAAAATCTATCATAGTAGTAATTTATTATATATTATTTTTTGATTATATTATATGAGCCAGTTATGAAATATCCTTTAATGCCAAAAGCAACAGCGATTTGGTTAGTAGAAAATACAGCTTTAACGTTTGATCAAATAGCAGAATTCTGTGGATTGCATGTATTAGAGGTTCAAGGAATAGCTGATGGAGAAGTTGCTGTCGGTATGAGAGGTTATGATCCAATTGATAACAATCAATTGACAAAGGAAGAAATTGAAAGATGTGAAAAAGATAATGCAGCAAGATTAAATCTTATTAAGTCTGATATAATTGAAGATTTACCGCCAAGAAAAAAAGATTCTAAATATACACCTCTTTCTTTAAGACAAGAAAAGCCATACGCTATTTTGTGGCTTATAAAAAGATATCCGACTGAATTAAGTAGTTCTCAAATTGCAAAACTTACCAGCTCAACAAAAAATACCGTTGAGGCTATAAGAAATGGTACATACAGAGAGGCAGTTCTTGAGGCAAAGAGTCCAATGGATGTCGGTTTATGTACCTATAAGGATCTCGAAAGAACTTTAAATAGAACTAGAACAAAAAAAGCAGATCAAGAAAATTAATCATTTTTTACAACGTAATTAAGATAATAGAACATCAAGATCATCCAAAATAATACCATCGAAATAATAAAAATATGAGAGTTATATATTTTTATAACTCCGATAGGTTCACCAAGATAATACGTTAAAGGTCCTAAAACTCCACTTAAAATAATTCCTAAAATTTTATAACTTTTAAAAAAGGTAAGAATTTCATCAAAAAGAGTACTAAAACTAAACCATAAAACAATCATCCATAATGGCAGAGTGCCAAGTTTAGCAATAGTTTCAAAATCGTAAATTTGGAAATAAACTAATAAAGTATCAAAAAAATATCCTGGAACTGAAATCAAAAGTGAAATCTTAATGAATTTTTGTTTATTATGATTAAAATAAAAATAAGTTAGTAAGAAAATAATTCCAACCCAAATGCCCAACATAGAATTAGAAAATTTTGTTTCACCAAATACACAGGCTAACCAAGTTAGTTGATAGCCAGTTAAGACTAAAAATACTTTTAGTTTTTGCATTTCTATTTTTGAATTAAGAAATGAGAAACATCGGTTGAACTATTTGCAAAACCAGTTTCACAATAAGATAGATAAAATTCCCACATTCTTTTAAATTTAATATCGAAACCAAACTTTGATAAATCATTCCAAGATTTTTGAAATTGTTTATTCCACATTTTTAGTGTTTTTGCATAAGAACCACCGAAACTTAGATTTTCAATACATTTTAATCCAACGTGTTTTGCTGAATATTCAAATTGTTTTTTAGTTGGAAGCATCCCGCCAGGAAAAATATATTGTTGAATAAAATCTGGTCTGTTTTGATAATCTTTAGCCTTTTTTTCATCAATCGTTATGACTTGTAGCGCAGCCATACCGCCATCGTTGAGAGAATTACGAATTGTATCAAAGTAATTATGCCAGTATTTCTTCCCAACTGCTTCAAACATTTCAATTGAAACAATATTTGAATATTTTTTTTTGATATCCCTATAATCTCTGAATATAACTGATACTTTTTCAGACAAGCCTTCATTTTGAATTTTTTCAGAAGCATATTCGTATTGTTCCTTAGAAATAGTTATAGCTTCAACTGAACAATTATAATTTTTCGCTACAAATGATGAAAAACCTCCCCATCCACATCCAATTTCTAAAGTTTTAGAATTTGAGTCTAATGATAAAGTTTCAGCAATTTTTCTATATTTGTTAAATTGTGCATCTGATAAATTGGTATTCTTATTATCAAAAAGAGCAGAAGAATAGGTCATGGTTTTATCTAACCACTTTTCGTAAAAATTATTTCCTAAATCATAATGATATTTAATATTTTTTTTACTCTGTGATTTTGAATTGTTATTTAAAAAATGCTTTAATTTGGCAAAAGTAGCAAAAAAAAGATTAGTATTTATACTTTGTAAAAAATAACTCTCATTTTTGTGAGAAAGTAGTAATAAATTAGTTAAATCGGTGCTTGAAAAGTAACCATTCATATAGGCTTCTGCAAAACCTACAGAACCTTTTTTAAAAATTAAATTTAAAAAATTATAGTTATGAATTTTTATATTTGCAGATATATCCTCATCTTTGCCGACAAAAACTCTTTCCTCGCCAGTTGGAAATTGAACTGTTAATTTTCCATATCGAATTTTAGATAAAAAGTTTACTAATAATTTTTCGACAGTTTTATCAAAATTTGTTTTAAAAAAATTCATTTAAAAATTACCTTCAAAACTCACTGTATCATTTGGCTTCTTATTTCGTGCATAATATTTACCACCTTTGTAAATTATTTTTAAAGCCTCATAAAGAATTCCAGCCATTACCTTAAAACCAAAAAGTGGATTATAATATAAAAATTTAAACATATTTTTTGAGTTAAAATCTATAAATTTGCCATGCTGAGTAGCTGTTAGAACTTTTTTATTATTTTTATCATAAAGATCAATGTTAATATTTATTTTATCTTTTTGCATTCGATTAAAGAATTTATAATTTGCCTCCATTTCTATGAATGGAGATACATAAAACTGCTTTGCACATTCATGAGATAATTTAAAATCTTCAAAATTTACATTTCCTTTAAATATATAGGTATGTTGTTCATTAGTTGTATTTTTTACTTCATAGAAAATAGATATTAATTTTTTATCATCATAACAATATATAATTGATAAGGGATCAAATACATATCCAAAAATTCTTGGAAAACATAATATCATGATATTAAGATGTTTATATTTAATATTAAATTTAGAGAGGGAATCTTTAACGAATGTCTTTATTGACCTTTTGTCTCTATATCCATGATCTTTTTCATAAATAGAAAAAAGATTAAAAGAGTTTAATGAAAAAAGTTTATAGTTTTTACTTAACTGATCAAGATTATCCAAATTAATAAAAAGACTTGGTACCTCATATTTCAATGTGTGTTTAAATGGAATAAATCTTTTATGAATAATGCTAGATAATAGAATTTGAGAAATCATTTAAAATTAATTTGCAATCTATTATAAAAATTTTTCTCTCTCTTCCAAGGTAAATCACAATTTAACAATTTACAAATATAAGAGGATGATTGAATGCCGTCTTCATGAAAACCATATCCAAGGTAAGCTCCACAGAAAAAAGTATTATTCTTTCCTTGGATTTCCATAACATTTTTTTGAGCTAAAATAGTATCGGTAGTATATATTGGATGATTAAATGATGTTTCGTTAATTATGTTTTTAGGCTTTTTATATGGATTAACAGTTACAAAATAATTTTGTTTAGTTGGTAATTTTTGCAAGAAATTCATCCAATAAGTTAAAGTAAATTTAGAAGATGATGACTTATTTAAAAAATTCCAACTTGACCAAGCAATTTTTGATTTAGGCATTAAAGAGTGATCGGAGTGAAGTATTGCTGAATTAGTTGAATATTTAAATTGTGAAAATATTTTTACTTCTTCTTCTGTTGGTTTTTCCAAAATATCCAATACTTGATTTGCATGAGTTGCGAATATTACCTTATGAAATTCTAATATATTATTTTTCTCATCTACTATTTTAATTTTATTATTTTCTCTAATAATTTTTTTAATTTTGAAATTTATTTCATACGCAAAAACATTTTTATTAATAATTTTTTTTATATATTCGTTACTACCGCCTTCTACATATTTCCATTGAGGTCTTTTTTTTAAATTAAATAAAGCATGATTTTTAAAAAAATTAATGAATGTTATGAGAGGAAAATTTTTTACATCACTTATATTGCTTGACCATATAGATGATATCATAGGTAAAATATGATAATTTATTAGGTATGTTGAAAAATTATTAGTTTTTAAAAAATCATTTAAGGTTTTAGTTTGCTCTAAATCACTAACATTCAAGCTATTACATAATAAATAAAGTTTTCTTATTTCAAATAACATTTTAAAAAAATTAAAAGAAAACACATTTCTAAAATTAGCAAAAAGAGAAAATATATTTTTGCCACTATATTCAATTTGAGGATTTTGATTTGAGACGGCAAAAGACATATCTGAATTTTTACATTTCACATCAAGTAATTTAAAAAAATTTGTTAAATCTGGATAATTATTTTCATTAAATACAATAAACCCTGTATCGACTGGGATTGTCTTTGTTGATTCTTCAACATAGATAGTTCTTGTATGTCCACCTAATCTATTATTTTTTTCAAATAAATAAACATCATATTTAGAAGATAAAAGGTAAGCTGCACTTATTCCTGAAATACCAGAACCAATGATTGCTATTTTTTCTCTCACATCAACTAATAATTTTAAACGCTGATAGTGCTCTATTTCTTGTTTCTTTTAAATCTACAATTGGCGCTGGATATGAAGTACCAATCTCAAAATTATATTTCTTTTGATCCTCCATAGACATCTCCCAAGGATTATGAATATATTTTTTTGGAATATTATTCAACTCAGGAACAAATTCTTTTACATAATCACCATCTGGATCAAATTTTTGACCCTGCAATATTGGATTAAAAATTCTAAAATATGGACTTGCATCAGCACCACAACCAGAAATCCATTGCCAACCTGCAGAATTAGACCCAACGTCAGCATCAACTAAAGTATCAAAAAACCACTCTTCTCCATTTTTCCAGTGTAACAATAAATTTTTTGTTAGAAACGAGCCTACAATCATTCTTACTCTATTATGCATCCAGCCTGTTTTATATAGTTGTCTCATTCCAGCATCAACAATTGGAATACCAGTTTTACCATTATGCCATAATGATAAATTTTTAGCATTTTTAATCCATGGAAATTTATTAAATTTACTTTGTATAGGTTTATGAGTCATATCTGGATAATGAAATAAAAGATTATAAGAAAAATCTCTCCAGCCAAGTTCAGCAAGAAATTTTTTTTTATTTTCAGGATCAATTTTTTTTTCATTATTTACGGTATCATAAACTTCCAAAGCAGATATTTCTCCAAAATGAAGATAAGGTGATAATTTTGAAGTTGAATCTTTATCGGGTCTATCTCTTCCAACTGAATAGTTATTTGCTTTTTGCGAAATATATTTTTTTAATTGTAATTTTGCATTACTTTCGCCAGGTATCCAATATTTTTCAATTTTTTTGATCCATTTCTCTTTTTTGTTTGTTAGATTTAAATCTTGTATAGTTATTTCATTTTTAAATTTTGAATTGGCGTAGCTTATTTTTATATTTTTAAATTTAAGATCTTTTAGTTTTAGTAGTTCATCACAATGTCGCCAGTAAGGGGTAAATACTTTAAAAAAGGTTCCGCTTTTATTTTTAATATTCCAAGGTTCATTTAAAAGATATCCATTGTGCGAGTCGCATTCTATTTTAGATGAGGTAACTATAGATTTAATTTTAGTATCTCTTTTAATTGAATATGGATCATATAGTCTATTCCAGGATACATATTTAACATTCGAATTCTTTAGTATTGAAGATATAATTTTCTCTGGATCACCAGCAAATATATTTAGTTTGCCATTATGTTTTTGTATTGAGTCATATAAACTAAATAAAGATTTTTCTAACCACCATTTGGATGTGGATCCAATTCTTTGATTTAAATCTAAAATATAAATTGGAATTATCTGATCAACTTTTTTTGAAAGTGACAATAAAGATGGATTTTCTTGTAATCGCAAATCTTGTCTAAACCAATGAATTCCAAAAGTGGATACCATGAGTTTAAATTATGTTAATTTAGAATAAATTAAAGAGCTAAATCTATTATTTACTATGAGGAGGCATTTTTTTCTCTACGAACCAAACGTGTTTTTTTAACACAGGATCATATTTTTTCATTCGAAGCTTTTCAGCAACTTTCAATCCTTTTGTCGGTTTTCTTATAATATACTTAGTTCCTGTTTTTGGATTTTCTTCAGGTACTAGTTGTTTAAGAGCGAATGAAGTTTTTTTTGCCATGAGGTGTCTATACAGAATAATTATATGAAATAAAGTATTATTTATTCATAATCAGAAATTGACTGCTTAATAAAACGGTTAAAATTTCCTCTTTTTTTATCAAGTTTAATTTGTTTATTTCTTTCAAGTAAGTTTTTTTTCTTTTCTTCAGATGTTTTATCAAAACAATTATGACAAGATACACCTGGTTTATAATATTTATTATAAGTATCTTTAATACTAATGGGTAACCGACAAGCATGACAAAGTTTGTAAGTTCCATCTTTTAATTCATTTTTCAAAGATACTCTTCCATCAAATACGAAACATTCACCATTCCACATTGAATCTTTTTTTGGAGTTTTTTCTAAATACTTTAGTATACCTCCGTCTAACTGAGCAACATTTTTAAAACCCTTCATCATCATATATGATGAAGCCTTTTCACACCTGATACCTCCAGTGCAAAACATTGCAATTTTTTTGTCTTTTGACTTATTTAGTTTTTTTTGAACAAAAGATTTAAAGTCAGTGAAACTTTTAGTTTTTGGATTAATTGCCCCTTCAAAAGATCCTATTTTAACCTCAAATTCATTTCTTACATCAATCACAATAGTGTCATTGTCTTTAATTAGTTGATTCCATTCATTGTATTTAACTTTTTTTCCAGATATTTTTGTAGGATCAGCAAATTTGGTTCTGAGTGTGACTATTTCATTTTTATTTCTAATTTTTAGTTTTTGAAAAGGCATATATTTATATTTTGATCGTTTAAGATTAAGTTTCTCAAAACTAAAATTTTCAAGATATAGAATGAAAGAATTTATGTTTTTTTCTAAGCCAGCTATTGTTCCATTAATGCCTTCATCAGCAATCAATATTGTACCTTTTATTTTATTAAATTTGCAAAAATCTTTAAGTTTAGTAATGATATCATTTTTATCTTTAATTATTTTGAATTGATAAAAAGTAATTATAGTAAAGTACTTGTTGTTCATTTATCTAATTAATATAAAAAACTTTAAAAATTTATGTCTAAAGAAACCATTAATATTGTTAAAAATTTTCTCAATAGTTATTCTATAGAAACAACTCCAAATGTTTACGAAAAATATGGAGGCTTTTCTGAATTTCTTAATAAAAATCATGACGTTTATATTACTTATTTACCAGATGAAAATTCAAAAAATGTTATTAGAACGGCAAAAAAATTAAAATTAGAAGGTTATGATGTAATACCTCATTTGCCTGCGAGAACAATTGTAAATAAAAATGACTTAGAAAAATATATTGGTGAACTTGCAAATGAATCTGGGTGTTCAAAAATGTTAATTATTGGTGGTGGTGGAAATCAAGCTGGCGAAATCTCTTCCTCAATTGATGTTTTAAAAACAGATTTTCTTTCAAAATATAATTATCAATTTGTAGGTGTGGCTGGACATCCCGAAGGAAGCCCAGATATTTCAAATGAAAATTTAGATTTAGCAATTAAACAGAAGAATGATTTTGCAAAAAATGTTGATTTTAAAATGTATTTAGCAACACAATTTTTTTTTGAAGCTAAATCTTTAATCGACTGGGAAAAACACTTAATAAAAATTGGAAATAAATTACCAATCCATGCTGGGATACCAGGTCCTGCCTCTATTAAAACATTAGTAAATTATGCAAGGTCTTGTGGTATTGGAAATTCTTTAAGATTTATTACAAAACAGGCTTTTAACTTAACTAAACTTGCGACATTGAGCACTCCTGACAAATTAATTTATGATCTTGCTGAACATAGCGAAATAAACAAAGACTCTAAACTTGAAAAAATACACTTCTATGCGTTTGGTGGTATGAAAAGAACATCAGAGTGGTTAAATCAATTTAATAACTCAGATTTTTCTTATAATAATAAACAGAAATTCGAGTTAAATTAGCTTCTGCACAATTTTTTTATCTTTTAATGAAACAAAAGTTGTTTGATATTTAAGTTAATTTATAGATTAAGAATCTAATAATTAAGGAGTCTCATGTCAGATATTGAAATAGCAAGAAAAGCTAAAATGAAGCCTATTAGTGAGATTCTAAAAGGGCTTGATGTACCAGACACACCTGAAGCCTTCAGTCCTATGGGTCGTCACATAGCAAAAATAAACTTGGAGTACATAGAGTCACTTAATAAAAATAAAGATGGTAAACTTGTTCTAGTCTCAGCAATAACTCCAACACCAGCAGGAGAAGGTAAAACAACAACTTCTGTTGGATTAAGTGATGGTCTTAATAAACTAGGAAAGAAATCAATAGTTTGTTTAAGAGAGCCGAGTCTTGGACCATCATTCGGTATGAAAGGTGGTGCAGCTGGTGGAGGCTATTCTCAAGTAGTACCAATGGAGCAAATTAATTTACATTTTACTGGAGATTTTCATGCAATTACATCTGCTCATAATTTACTTTCTGCATTAATTGATAATCATATCTACTGGGGAAATAAATTAAATATTGATGTTAGAAGGGTTGTTTGGAAGAGAGTAATGGATATGAATGATAGATCACTTAGATCTATTGTTGTTGATTTAGGAGGAGTTGCAAATGGATATCCTAGACAAGATGGTTTTGATATTACTGTTGCATCGGAGATAATGGCAATTTTCTGCTTAGCAAAAGATTTAAAAGATCTTGAAGAGAGAATTGGAAATATAACTATTGCTTATACACGAGACAAAAAAGCTATTTATGCAAAAGATTTAAAGGCAGAAGGTCCAATGACGGTATTATTAAAAGATGCTATTAGGCCCAACATAACACAAACGCTAGAAAATAATCCTGCTATAATTCATGGTGGGCCATTTGCAAATATTGCTCATGGTTGCAATTCTGTAATTGCAACTAAAGCTAGCTTAAAATTAAGTGATTACGTTGTAACTGAAGCAGGCTTTGGAGCTGATCTAGGAGCAGAAAAATTCCTTGATATAAAGTGTAGAAAATCAAATTTAAAACCTGATTGTGTGGTTTTGGTAGCTACAATTAGAGCACTAAAAATGCATGGCGATGTTTCAAAAGAAGATTTAAAAAATGAAAATGTAAATGCTCTTAAAAAAGGTTTAGTAAATCTAGAAAGACATATTAATAATGTTAGAAAATTTGGATTACCAGTAACTGTTGCTATTAATCATTTTGTCACTGATTCTAAAGCTGAAGTTGATGCCGTTCTAAGTTTTTGTACAACTCAAGGAGTCAAGGCTTCTATGTGTACTCACTGGTCCGATGGTGGTGATGGTGCAACTGAATTAGCTCAAAATGTAATAGATATTTGTGAAGTAAGTAAAAATACATTTAAATTTTTATATGAAGATGATTTAACTCTATTCAAAAAAATAGAAAAAATTGCACAAGAGATTTATCACGCAAGTGAAGTTGTTGCAGATACGAAAGTACGTCAACAATTGAAGGATTTTGAAACTAAAGGATTTGGCAAATTACCTGTTTGCATTGCAAAGACTCAATATAGTTTTTCAACTGACCCTAATTTAAAAGGGGCCCCTACTGGCCACGTTTTACCTATTAGAGAGGTAAGATTGTCATCAGGAGCTGAATTTATAGTAGTTGTTTGCGGTGATATTATGACCATGCCGGGTCTACCAAGTGTTCCTGCGGCAAATTCGATAAAGCTAAATGACCATGGAGAAATTGAAGGTCTTTTTTAAAACTGCTATAAAGAGTCATAATGTTTAATAAAAATAAATACTCATTTCTATCTATTGCTAGAAATGCTTTAAATCATCATGAGAATTGGCAAAAGACGTGGAATAGTCCTGAGCCAAAAAAAAGTTATGATGCAATAATTGTTGGTGGTGGTGGACACGGTTTAACTACTGCTTACTATTTAGCAAAAAACCATGGAATTAATAATATTGCAGTAATTGAAAAAGGTTGGATAGGCGGGGGGAATACAGGGCGAAATACCACTATAATTAGATCAAACTATTTATGGGATCAAAGCGCAGCTTTATACGAGCATGCATTAAAACTTTGGGAAGGTATGTCTCAAGAATTAAATTACAACGTAATGTTTTCTCAAAGAGGGGTTTTGAATGTTGCTCATAATCTTCATGATGTAAGAGAATTAAAAAGACGGTGGCATGCAAACAGATTAAATGATATCGATTGTGAATGGCTTGATGCAAAGAAAGTTAAAGAATTTTGTCCAATAATAAATACTTCACCAAACATTAGATATCCTGTTTTAGGAGCAACACTACAAAGAAGAGCAGGAACTGCAAGACATGATGCTGTTGCATGGGGTTATGCAAGAGGAGCTGATGAGATGGGAGTTGATATAATTCAAAATTGTGAAGTAACTGGTATTAATGTAAAAAATGGAAATGTAACTGGTATTGAGACAACAAAAGGAACTATTAATTCAAATAAAATTGGAATAGCTGCAGCAGGCCATACCAGTGTAATTGCCAATATGGCAGGAATCAAATTACCTTTAGAGAGTAAACCATTACAAGCTCTAGTTTCAGAACCAGTAAAACCAGTTATTGATACTGTAGTAATGTCCAATACAATTCATGCGTATGTATCTCAATCAGATAAAGGAGAATTAGTTATTGGTGCTGGAACAGATGGATATACATCATATACACAAAGAGGTGGCTTTAACATTGTCGAAGATACTTTAATGGCGATCGTTGAATTGTTTCCAATATTTTCTAGAATGAAAATGCTTCGTCATTGGGGAGGCATTGTAGATATATGTCCTGATGCAAGCCCCATTATCAGTAAGACTCACATAAACGGATTATATTTTAATTGTGGTTGGGGAACTGGTGGTTTTAAAGCAACACCAGGTTCAGGTTGGGTATTTGCTCACACTATAGCTAATGATCAAGCACATGAATTAAATGCTCCATTTACAATAAATAGATTTTCTAGTGGTGAATTAGTTGATGAACATGGTGCAGCTGCCGTAGCACATTAAATCATGTTTTTAATAAATTGCCCATACTGTGGAGAAAGAGATCAAGCTGAATTTTCTTGTGGAGGTGAGGCACATATTGCAAGACCAAAAAATCCTCCTGAACTCTCTGATGATCAATGGGCAGAATATTTATTCTTGCGAAAGAACGAAAAAGGTATTCATTATGAAAGATGGAACCATGAATATGGATGCAGACAATGGTTTAATTTAGCAAGAAATACAGCAACCGATGAAATTCTTGCAGTATATAAGATGGGAGAAGCTCCTCCTAAATTAAAAGCAAATATTCCAGCTACTCCTTCAGGTGAGCCAAGTATTGGGTCAGGGAATTTATCAACATCGAAAAAAGATAGATTTTAAAAATAAAGATGCGATACAAAAATAATAAAAATTTAGAAAATAATAAGTCTGTTAGGTTCTATTTTGATAATAAAGAATATTTTGGATTTGAAGGTGACACCCTAGCTTCAGCACTTCTTGCAAATGATGTTCACTTAGTTGGAAGAAGTTTTAAATATCATCGACCGCGGGGTATTTATACCGCAGGTAGTGAAGAACCTAATGGAATAGTTCAGCTTGAGACCAAAGAATATACCGAACCTAATAGAAGAGTAACTGAAGTCCAGATATATAATGGGTTAAAAGCTTTTAGTCAAAATAATTGGCCGTCAGTGAAATTTGATGCTGGCGCTATAAATGATTTACTATCCCCATTTTTTCCTGCAGGGTTTTATTACAAGACCTTTATGTGGCCGCCAAAGTTTTGGAAAGCATATGAGTTTTTTATAAGACACGCTGCAGGACTTGGTAAATCTCCAAAAAAAGATGATCCCCACAAATACGAACATTTTCATTATCATTGTGATGTTCTAGTTGTTGGAGCAGGAGTGAGTGGATTAATTTCAGCAGAAATTGCAGCAAATAATAATTATAAAGTATTACTTATTGAGCAAGAAGATGATCTCGGAGGTGAAATTTTATCTACAAGAAATCAAGATATTAAAATAGATAACTTGCCTATTAATGAATGGAAAAATAAAATCGTTGATAAACTTTCTAAAAATTCAAATGTAAAAATAGTTAAAAATACAACTTGTTTTGCTTATTTAAATTATAATTTATTATTAGCTGTCCAAGAAATTGATCCAGAAAAAGGATTATTTAAAAAAAATGATATTAAAGAAAGAATTTGGAAAATTAGATCAAAGAAAGTTATTTTAGCAACCGGCACAATAGAAAGACCAATAATTTTTAACAATAATGATAGGCCTGGTATTATGCTTTCTAACAGTGCGAAAAAATACCTTAATAAGTATGGAGTTGCACCTGGAAAAAATTTAGTTTTTTTTACAAACAATGATAGTGCTTATGAAACTGCAATAGATTTTTTTGAACAAGGTATAAAAGTAGAGGCTATTGTCGATACAAGAGATGGTAGTGATGGATATTACCCTAAAAAAGCAAATAAATTAGGTATTACTATACTAAAAGGTTATGAAATTAGTGATACTGTTGGAAGATTAAAAATTAGAGAAGTTAAATTAAGAAAAATAAAAACTGAAAGCAATAATGAAAAATCTTCTATTAATATTAAATGTGATCTGTTAGCAATTGCTGGTGGTTGGACTCCTACTGTTCATTTATTTACTCAATCAAAAGGAAAACTCAAATTTAGAGATGTAGATGGAAGTTTTATTCCTGATGAAGTTTATCAAGATACATTGTGTGTTGGCAGTTGCAATGGTGACTATAATTTAAATGAAATATTAATAAAAACTGAAGAAGAAACATATAAATATTTAAATGTAAATCAGCAAATTGAACTTGGTGAAGTAAGTTACAAATCAGATAATGTGCAGCATGACAAACACGAAAATGTTTGGATTACATCAAAGAACAGCATCTCAAGAACAAAAATGTTTGTAGATTTTCAAAACGATGTAACAGCAAAAGATATTAAACTAGCTTTAAAAGAGGGTTTTCAATCCATTGAACATGTCAAACGATATACAACTACAGGAATGGCAACTGATCAAGGCAAGACCAGTAATGTTAATGCACTTGGAATAATATCAGAATTAACAAATACTGAAATCTCTGAATTAGGTACAACAACATTTCGTTTACCCTATAAACCAGTAACATTTGGAGCAATTGCTGGGCGTCATGTTAAAGAATTTTTTGATTTAGAGAGAACAAGCCCAATGCATCAATGGCATATTGATAATAAAGCTTTATTTGAGGACGTAGGCCAATGGAAAAGAGCCTGGTATTATCCTCATAATAATGAAAGTTTTCAATCTGCTTTAAATAGAGAGGTAAAAGCAACTAGAGATAGTCTAGGAATATTAGATGCATCAACGCTTGGTAAAATAGATATTAAGGGTAGAGATGTTAGCGAATTTTTAAATAGAATTTATACAAATTCTTGGTCAAAATTAGAAATTGGAAAATGTCGATATGGTGTAATGTTAGGCGACGATGGGATGGTTATTGATGATGGTGTAACAACTAGATTAGGTGAGTATCATTATCTCATGTCAACAACTACAGGAAATGCAGCATCAGTAATGTCAAAATTAGAAGATTGGTTACAAACAGAATGGCCAGAATTAGAAGTATATTTAACATCCGTAACAGAAAACTATGGAACGATAAGCTTAAATGGCCCAAATTCAAAAAAATTAATGCAAAAACTAGTTCCAGATTTTGATTTTTCAAAAGAAAATTTTCCTCATATGAGTTTTAAAAATATTAATATTAACGGAATAAAATGTAGAGTCATGCGTATAAGTTTTACAGGGGAAATGTGTTATGAAATCAATGTGCCATCTGGCTATGCTAAAAATCTTTGGGAACTTTGTATAGCTAAAGGTAAAGAATTTAATATTACGCCATATGGTACTGAAGCGATGCATGTACTTCGTGCTGAAAAAGGTTTTATCATTGTTGGTCAAGAAACAGATGGATCAGTGACACCAATAGATCTGGATATGGACTGGATCGTTAGTAAGAAGAAATATGATTTTGTTGGTAAAAGGGCTTTATATAGAAGTGATACTATTAAAAAAGATAGGAAACAATTGGTTGGATTAAAAACTAAAGATCCAAATAAAGTTCTTGAAGAGGGATCTCAATTGGTTGAAGAAATAACTGCCCTACCTATGAAAATGGTTGGTCACGTGACCTCTAGTTACTATTCACCTAATTTAAAAAGTTCTTTTGCTTTAGCTCTAATTAAAGGTGGTCTTGAAAAAAAAGGAAGTGTTTTAATTGCTCCAATGGAAAATGAAAATATTGAGGTAGAAATTACTAGTCCAATATTTATTGATCCTGAGAATCAAAGGGTTAATCAATGAGTTTAACTTACAGTAATGTTTTGAATGTAAATAAAAAAAATTACAATGGAGTAACAATAGAAGAAAGAGCTCTATCAGGTAAAATAAATATACGAGGTAAAAGTTCAGATAAAGAATTTATGAAAAGTATAGGCTCAGTATTAAACCTGGTTTTACCAATTGAGCCAAATGTAAGAATTTTTAATAATAATATCAGTATTATTTGGCTTGGTCCTAATGAATGGTTAGTCGAAACACCAGAAAATGAGAAAGATGAAATTATTTCTCTATTAGAATCTAAACTCAATCCAGAAAAAACAGCAATAACTGATGTTTCATTTAATAAAACTGTTTTACGACTTGAAGGAGAAAAGGTATTTATTTTACTTTCTAAATTTCTTGTTGCCAACTTAGAAAAAATTTTGGAAACTAATTTTTCTGTTGCTCAAACTATATTTATAAAAATTCCAATACTTTTTATTAGAAATAATACTGATAAAGAAGAGACTTCACTAGATTTACATTTAAACAGATCACATACAAAATATGTTTATGATTTATTAGTTGATGGTAGTAAAAATCTTAATATTTAATTTATTTTTTATCTTAATTTCTTTAAGCACAGTATCATCTGGCAAAACTATATTTGGAAAAGCAAAAGTAATTGATGGTGACACTATACATATTAATAAAAATAAAATAAGACTACATGCTATTGATGCCCCTGAGACAAATCAAACATGTAATAAAAATAGTAAAGTCTGGAATTGTGGTGTGGAATCAACAAAGTTCTTAAAGGAATTAATTGGTAATAATAAAATTGAATGCATAACACAAGGTAAGGATCGATATAATAGACTTATTGGAATCTGCTATAAAGATAATTTAGATTTAAATAGTGCAATGGTTCTGAATGGATGGGCGATAGCTTATCGCTATTATTCAAAAGATTATATTGAAGAAGAAGAAGAAGCAAAACGAGATAAAAAGGGTATATGGATTGGGGATTTTGAAGAACCCTATTTATTCAGAAAGAAAAATAAATAATCAACCATGATGTTGGGAATCTTTTAAATAAATTAAATCTTCTATTTCTTTATCTTTATTTTTAATTATTTTTTTTAGCTCATTTAATTCATTTTCGATACTTCGATTTTTTTGTTCAATTTGTCTAAGTTCTGATTTTAGTATTGAATTTTCAATATTTACTTTTTCCATATCTTCAGTTGATGCAGAACTTTCTAATTCTATTTCTAATTTTTGAACAAGATCTTCGTATTTTGACAATTTTTTATTTAATTCAGTTATTTTATTTTCAAGTGTGTTAAGTTTATCAATACTTTCTGAATTGTTTTCTAAAGAGTTATTTTCTAGTTCTGATATATTGTTTAGAGATTGTTCATAATCACTCTTAATTGTATCGAATGATTCATTTAAGTCACGTATTTCTACACGTAACCTTTTTATTTGATCATCTCTAAATTTTAATCGCTGATCTTTTTGAAATATCTCAAGTTTAAGTTCTTCTATTTCAGATCGTAAACTTGATTCATCAACAATACTGCTAGGAATAATTTCAATAGGAGGCTCAGTTTGATCAGTTGAAAAATCTATAGAAGGCAAATAGAAAAAAATACCAAAGATAACTATAATTGAAACGACTACTAAAATTCTGTTTCTTCTTCTTCTTCTTGCCTGTAAACCAACAAAACCTACCATATGAGCTCTATAAAACGGCAAGTGTAAAAAATAAATATTTAATTATTATTAAATTGTGGATCTAAAGAATATGTGACTGACCTCAAGTACTGAGTAATTTTTTTGATATCTCCAATTTTTACAAGGTTTTCGTAAGGTATGAGTGAACCAAAGTACATGTAAATATCATCACCTATCTTTCTTTTAAGTTCATACATACACAGAGAGTATCTAAATGTTTGTCCGATTTTATTGGCAATATGGTAAAGTTGACTATTTTGACCATCAAAAAAAATTGGTAACACAGGGCTTTTAGTTTTAAGAACTAGTTTCGATACCCATTGTTTCCACTCACCATCGTCAGCTTTTGTATTTTTTTTTAAGTTTTGTTTAGTTGCTATTGTTCCAGAAGGAAAAAGAACTAGAACACCTTCATTGTGCAAAATTTTTTCAGCTTCTTTACGTGTATTAATGTTAGTTAATAGAGCTTCTCTATTTTCATTAAAATCAATTGGTAATATTTTATCTTTTACTGCCTCTGCTTGTCTTAAAACTTTATGTGTAACCATTTTATAATCTTGTCTTACTTTTGAAATTGCTGAACATATGGATACACCATCGGCAACTCCAAAAGCATGATTTGCTATAACAATTAATTTTCCTTTTTTTGGAATGTAACTACCCTCCTGAAAATTAGTTATCAAAGTAAAATTTAATTTATCTACTGCATCGTCCCAAAAAAACTCAGGCTGTCTATTTTCAGACAAATATTCATCATACAATTTTTTTAATTTTAATTTCCCTGTTAATAATTCAGTAATCTTAATAAATATTTGACCAATAAAATTTACTTCCGATGTTGCAAAGGTAAATACAATTTTATTTTTATTCATAATGAAAATGAGTCAATTTAAATAAAACAAGTATTTTTCAAATATATTACATATTTGCATAATTTGGTCCCCCACTACCTTCGGGTACAACCCAATTTATGTTTTGTGATGGCTCTTTAATATCACATGTTTTACAATGAATACAGTTTTGTGCATTAATTACAAATTTAGGATTTTGAATATCTGTCTTATCAATCTCATATACACCAGCAGGACAATATCTTTGAGATGGCTCATCATAAGCATTTAAAGTAAATTTTATTGGCAATTCCTTATCTTTTAATTGTAAATGCACTGGCTGATCAGCTTCATGGTTAGTTCCAGTCAAATAAACAGAACTGGTTTTATCAAAAGTAAATATTCCATCATATTTTGGATAATCTATTTTTTTTGAATCTTTTGCTAATTGTAAAGCTTCATGATCAGCATGTTTGTGTTTGAGTGTAAAAGGAAGCTTGCCTCTAAATATTATTTGATCAATACCTGTAAATATTATTGCAGGTATTAACCCCCAATTAAAACTAGGTTTTACATTCCTTGCTGCAAACAATTCTTTATAAAGCCATGAACGTTTAAATTTATCTTCATATGCTGCAAGAGATACAGATTTACTTAAATGATCATTAATTGTTTCAGCAGCTATAATTCCACTTTTCATTGCAGTATGAGAACCTTTAATCTTTGGCATATTTAAGGTGCCTGCATCGCATCCAACTAGTAATCCGCCCGGCATATACATTGTAGGTAAACTTTGAATACCACCTTCAATAAGTGCCCTTGCTCCATACGCGATACGTTTTCCATTAGTTAGTATTTTCTTAATAGCTGGGTGGGTTTTAAATTTTTGAAATTCATCATAAGGTGATAAATAAGGATTTTTATAATCAAGACCGATTACGTATCCTAAAAATATTTGTTTCTTTTCAGCATGATAACAAAAACTGCCACCATAAGTTGCATTATCTAATGGCCATCCAGCAGTATGCATGACAAGACCTTCTTCATGCTGACTTTCATCTACTTCCCAAATTTCTTTAAACCCAATTCCGTATTGTTGTGGTGACTTATCTTTCGATAAATTGTATTTTTTAATTAATTCTTTACCTAAGTGACCTCTGCAACCCTCAGCAAATACTGTTACTTTAGCGTTAATATTAATACCTGGTTCAAAACTATCTTTTTTGTTACCATGTTTATCAATACCCATATCACCTGTTTGAACACCAATAACTTGATCATCATCTGAATATAATATTTTAGATGCTGCAAATCCTGGAAAAATTTCTACTCCTAAACTTTCAGCCTCACTTGCTAGCCATCTACATAAATTTGCAAGACTAATAATATAATTCTTATGATTTTTTTGAACACTGGGAAGAAGCCATGTAGGCCAATTTAAAGAGCCTTTTTTTGATAAGAATAAAAACTTTTCTTTTGTTACTTTAATTTTAATTGGCGAGTCTTTGCTTCTCCAATCAGGTATTAATTCATCGAGTGCTCTTGTTTCAAAAACATTACCACTTAAAATATGGGCCCCGACTTCTGATCCTTTTTCCAAAACACAAACATTAATTTCTGGGTTTAGCTGTTTTAGTTTAATTGCAGTTGAAAGGCCTGATGGACCAGCACCTACCACCACAACATCATAGTCCATTGACTCGCGTTCTACTTCCATTTTATTTATTGTAATAAATTAATTTATTGTTGAATAGTATTTAATTTATCTAGTTCAGAAGATAATTGAGGCAATGCCTCAAATAAATCAGCGTTTAATCCATAATCAGCAACATTAAATATTGGCGCTTCTTCATCTTTATTGATTGCAACAATTACCTTACTTTCTTTCATACCTGCTAAGTGCTGTATTGCACCAGAAATTCCGACGGCTATATACAAATCTGGGACAACAACTTTACCAGTTTGCCCAACTTGATAATCATTAGAAACATAACCAGCATCTACAGCAGCACGAGAAGCTCCAACTGCCGCATTAAGCTTATCTGCTATTTCATTTAAAAGTTTAAAATTTTCGGCACTTTGTAAACCTCTGCCACCTGATATCACAACTCGGGCAGTACTTAACTCTGGTCTTTCAGATTGAGATTCTTCTCTATCTATAAATTCAACACTGCCACTATCATTATCAAAAGAAATATTTTCTACTTGTTCTTTTCCACCGCTAGTTTCTACAGGATCAAACGATGTTGGTCTTACTGTTACTACTTTAATCTTGTCATTTGATTTAACTGTTGCAATAGCGTTACCAGCGTAAATTGGCCTCATAAAAGTATCGGAACTTATTATTTTTATAACATCACTAACTTGTGCAATATCTAGTTTAACCGCAATTCTAGGAAAAATATTTTTACCAAATGTTGTCGCAGGTGCCATTATGTGGGAATAATTATTAGCCAAAGATACAACGATAGGCTCAATGTTTTCAGCAATTGGGTTTTTAAGTTTTTCATTATTGGCTAAATATACTTTTGAAACTTTTTCACATTTAGAGATATTTTTAGCTAACTCTTCACATTCATAGCCAGTTACCAAAACATGGATATCTTGGGCTATTTGGGATGCTGCAGATATAGTATTTAAGGTTGATGATTTGATATCTATATTATTATGTTCTGCTAATACTAATATTGTCATATAACTTTTGCCTCATGTTTAAGTTTTTGAACCAGTTCGGCAACATCACTTACCATTATTCCTTTTTGTCTGACAGGTGGTTCTTCTACTTTTATTTGTTCAATCCTAGGTTCTATATTTATTCCAAGTGAAGATGCATCTTTTGTATCAATTGGTTTTTTCTTTGCTTTCATTATGTTTGGTAAAGAGGCATATCTAGGTTCATTCAGTCGAAGATCACATGATGCTACAAATGGTATAGACACTTTTATTCTTTCTAAGCCTTCATCTATTTCTCTAGTAACGATTGCATTTTGCCCCTCGATTTCAATTTTAGATGCGAATGTAGCTTGAGGCCAATTAAGTAAAGCAGATGTCATTTGACCAGTTTGATTGCAGTCATCATCAATAGCTTGTTTTCCCATTAAAATAATTGATGGTTTTTCTTCTTTAGCAACTTTAGAAATTATTTTTGAAATAGCTAGAGGCTCTAGATCATTTTCTGTTTTAATATGTATACCTCTGTCAGCTCCCATTGCTAATGCAGTTCGTATAGTTTCTTGAGCCTTATCATTACCTATAGTAAGAATTATAATCTCGTCTGCTTTACCAGCTTCTTTTATTCGTAGAGCTTCCTCTACCGCATTTTCATCAGGAGGATTCATGGACATTTTTACATTATCTTTTTCAACTCCTGAACCATCAGCTTTAACCCTGATTTGAACATTATAATCAATGACTCTTTTTACGGTGACAAGTAACTTCATACTATTGTTTTAGTTTTTCATTTTTAGGATCATAAGGACTATCCTCTATAACAGTTACATTGTATTTTTTATCTAATATATCCATTTCTAATTTTTGACCAACATCTGCAAATTGAGGTTCTACCATACCAATAGCTAATGATTTTTTCACTCTAAAACCATAGTTACCTCCTGTCGCACGACCTATAACTTTTCCATTATTATAAATTGGATTATTACCCAAAGCATCTGCATCTTCAACATCATGAACCTCTAAAGTTACCATTTTGTTTTTAAAACCATTTTGCTGCCATTTAACAAGAGAATCTCTTCCTATAAAATTACCTTTGTTTAAATGTACAAATCTATCTAACCCAGACTCAAAAGCTGCGTATTCTATTGACATTTCGGTACCAACCAATTTATATGTTTTTTCAACACGTAAGCTTTCCATCGCTCTAATGCCAAATGGTTTAAGCCCATGATCTTTTCCTACTTCTATCAATTTATCAAAAATATGGTTTTGATATTCAATTGGATGATGTAATTCCCATCCGAGTTCTCCAACAAAATTCATACGCATAGCAATACTAGGAGCTAAACCAACATTAATTTTTTTTGACGATAGCCATGGGAAATTTTCATTAGATAAATCAGTCTTTGTAATTTTAGAGAGAATGTCTCTTGATTTGGGTCCTGCTAAAACAAGAACACCCATACTATTGGTTAAATTTTCATAAATCACTGATCCATCTTTGGGCATCCATTTATGAATCCAATCATGATCTAATCTTTGAAACGCTCCTGCTGAAACTAAATAAAAGGAATTTTCTTTTTCTTTTGCAATTGTGAATTCTGAGTGAACTCCTCCTGCAGTGTTTAATGCATGACAAAGATTAACTCTTCCAATTTTTTTAGGAATTTTGTTTGCCACTAAATAGTCTAGAAACTCTTCTGCGCCAGGTCCTGAAATCCGACATTTAGCAAAGGCAGTCATATCTAGAAGGCCGGCATTATCCTGAACATTCAAGCACTCGTTGCCAACATGTTCAAACCATTTTGATCTTCTAAATGACCAATCATCTTTTTGTAATTCTTTTGAAGGTGCAAACCAGTTAGCACGTTCCCAACCAAACTTTTGACCAAAAACTGCACCAAGATTTTTTAATCTATCATAACAAGGAGCTTGTCTTAATGGACGTCCCTCTTCTCTTTCTTCATCAGGATAGTGTACTGTAAAGACATTCGCGTAAGCTTCTTCATTCTTTTTAATCAAATATGCCTCTGTTGCATAATCACCAAATCTTCTAGGATCTACACCTAACATATCAATTGTAGGCTCACCGTCCACTATCCACTCGGCAATTTGCCATCCAGCTCCACCAGCTGCAGTAATGCCAAAACTATGACCTTCATTTAACCAGAAATTTTTAAGTCCCCATGCCGGTCCAACAATTGGACTTCCATCTGGTGTATAACAAATAGCACCATTATAAACTTTCTTAACTCCAACTTCTCCAAAAATAGGAACACGGTGCATTGCTGATTCAATGTGAGGCTCTAAACGCTCTAGATCTTCTTGAAATAATTCGAATTCAGATTCTTTATCAGGTCCATCAACATAACAAACTGGAGCCCCTTTTTCATAAGGCCCTAAAATCAATCCTCCTCTTTCTTCGCGCATGTACCAAGAACTATCAGAATCTCTTAAGACTCCCATTTCAGGAAGTCCTTGTTCTTTTCTTTTTAATATTTCAGGATGATCATCGGTCACAATGTATTGATGTTCAACAGGTATAACTGGAATGTCAAGTCCGACCATCTTTCCAGTCTGTCTTGCAAAATTACCACTACATGACACTACATGCTCACATTCAATAGATCCTTTATCAGTTTCTACAATCCATAAATCATCTTTATTTTTTTTAATTCCTATTACAGAAGTGTTTCTATAAATTTCCGCACCTTTATCTCTTGCTCCTTTTGCAAGAGCTTGAGTTAGATCGGCTGGTTGAATATATCCATCTTCGGGATGTTGAATTGCACCTATTAATCCATCTGTGTTACAAAGTGGCCAAATTTCTTTTACTTGTTCAGGAGTTAAAAATTTAACATCTACACCAATTGTTTTAGCGACTCCTGAATATTGATAATACTCATCCATTCTATCTTGAGTAGTTGCTAAGCGAATATTTGAAACCACACTAAACCCAACTTTTTGTCCTGTTTCTTCTTCTAAAGTTTTGTAAAGTTTGACTGCGTATTTATGTAATTGACCTACTGAATAACTCATATTGAATAATGGAAGTAACCCTGCAGCATGCCATGTTGATCCTGAAGTTAATTCCTTTCTTTCAACCAGAACTACATCTGACCAACCCTTTTTTGCTAAATGATAGAGAGTGCTAACACCTACAGCACCTCCACCGATGACAACTACTTTTGACTTTGATTTCATTATTACTATTTAATACTGTACTTCATTAATCATATTAAATAAGGTGGGTCAATCATGAGATACTTCAAAAAAATAATTTTGGTGGTTATAATGAGTGCGTTTATTTGTCTTCCTGTCAGGGCTGAAATGACTCTTAAAGAATTATTTTTTGATGAGTCTAAGCCTTTTCATTTAAAAATATTAGATGTAATTCCTGAAGAAGGTATTGTTCAAATTGGTGATGAAAATGCGAAAAATACTATTATTGAATTCATGGATTATTTTTGCGGATACTGTAAAAAAGTCCATCCTGAATTGCTTCAAATTGCAAACGAAAGAGAGGATACAAGAATAGTTTTCCTGCAACATCCAATTTTAAGTGAGTCATCTAAATTACTTGCAAATATGGTAGTAGCTGCCAATATGCAGAACAAGGGTATTGATTTTCATAATGCGTTATTTGAAGTTGAGGGAAATTTAAATAATGCAAAACTAAAACAAATAATTGAAAACCTTGAGTTGAATGATGCTAAATTAAATATCGATATGACAAAAGATGAAGTTTATAACGTTGTTAGACTTAGTTCTTTTTTAGCTAATGGATCAGGTGCTCGAGGTACTCCTACTTTTTTTGTTAATGAAGAACTTGTTGTTGGTTATATCTCAATTGATAGAATAAAAGCTTTATTAAAATAAAGAAGCTCTATTAATTAAATAGAGCTTCTTAAAATATTTTATTTATCTACTACTTCTCTAGTATTAGCGTTGTGTGATTCAGTAAAAGGAATTGGCACAACTTCTGCATCTACTGGCACACCAGGTGTATCTGCATATTGATCAGGTAGATGAACCTTGAATTTACTACCAAAATTTCCAATAGGAAAACCATTTTTATTTAGAGTTCCATCAAATGGTACATAGCCCATAGCAATGTTCCTTCCTTGTTCAGGATGATACCAAGGAGATGTTATGAATCCACAAGGTTCGTTGCCGTCTTCTGAAACAAGCCAAAAATCAGGAGCATATTCTTCGATAGGTTTTCCACCTAAGCTTAATCCAACTAACTGAAGCTTGTATGGTTTTTTTCCATCTTTTAAATCTGCCTTCATCTTTTCAAGAACAGCCTTACCAACATAATCAGAAGTTTTATTCCATTCACCTTTACCAGATAAAGATACTTGATAGCCTAAATTACATTGAAAAGGATTATGCTGATTATCCATGTCTTGACCCCAAGATAGAATTCCTGCTTGGATTCTTCGATGATGAGCCGGAGCAATAACCATAAGATTATGTTTTTTTCCTGCTTCTAAAACAGCATTCCACATATCATCGGCATACTTAGTAGACTCATATAAATAAATTTCAAATCCTGCCTCACCAGAAAAACCTGTTTGAGAAATTATACAATCTCTTCCACCTACTTTCGCAGCAGCAAGTCCATAGAATGGCATTTCATCAACTTTAACTTGATCACCTATTAAATCATTCATCAAAGCATGCGCTTTAGGGCCTTGAATTTGAACTGGGCTTACATCAATTTCATCGATATGAACATTAAATCTATTATCATGATTTACACCTTGCAAATACAAGCCAATATCTGAGTCAGATAAAGAAAACCAAAACTCATCCTTTGAAATTCTTAGAAGAATAGGATCGTTTAAAACACCACCATATTGATTACAAAGAATTACGTATCTTCCTCTCATTGGAGATATTTTAGTAGCATCTCTAGTTATGACATAATCAACAAATGCCTCAGCATCAGGACCTTTAACTTGAATTTGTCTTTCGACAGCAACATTCCACATGGTAACATGATTTTTAATTGCCTCATATTCAACCATTGCTCCACCATCTTCAGGCTTTACGTAACCTCTTGGATGATAAATTCTATTATAAACTGTTGCTCTCCAACATCCCGCCTCCATTGACAAATGCCAATAAGGTGATTTTCTCACTCTGGTTGAAATAAGCATTTGGACTGGTGTAGGACCACTTTGTCTTAAATTGTAGGGAACCTTTCTGTCCGATTGATCCACCGACGTAGAATGTTTAATCATTATAAACTCCTTAAATAAATATGCTATTTCTGTATTTAATCTTTAAATACTCTGCAATGATAAAATGTAGGTGATGTAAAAAAAATGGTGGACCTTAATTAGGTCAAAATTTCGTCTTAGTTTTGACAGCAAATTTTGATATTTGTACTCTATGAAATTTAAATTATTACTACCTATTATCTCTTTACTAATTTTTTTAGGCGGTTGTTCAGCTAGTTATAAAGAACTCTCTAAAATGGAAAATAAAGAACCAAAAAACTTTCAAGAACACTTACTATCCGAATACAAAAAAAGAGCTAGTTTCGAGGCAGAAGAAATGCACGATTGGAATTCAGCAAAATTATATTCTGAAAAAGCTCTCAAGAGTTTAGAAACTGATGAAATATATCCAGAAGAAATTTCATATTGGAAAATTCCAGAAGAAAATATTAATGAAATAAAAATTGCATATGAAAACCTTATGACAATTTATAAAGATGCTAAAAATATTGATCCTATTAATTTAGCAAGAGCTATTTCGTCGTTAGATTGCTGGTCAGAGCAACAGGAAGAAAATTGGCAAACATGGGATATTAATAGTTGCAAGAATGATTTCTTAAAAGCCATGCATAATATTTATGAAAAAATATCTACTCAGGAAAATGAGCAAGAAACTTCAGATAACAAAGATAATAATTTAGAAAATGAAACAAAAGATGAAGTAACAATTGTGACTAAAAATGAAAATAAAGAATTAATGCAAATAATTTATTTTGATTTTGATCAATTCAATTTATCTGAAGTTAGTAAAGATAAAATAAAAAAATTTTTAAATAATTATGGAAGTGATATTAATGAATATCTTGTTATTGGACATACTGATACTAAAGGAACAAATAAATATAATTTATCATTATCAATCAAAAGAGCAGAGGTTGTAAAAGAAATTTTAATTAATTATGGAATCAATCAAAGTAGTATTAAAATTTTAGGCAAAGGTGAGGAATTTTTAGCTGTAGATACTCCAGATGACACCAAACAACCGGCAAATAGAAGAGTAGAAATAAAAAAAACAAATTAACTTTTGTTTATAAATATTTTGGTATATTGAGTTTCTTTCAATGTATTCCAAAACTACAAAAAAAATAAATATTACTGTTAAGCCTTATTATCTTGAAGACCAATCAGAGCCTGAAGATCAACATTATGTATGGGCTTATAAAGTAATAATTGATAACCAAGGTAATGAAAAAGTACAGCTTGTAAACAGGCATTGGAAAATTATTGATGCTAATGGTACTCTTCAAGAAGTACGAGGTAAAGGTGTAGTAGGCGAACAACCTATATTAAATCCAGGTGAAAAGTTTGAGTATACTAGTGGCACACCTTTAACTACTTCTTCAGGTTTTATGGAAGGAAGTTATGAGATGCAAGGCGATGATGGAAATACTTTTGATGTTCAAATACCTCAGTTTTCATTAGATACACCATTTGAAAATAATAATTTAAATTAATTCACAAATACAATGAGAGACTTTAGGTCAATATTAAATATAATTGGAATACTAATATGTATTGAGGCAATAGCAATGCTGATACCAATGTTCTTTGATCTTTATTATGGTAATTATGATTGGTTACAATTTTTTTACTCAAGCTTAATCACTTTTTTTATTGGAATAATTTTATATTTTTCATTTAGAAAAAAGAATATTAAGCTTGGAATAAGACAAGCTTTTTTATTAACAATTTCATCATGGTTAGTAATATCTCTTTTTGGTGCAATTCCATTTGTGTATTCATCATCTTCACTCTCATATACAGATGCTTTTTTTGAGTCAGTAAGTGGAATTACTACGACTGGTGCAACTGTTATTAATAATTTAGAAAACTTATCTGAGGGTATATTAATTTGGAGATCTCTTCTTCAATGGTTCGGAGGAATAGGAATAATTGTTCTTGCAATGGCTATTTTGCCAACTTTACAAATCGGTGGAATGCAATTGCTACACATGGAACATGATGATCCTTATGAAAAAACAATTCCTAAAGTTAATCGATTTGTAATTGAATTATTTCTACTTTACGTATCTTTATCAATTATTTGTGCCTTTTTGTATTTTGTAAATGGAATGCAAGGTTTTGATTCAATTATTCATGCAATGACTACAATTTCAACTGGTGGATTTTCTAATTATGATGAATCATTTTCATATTTTAATTCGTTTAAAATAGAAAGTATAAGTATTATTTTTATGTTGGTGGGAAGTTTACCATTTGTCTTGTATCTGCAATTTTTACATAATCAAAAAAAATTGATTTTTAAAGATGATCAAATAAAATTATTCTTTCTAATTTTATTTATAATTATTTTGTTAACGACAATTTGGCTAACTACTAATCAATCTATAGATACAATTTCTGCTTTTAGAATTGCTTTATTTAATATTACATCAATTTTAACTGGCACTGGCTATACTAGTAGTAACTTTTCTAATTGGGGGAGTTTTGGCATTGTAATAATGATGATAATTATGTTTATTGGTGGGTGTGCAGGATCAACCACAGGAGGAATTAAAATATTTAGATTGCAAATACTTTTTAGAGGAGCAATTACCCAAATAAGGAAACTGACTCAACCTCATGCAGTATTGATGATGAGATTTAATGGGAAATCAGTGAATGAAAACACTTATAACTCCATTATGGGCTTTTTCTTTATGTATATATTTTTATTTATTTTATCAGCAGTAAGTTTAAGCTTATTCAATTTAGATTTTTTGACTGCCTTTTCAGCAGCTGCTTCTGCAATTTCAAATGTTGGTCCTGGTTTAGGTGAAATGATAGGACCTAGTGGAAATTATTTTTTATTAGACAATGGCGCCAAATGGATATTATCCCTTACTATGATTATCGGAAGATTGGAAATTTTTACAGTATTAGTTCTATTATCTATCAATTTTTGGAGAAGCTAAATACTCAAATAATTTCCCATGTAAATTGACAGTTGGTTTTTTGTTTCATTAATATAATCATTCATGGTTTGAAATAATAAGTCATTAATAATTATTTCAGTTTCATTTAAAGAAATATATTTTTGAGATGTTGTAGATCTTGAAGTTTCTACAGTTGTATTTGCTTTTAAGAAACCGCTGTTATCATAAAGTTCATATTCAACTAAAAAAAATAATTCATATTTATATATAGTTTTTTCTTCATATTTTTTTGCATCAACATTCTCAATTTCATTTTTTGTAATAGATGCATCTAAAATATTAATAACTAATTTATTTTCATTTCCAATTTTTAATACGTTTTTGTTATGCCATTCCACAATTACATCAATCGGTGATTTTTGGATTTGTTCTTCAATATTATTTTGAGAAAAAACAGAATTATATTTGTTATTAATTTCAATATTTTTTGAATAAATTGAAATAGTATGAAGATTTGAAATATCAATTTCAATTGGTCTTAATATTTCAACTGGTTGACATGATAGCACCAAAAATAAAATTAAAGTAAAACTACTTTTTAAGTACATAAATTAATATAGCTTGTTGAACGTACATTCTATTTTTTGCTTGCATTAATACAACAGAATTTTTTCCATCAAGAACTTCTGATGTCACTTCTTGTCCTCTTTTTGCTGGTAAGCAGTGCATAAATATTACATTATTTTTAGCATTACTAATAATTTTTTTATCTACGGTATAATTTTTGAAATATTTTTTTTTATTTTTATTTTTTTCACCCATAGAAACCCAAACATCAGTCATTATACAATTTGAATTTTTTGTACCTAATATAGGATCAAAAAAATAGTTTAAATTTTTGTTTATTGATTGTTGAAACTCTTTTTTATAATTTTTAAAAATTTCTTTTGGAATGATTAAATTTAGTTTGAAATTATAAATATTTTGTAGATGAATAAGAGAGCGTAAGACATTATTATAATCACCTATCCAAGCAATATTAGCATTTTTTATACTTTTAAGATGCTCTTGTAGAGTTAAAAAATCACCAAGTATTTGGCATGGATGACTATATTCAGTTAAACCATTTATAATCGGCAAAATATTTTCTTTGCTTAAATTTACTATTTGTTTGTGATTATTATTTCTTATCATTACGCAATCAATATATTGACTTAATACATTAAGAACATCTTCGGCTTTTTCTCTTTTATTATCAAAGCCAATATCTTTACTTTGCAATTCTAAAACAGAACCTCCTAATTTTTGCATTCCAACATTAAAGCTTAATCTGGTTCTTAGTGATTGTTTTTCAAAAATTAAACCGAGAGTTTTATCTTTGCAAGATGAAGAATATTTTTTTGGGTTTTTTTTGATTTTTTGTGCAAGAGAAATTATTTCATCAATTTGTTTTTTTTTTAAACTATTAATATCAATAAAATGCTTCATCTTGATAATTCTTTTAAACTTTTTTTAATTATTGTTAATGATTTATCAATCTCTTTATAAGATACAATAAGTGGTGGGGCTAATCTTACTGTATTATCTGCAGCAGGTACATTTAGTAATTTATTTTTTTTAAGTTGTTCAGAAAAATCTATATTGCTAATATTTGTTTTAATTCCTAATAAAAGTCCTGCACCTCTAACCTCTGAAATAATATTTGATGAATTCTCTAATTTTTTTAAATTTTTCCAGAAATATCTTGCTGTTTTATCAACTTTTGTAAGAAATTTTTTATTAGAGATAATTTTTAAGACTTCTAAACCTACACTCATGGCTAACGGATTACCACCATAAGTTGATCCATGACTACCTTTAGTCATTGCAACACATGCTTTGTTTGTTGACATACAAGCACCAAGTGGAAAACCCGATCCAATACCTTTTGCTACAGACATAATATCAGGTTTTATTTTTGCCCATTCATGTGAAAATAATTTACCTGATCTTCCAAATCCACACTGAACCTCATCGAAAAAAAGTAAGATTTTCTTTTCGTTACAGATTTTTCTTAGTAATTTTAAAAAACTTAGATTGGCAGGACGAATACCTCCTTCTCCTTGAATTGGTTCAATAATAATACCAGCTGTTTTTTTGTTTATTGCCGATATTAATTTTTTTTCATTATTAAATTCGATTTGTTTAAACCCTTTAAGCATAGGGCCAAAACCATTAGAGTATTTTTTGTTTTTTTGTGCAGAAAGTGCTCCATAAGTTCTTCCATGAAAAGCGCCATCAAAAGTAATAATCTCTGTTTTGTTAGTCTTATAATATGAATGATATCCTCTTATTATTTTAATTCCGCATTCAATAGATTCAGCTCCTGAATTAGTAAAAAAGACTTTGTCTGCAAAAGAATTTTTACAAAGTAATTTTGCAAATTGTTCCTGTTTTTTAATTTTATATAAGTTTGAAACATGCCAGAGTTGTTTTGATTGTTTATTAAGCGCCTCTATAAGCTTAGGATGGCAATGACCAAGAGAATTTACAGCTATTCCACTTGCAAAATCTAAATATTTTGTATTTTTACTCGAGTATAAATAACATCCTTTACCTTTTACAAATTCAAGAGTTTTATTACCATAAGTTGGCATAACATTTGAAAAGAGCATCTTAACCATATTTAAAATTTAATTTTATATCCTTTGTGAAACATAAAATAGCATAATAAAATTAATATAATATTAATAATTATTAAGAAGATTGATCCTTGGATTAATGAGCTATCAGAAATTCCCGTAAAAGCATATCTGAAACCATCAATATTATAGAAAAATGGATTGAATGAGGAAACTGTCTGCCAAAACTCTGGAAGTCTTGAAATTGAATAAAATGTTCCAGACAAAAAAGTAAGAGGTAAAACTATAAAATTAGTTATACCTTGTTGTTGATCCCATTTGTCTGCCCATATACCAACAATTGTTCCTAAAGTTCCCATCATTGTACACCCCATTAATGTAAAAAATAGTAAAGCAGTGTAAGAGTGAACGGTTAAAGGAACAAATAGCATAACCCCCAAAGTAGTGGTTATACCACAAATAATACCTCTACAAACAGAGCCAATAATAAAACCAAATGCTAGCTCAACATTATTTAATGGAGCCATTAATATGTCTACAATATTTCCTTGAAATTTTGATTGACCAATACTTGATGCGGAATTAGCGAAAGCATTTTGAAGCATCGTCATCATTATCAAACCAGGTGCAATAAAATAAGGAAGATCAATACCATTTATAGAATTTACGGATCTACCTAGAGCTAAACTAAAAACAGCTAAAAATAATAAAGAGCTAATAGCTGGTCCAATCACAGTTTGTATTCCAACTTTTAAGAACCTAAAGACTTCTTTTTTTACTAATGTAAAAAAACAAAGATAATTATAGTAAATCATATTAGGAGTTTTCTTTTAATATATTTAAATTATTTGTATATTAATTTAGTGGACGATAAAAAACTCTTAAAATATGCCGTTGATTACTTAAGCAAGTACGATTCCTCAAAGAATAATTTAGTTAGTGTGCTTAAAAGAAAAATTTTAAGATTAAATTTAACAAATTTTGAGAAAAAAAAACTCATTGATATTATTGAAAGTATAATTTTAAAATTAGAAAAAAATAAATTTATTGATGATGATAGATATAGCTCAACAAAAATTCATTCTTTATCAAATTCTGGAAAATCAAAAAATTTTATTTTCAATTACTTGATTAAAAAAGGAGTGAGTAAATCTCAAATTCAAAATAATTTAAACTTAATGAAGCAAGATAACGATAATTGGGAATTAGAGTCAGCAAAAATATTTGCTAAAAAAAAGAAATTGTTGGAAAAAAATGAAAGTTATGAAAAAAAATTAGCAAAAATGGCAAGAGCTGGTTTTAGCTATGACATATGTAAGAAAATATTAGGTTAGCTTTCTTTTATATGAATCTTACCTTCTAATAATCTTGCAATTTGTTTAGTTGTTTCAAATCTTTCAAATGAAATTCTGATGATTGCAGTTAAAGGTGCTGCGAGAAGAACGCCAATAAAGCCCCAAATCATACCCCAGAATATTAACGATAAAATAATTGTAATTGGATGTAATCCAAAACTCTCACCAAATATTTTAGGTTCTACAAAATTTCCTACTATTTGATGAATAATCGTAGGTAAAATTATAATTAATATAACTAGAGTTGGATCATTGTATTGAAGGAAAGCAATTGGTAATGGAAGTAAAACAGCAATAACAGAACCAATAACTGGAATGAAATTTAAAATAAATGTTAAGCTTCCAAAAATGAAGGCTAATTCTAGGCCCAAAAACCAATAAATTAATCCTGCTGCAATGCCTGTAAAAGCTGATGTTAAAAATTTAGTAAATATATATTTTTTTACTAATCTAATAATATCATTCCATTCATCTGAAGTATTTTTTGGAGGAGTTCCTAATAATAAAAATAATGTTATAATTACAACTAAAAGAAACTTTGAAATAAAATTTGCACTATTACTTAATATAGTTGCAGCCCAATTAGTAATGGGTAACTCTGCAATTGTATTTCTAATTGTTTCTCTATCAATATCAATTTCAAATTGTTGCAGTTGTATTATGACTGCCTCAATTAAAATGATTACTTTTTGATTATAATCATCTGCAGACTCCAAGAATGTTGCTACAGAAGAAACAATAAAAGGAACTATAATTGAGAATAAAAGAACAATTAAACAAATACTAATAAATACTGCTATGAATCTGTGTACTCGAAGATTTATAGTCTGAAAATCAATTATTGGATCAATTAATATCCTTAAAAGAAGTGCTAAAACAAATGGGACCATTATAGGTTGAGAGAAATTTAAAATGAATGCAACAGCGATACTGGCCAATATAAAAAGAGAGCCAGAAATTACGCGATTATTCTCATTCATTATTTCTTAGTAGATTGAGGGTTAAAAATTTCTGTTTTTTCATCTGATAATTTTTCAACATAAAGTGAATGACTAGGAAAAGCAAAACCAGCTTCATTATTTTCAACTATTTCTATTATTTTGACAGCAAGGTTTTCTTTTATTTTTAAAAATTCTGCCCATTCATTCGTAACAGTAAATGTTTGTACTAGCATATCGATAGAACTATCAGAAAAACTATCTATTCTAACGTAGAAACTTGCATTTTGATTTTTTGCAAAGTTTTGATCTTTTTCAATTAAATTATTTATCTCGTCTCTGATATTTTTTAATTGATCAATACTAGTTCTATATTCTAATCCAATTAGCCATCTAATACGTCTATGATGTCTTCTTGTGTAATTAGTTACAGACTGCTCTGCAAATTTATAATTAGGAACCATTACTGGAGTTGAATCAAATCTTCTAACAAGGGTTGATCTAAATCCAATTTGTTCAACAACTCCCTCTACTTCACCTGAAACTAATATAACATCACCAACAGTAAACCTCTTTTCCATTAGTATCATGATACCACTAATTAAATTTTTAAATAAATCTTGAGCGCCCAGTGCAACCGCTACACCAAATAAACCTAATCCTGCAATTACTGGTCCCACTCTTATACCCCACAATTCTAAAATTGCTACTGATCCAAGAACAATAACAAGAATTTTTAAACCTTTAAGAGTCCAATCAACTAAAGGTTTTGAAATTTTTGACTCAAAGTTTTTTATTACAAATGAAAACGGTATAATCAATTGATGCAGTAGCCAAAATATAAAAATTGTAATTAATGATCTGTTTAGTAAATCTAAAAAATCTTGGTTGTTATCAGAAACATCTAAATATGAAGAAGCTATAAAAAAACCTAAAACAACAGGGAGAAATTTTAATGGGCCATCAAGTACTTGAATAACAGCATCATCAATTTGATTGGAAGTTTTTAAAACAATTCTTGATAATCGATTAAGAATAAATCTAGCTATAAGCCTTCTGAGTAAATAAAAAAGTAAGAAAATTACAAGGCTTACTATGATATCTGTAGCATTTATGCCAAAAACACCGTTATTCCAAACATCAAAAAAAAGGTCTGTAAAACTATTGAATGTTTCCATAAGCGATATATTTATTACTCACTAACATGAAATTTAAATTTTTACTTGTTTTTTTGATTATGCTTAACGTAAAGAATACATTATTAGCTAATGAGACAGTGAATTTATACGATTTTTCATTTGAAGATATAGACGGTAATCAAGTAAATTTAGAGAAGTTTGATGGTAAGCCAATTTTAATAGTGAACACGGCTTCTAGGTGTGGTTTCACTCCTCAGTATGCTGACCTGCAAAATTTATTTTTGAATTATAAAAATAGCGATTTAACAATAATAGCTACAACAAGTAATTCCTTTAATCAAGAGTACTTAGACACTGAGGATATTAAACAAATTTGTTTAGTTAATTATGGGGTAGGTTTTGTTACTTCTTCACCAATGGATGTAAAAGGAAGCAATGCTCATCCAATTTATGCATGGATTGAAGAGAAGTATAACGAAAAACCAAAGTGGAATTTTTACAAATATTTATTTGATAGAAATGGACAGCTTATTAAATCTTGGTCTTCTATGACAAAACCAGACAGTTCTAAAATTACTAATCAGATTGATCGTTTAATTTAAAAAAAAAGGGCAAAATTAATTGCCCCTTTCTTTAAAAATTTATTTTATATTTACATCATGCCGCCCATGCCGCCCATGCCGCCCATGCCGCCCATGCCGCCGCCCATATCAGGCATAGCAGGTGCTGCAGATTTATCTTCGGGAGCATCAGCTACCATAGCTTCAGTTGTAATTAGTAAACCAGCTACAGATGCTGCATCTTGTAGTGCAGTTCTAACAACTTTAGTCGGATCAATTATACCAGCATTTACCATGTTGGTGTATTTATCCATTTGAGCATCATAGCCAATATTATGGTCTTTACTTTCACGAATTTTACCCGCTACTACTGCCCCATCAACACCAGCATTTTCTGCAATTTGTCTCATTGGATTAAAGAGCGCTCTTCTCACTATATCAACGCCAATCTTTTGATCATCATTAGCAGTTTTAACTGATTTCAATGAATTTGTAGCATATGCAAGAGCTGAACCACCACCAGGTACTATACCTTCTTCAACGGCTGCTCTTGTTGCATGCATTGCATCTTCAACTCTATCTTTTTTCTCTTTAACTTCAACTTCTGTAGCGCCACCAACTCTGATAACTGCTACACCACCTGCTAATTTTGCAAGCCTTTCTTGAAGTTTTTCTCTATCATAGTCAGAAGTTGTTTCTTCAATTTGTGCTCTGATTTGATTACATCTACCTTCAATGTCTTTCTTTTTACCAGCTCCTTGAACGATAGTAGTATTTTCTTTATCGACAACTACTCGTTTAGCAGTACCTAGCATTTCTAGATTAACATTTTCTAACTTTATACCAAGATCTTCACTTATCACTTGGCCACCAGTTAAAATTGCAATGTCCTCTAACATAGCTTTTCTTCTATCTCCAAAACCTGGAGCTTTAACTGCAGCTATTTTTAAGCCACCTCTTAGTTTATTTACAACTAAAGTAGCTAAAGCTTCACCTTCAATATCTTCAGCTATAATTAATAGTGGCTTAGTAGATTGAACAATAGATTCAAGTAAAGGTAACATTGGTTGTAAACTTGATAATTTTTTCTCATGAAGTAATACATAGCAGTCACCAAGTTCGGTGATCATTTTTTCTGCATTAGTTACAAAATATGGTGAAAGATAACCTCGATCGAACATCATACCTTCAACAACATCAAGTTCAGTATCTAAGCTCTTTGCTTCCTCTACAGTAATAACACCTTCTTTACCAACTTTTTGCATTGCACTTGAAATCATTTTACCTACTTCAGCATCACCGTTTGAAGCAATAGTGCCCACTTGTGCAACTTCCTTATCAGTTTTAATTACTTTAGATTTTTTTCTAATTTCATTGACTACAGCATCTACAGCTAAATCAACTCCTCTTTTTAAATCCATAGGATTCATACCAGCTGCAACAGCTTTCATTCCTTCAGTTGCAATTGCTTGTGTTAATACGGTAGCAGTAGTTGTTCCATCGCCAGCAATATCATTAGTTTTACTTGCAACGTCTCTAACCATTTGAGCGCCCATATTTTCAAATTTATCTTTTAATTCTATTTCTTTAGCAACACTTACACCATCCTTGGTAATTCTTGGTGCTCCAAAAGATTTATCCATAACTACATTTCTACCTTTAGGTCCTAATGTAACTTTCACTGCATCAGCTAGCTTGTTAACACCAGTTAACATTTTTGATCTAGCATCTGATCCAAAAAATATATTTTTTGCAGACATTTTTTTATCCTCTCTAAATTACTATTTCTTTTTCTTACCTGAAGTTATGATTCCCATGATGTCAGACTCTTTCATTATTAAAAAGTCGTCACCATTCATTTTTACTTCAGTACCAGACCATTTTCCAAAAAGTATTTTATCTCCTTTTTTGACATCCAAAGGTACTAGTTTTCCTGTTTCATCTCTTGCCCCAGAACCAATTTCTAATACTTCACCTTCCATTGGTTTTTCTTGGGCAGTGTCAGGGATAATTATTCCCCCTGCTGTTTTTTGATCAGAATCTACTCTTTTTACCAAGACTCTGTCATGTAAAGGTCTAAATTTCATATTTCCTCTTTTGTTAACTAATTGAAATTAAATAATTTTT
>CACNAF010000006.1:0-51957 GCA_902618385.1 uncultured Alphaproteobacteria bacterium | reverse complement strand
AGACTAATTGGAGAGCAAGAACGTTTAGGTGGTGTAAATCTTCTCGCAGAACAAGAGTCAAAAGATTTAGAAGAAAAAGTTAATACAATAAAGAAAGATCAAAGCGATCTTTTAAGTGCAATTGCAAAACTAAGAGAAGCAATTGACTCACTGAATATAGAAGGTAGGCAACGCTTACTTGCTGCATATGGCATAGTAAATGAAAATTTTCAAAAGTTATTTACCAGGTTGTTTGGTGGTGGAAAGGCTTATCTAAAGTTTACAGATGAGTCAGATCCTCTTCAAGCTGGTTTAGAAATATTTGCTAGTCCTCCTGGAAAAAAATTACAAAATCTAAATTTACTTTCTGGAGGTGAGCAAGCTCTTACAGCCTTATCATTATTATTTGCTGTATTTTTATCAAATCCAGCTCCCATTTGTGTACTTGATGAGGTTGACGCTCCATTGGATGATACTAATGTTGATAGATTTTGTTCATTAGTGGAGGAAATAGCTAAAACTTCTTCAACAAAATTCTTAGTAATAACTCACCATAGAATGACAATGGCAAGAGTAAATAGATTATTTGGTGTTACTATGCCCGAGAAAGGTGTATCACAATTAGTTTCCGTTGATCTTGAAAAAGCAATTGAGATAAAAGAGCAAGACACTACCAATGAATTATAAAAATAAAAATTTAGAAGAATTAGGTAAAAAAATTGATGATTTAGATAATCAAAATAAAGAACCTAATATTAAAAAAAAAGAAAGTGGTGCAGGATTTGGTTTTAAAATTAGTACAGAAATTATAGCTGCACTAGTTGTTGGAGTTGGAATTGGGCTTATTGTGGATAATTACTTTAATACTAAACCAATAGGCCTAATTATTTTCTTCATATTTGGCGCATTAGCTGGATTTTTGAACGTTTATCGTGTAATGCGTCGCATTGAAAAGCAAAGGTAATTTTAATATTCAATATCAATTATGGCCGCAAAAGATAGTCCCCTAAAACAGTTCGAAATAGATCCAATATCTAATATTGAACTTGGAGGTTATAACATTTCTTTCACAAACTCATCTTTTGCAATGCTAATTACTGTTTTAGTGATTACTCTATTTTTAACTTTAACAGTGAACACAAGATCAATTATCCCTTCTAGGATGCAGCTTATCTCAGAGCTTATGTATAATTTTATTGCTCAGTTACTCTCTGATACAGTTGGAGATAATGGAAAAAGATATTTCCCATTTGTTTTCTCTTTATTCATGTTTGTACTAATTGGAAATATGGTTGGAATGATACCATATCAATTTACTTTCACGAGTCACATCATTGTTACATTTGCATTAGCAGCAGTTGTATTTATTGGCGTAACTATTCTTGGATTTATTAACCATGGTATTAAATTTTTTACTTTCTTTTATATACCAGGTGTACCGTTTTACATGCATCCACTGCTTATTCCCATTGAGGTAATTTCTTATTTATCAAGACCTATAAGTTTATCAGTTAGATTATTTGCAAACATGCTGGCTGGTCACACACTACTCAAAGTATTTGCAGGCTTTGTTGTTTCCATGCCATTTTTTACAGGAGTTTTTCCTTTAGCTTTCATTGTAGCTTTAACAGGATTAGAAATTTTAATTGCTTTTTTGCAAGCATATGTGTTTGCAATACTGACGTGTTTATATATTAACGATGCTTATCATTTACATTAATTTAAAATAGGAGGACTTATGGAAATTGAAGCAGCAAAAGTAATCGGAGCGGGTTTAGCCGTTATCGGTGTTATTGGATCAGGGATTGGAATTGGGAATATTTTCTCATCTTTTATTCAAGCAGTTGGAAGAAATCCGGCAGCAAGAGGTGAAGTTTTTACAATGACAATGTTAGGTTTCGCATTAGTTGAAGCGATTGCACTTTTCGCGCTAGTTATTGCGTTAGTTATTTTGTTTGGATAGAACTCAATAATTAATTAATGCCTCAATTAAATCCAGAGTTTTTTGTTTCACAGCTCTTTTGGTTAGCTGTATTTTTTACTTTTCTATTTGTATTTTTATGGAGGGTATCACTTCCAAGAATAGCTACAGTTTTAGAGAAAAGACAAAATAAAATAAATGAAAATTTATCTTCAGCAAAAGAGCTTCAAGAACAGGCAATGGAAATTGAAAAAAAAATTAATGATCAGATCAATAAGACTAAACTAGAAACAGATGAGAAAATTAAAGAAACAATCGATGCTTTACAAGAAAATGTTTCTTCTCAACTTTCTTCACTTGATAAAGATTTAGAAAAAAAAGTTTCTAATGCAGAAAAAGAAATTTTAAAAAGTAAAGATGATCAAATGAAAAATATTAACAATGAAATAGTTAATATTACAAAACTGACTGTTGGAAAAATTACAGATATAGAATTGTCAGACAATGAACTTAATAAAGTTATTGAAACACATAAAGGTAATTTTAACTAATGTTTTCTGATCCTCAATTTTGGGTAGCGGTATCTTTTATATTATTTATTGCAGCAATTTTTAATCCAGTACGAAAAATTCTTACATCCAGTTTAGATGCACAAATAAAAGATATAAAAAATAAAATAGATGAAGTTGAGAATTTAAAAAACGAGGCTCAAAAAGCTTTGGATGAACTAAGGGAGAGAGAATCTAAAGTAGAGAAAGAAATACAAAATCTAAAGTTAGAATCTGAGAAAAGAATTGCTGAATTAAAAGATATATCTGCCACTAAATTAACTGATCAAATTGAGAAAAGAAAAATATTGGCAGAAAATAAAATTGAACAATTAGTTCGAGATACTAATAATTCTATCAAAAGTTATATTTCAAGTGTTGCAATAGAGGCTACTAGAAATATTCTACTTCAAAATCTAAGTAAGGATAAAAAATCTGCTTTAATTGAAGAATCAATTACCGAATTTAACTCTGTTCTAAAGAACTAGTAGTAGACTTAGTTATTCCAAAATCTACTTACAATATTAATAATTTAATATTAAAAGATTTTCAAAATCTATAGTATTATTAAGTAACCAAAATTAATGGTAACAAATTTGGATGACAAAAAAACTTAATATATTTCTTGCAGGACCTCGGGGATTTTGTGCAGGTGTAGATAGGGCTATAGAAATGGTAAAGGGTGCTCTAAAAAAATATGGAGCACCCGTATACGTTCGTCATGAAATAGTGCATAATAAATTTGTTGTTGAAAATCTCAAATCACAGGGAGCTATTTTTGTAGAAGAATTAAATGAGATTGAAGATAGAAGTAGGCCAGTTATCTTTTCTGCACATGGTGTTCCAAAAGCAGTCCCTGAGGAAGCATTAAGTTTAAATTTAGTATATTATGATGCAACATGTCCGCTTGTTAGCAAAATCCATAAAGAAGTTGAAAATTTTGATAAAAAAAATCTGCCAGTAATTTTAATTGGTCATAGAAATCATCCTGAAGTTATTGGAACTATGGGTCAAACAGATAAAAAAATTTATTTAGTAGAAAAAGTTGAAGATGTAAAAAAATTGCCTTTAAACCAAAATGATGAGATTGCATATGTTACTCAGACAACGCTATCAGTAGATGATACAAAAGATATAATAAAAGAGATAAAATTACATTTTAGTAATGTCATAGAACCAAAAAAAAATGATATTTGTTATGCTACGACAAATAGACAAGAAGCGGTTAAAAAGATAGCAAATCAATGTGATTATTTTTTAGTCATTGGTGCAAGTAACTCATCAAATTCCCTAAGATTAGTTGAAGTAGCAAAAAATTATGGATCAAAAAAAGCTATTTTAGTAGAAGATGTAGATTCCTTAAATTTAAATATATTTCAAGAATCTGAAAATATAGGAATAACAGCAAGTGCATCATCGCCAGAAGTACTTGTTAAAAAACTTCTTGATAATTTGAAAAGAAATTTTGAAATACATATAAATGAAGGATCTTACCAAAAAGAAGATGTATTTTTTAAAGTGCCGCAAAAACTAAACGTATAGAAGATGGCAGTCTTTACTAAATTACTTAAAGAAGATATTGAAAACTTTATTTCTGAATACTCAATTGGAAATTTAGACAGCTTTGAAGAAATTGTAGATGGGATAGAGAACTCAAATTTTAAAATTTTTTGTAATAATCAACCATATATTTTAACAATTTTTGAAAAAAGAGTAACTGAGCAAGAATTACCTTTTTTTATAAATTTAAAAAACTTTTTAAATAAAAACAATTTTAAATGTCCAAAAGCTATCTCAGATAAAAATGGAAAAATTTTAAAAAGAATAAAAAATAAAACAGCTGTAATAATATCTTTTCTAGAAGGTAAAAGTATTGAAGAACCTAACGCTGAAATGTGTAGAGAAGTTGGAAAAATGGTTGCTGATTTACACAATCTTACCATAAATTTTGATGAAAAAAGACCTAACAGTTTAGATCTACAGGATTGGAAAGAAATTTACAAAAAGTGCCTTAATAATAAATCCGAAAAGTTTAATGAAACAATGTATTTGTTAAAAAATGAATTAGACTATTTAGAAAATTATTGGCCAACAAATATTCCTTGTGGTGTCATACATGCTGATTTGTTTAGAGATAATATTTTTTTTAAAGATGAAAAAATTTCTGGAGTAATAGATTTCTATTTTGCATGTTATTATTTTTATATTTACGATTTAGCTATAGTTATTAATGATTGGTGTTTTAGTGAAAATGGACAATACTTTAACAAAGAGAACTGCTTAATAATTCTTGGGGAATATCAAACGTTGAGAGAATTAAGTGATATTGAAAAGAAATCATTAAATATTTTATTAAGAGCTGCTGCTGTTAGAATATTATGTACGAGAATGCACGATTATATTTTTCATCCGCCTGATGCAGTAGTTGTTAAAAAAGATCCGTTTGAATATTTGAATATTTTAAGATGGCATCAACAAAATGATATTTTTGAATAATGATTAATATTTATACAGATGGCGCATGTTCTGGAAATCCTGGTATAGGTGGATGGGGTGTCGTGATATTAGATAATAATAAAGAAATTTTATTAAATGGTGGTGATCAACACACAACTAATAATAAAATGGAACTTACAGCAGCAATAAAAGCGCTGGAATATTTTGAGATAAAAAAAGAATTAATCATTTATACCGATAGCAAATATGTAAAGGATGGTATTGAATCATGGATTACAAATTGGAAAAAAAATGGATGGAAAACTTCAACAAAAAAAATAGTGAAAAATAAAGAATTATGGATGCAATTAGATAATCTAATTAATAAACATAATGTAACATGGAAATGGGTTAAAGGACACGCTGGTTTCGAATTTAATGAGAAAGCTGATGAACTAGCAAGGAAATATATTGAAAGTTATATTTAGTTTATTTTTTATATTTCTGTATTGTAAGCAGAGTGCAGGTAATGATTTATGGACTATTGATAAAAATATTTCTAGTATAGAATTTGAAGTTCCAGTTTTGTTAACGAAAAATGTTATCGGTAAATTTAATGAATTTGATGGTTTTGTTTCCTTAGATTTGTCAAATCAAAATAATAATAAAGCTCTTATAAATGTTAGAATTGATAGTTTAGATATAAATTACAAACGATATAAAGATTTAGTTCTTAGTGAAGTTTTTTTTGATGCTAAAAAATATCCTTTAGGTCTTATTGATACAAATAATTTTAAATTTAATTATGAAGACAATAAAATTAATTTAATAGGTGAGTTAACAATAAAAGAAAAAAGTCAAAATATTCCTATTAATATTGAAGTAATAAAATTGGCCAGTGAGTTGGTTCAGGTAAAAAGTGAAATATCTTTTTCTAGAAATGACTTTAAAATAGGCACTGGTAATTGGAAAAACACAACAGTCCTCAAAGATAAAATAAAGATAAAGGCAAATATTTTTCTTTTTAAAGAATAATTTTTTTAAGATAAATTTACTAAAAATTAAAATTTTTAGCAATTTTATTACTACTGTTATATAAATCTTTCCAAATTGAATACCTTTGTAATAAAAGATCAATTTTATCTTCATTAGGTTCATAAGTTTTACTTATTTTTATTTCACTAATAATATTTTCTTTATTATCAATAGTAGCATCCTGATACATTGCTAATCTTGCAACGCCAAGTGCAGCACCAAATTCGCTTTGCTCACAAACACTTAACTTTCTATTTAAAAGTGCTGCAAGCAATTCAATCCAAAATGAACTTTTTGAACCACCTCCAACCATAAATATTTTATCAAAGTTATTATTAACTTTCAAAATAGAATTTACTCCATCTAATATTCCAAAACTGACACCTTCAATTACTGCATACTGTAAATCTGTTGCATTTGTAGTTGTTTTTAAAAAATGGAGTGAACCTCTAATATGCGGATCATTATGTGGAGTCCTTTCTCCAGACAAATAAGGTAAAAAATATGATGAATTTTTTATAGAATTTTTATCATTATAAAATTGCTCTACATTATTAAGTGTATCAGCAATTGAAGTATTGGTAATAGCGCAAATCCAATCTAAACAATTACTTGCACTTAACATAACGGACATAAGGTGCCATTTATTTGGTAAACAATGACAAAAAGAATGTACTGCATCACCAGTATTACTTAAAAAATTTTCAGTGGGGGTAAAAAAAACGCCTGAAGTACCAAGAGATATAAATGATTGATTTTTATTTGTTATACCCATACCAGTTGCTGCGGCAGCATTATCCCCTGCTCCACCCACAACTTTAACATTATTATTAAAATTAAATTTCTCTTTTAAATCTTTTTTTAAAAATCCTGTCTGCTCATTGCCTTCCACTAGATCTGGCATGTGTTTTTCTTCTAAAAATGAGCAAGATAAAAGCTGATTGGACCATTTTCTTTTTTGGATATCTAGCCATAATGTTCCAGATGCATCTGACATTTCAGAAAAAAATTCACCAGTAAGAACAAATCGTAAATAATCTTTAGGGAGTAAAACTTTAAAAATTTTTTTGAAATTATCTATTTCATTATTTTTTATCCAATTTATTTTTGGTGCAGTAAAACCAGGCATAGCAATATTTCCTGAGATTGATCGTACATCAAAATTTTGTTTTTCAAATTCTTCACACTCTTGATATGATCTTGTATCATTCCAAAGAATACATGGTCTAATAACATTTCCATCCTTATCTATTAACGTCGCTCCATGCATATGACCTGATATTCCTATTGAAATAGTTTGTGAAAATTCTTTTGGTTTTTTTGACTTTAAAGCCTCCAAACATTCCATTGTTGAGTCAATCCATTCTTTTGGATTTTGTTCACTAAAACCATCTTTAGGTGATTGTACAGTAAGACTTGAATTAGCAGATGCAAGGATGCTTTGATTTTGATCTATTAAAATCATTTTGATTGATGAAGTTCCAAGATCAATTCCAATAAACATAGATTAAATTTATAACATTAATTTTTTAATTGATACAAAGAAATTAAAACTACTTGTAAGAATATCTAAATATAAATATTCCTGATGAAACAATAATGATTGCTCCTATTATTGTAAATATATCTGGGATTTCTCCATATACTAATAAGCCAAAAATTATTCCCCAAACAATTATAGTATAATTATAAGGCGCTAGAATACTTGCTGGCGTTATACTCAATGCTTTAATTTGTAAAAATAAACCAGTACAAAAAAAGATACCCAAAAAAATAAAAAAGATAAAAGAAAATGAATGTAGAGGTTGCCAGAAAAAAAGTGATAGTACAAATGTAATGATAGCACCTATAAGGCCATTATAGAATAACATAGTTTCATTATCATCATACTTAGCATTTAATCTTGTTGCTATTTGAAATAGTGAATAAAAAAAAGCAGCACATAATGGGATAATTAGATATGGATTAAATATAGTTAGTCCAGGTCGCATAATTAAAATAACTCCACAAAAACTTACACAAATTGCTAACCAAGTGGCTACATTTATTTTTTCTTTTAAAATAAAATAAGAAAAAACTAAAACTAGAACAGGGGCTAAAGATCCTATTGTGTGAGCATCTGCCAGAGCTAAGTGCCTAAAAGACAATACAAAAAAACAAGATTCGCATACAGATAAAATACATCTGGTTATTTGTATCTTGTAATTATTTGAAAGATAAAATTTTTTAACTTTATTTTTTTTTGCAATAAAAAAAGAAAAAATAAAACAGAAAGTAAATTTTACAAATAATAATACAAAAACAGAGTGATATTGAACTGCTGTTTTTTGAATTGTATCTAGAATACCAAAAGATAAGTAAGTTAAAAGAGTTAAAATTATTCCATAGGTATAGGGATTTGATTTCATGTTTATTAAAGATTTTTAAAGATATTATTGTAAAAATCTTTTTTAATATTCTTATCTGCATCTAAAATTTGCATCATTAAAACAGCTGACAAATTATTTTTTGGATCTGCCAAAAAATAAGTAGCGGCATAACCTGACCATCCAAATTCTCCAACTGGACCAAACTTATTTTGAGAGGTATTATTCATTAAAACTCTAAATCCTAAACCCCAACCATATCCATCTAGATCATTTTCATAATCTTCATCTTTATTTGTATTAATTGATGTGATTTCAATTGGAAATAACTCTTTATTTAAAGAATTATTTCGCATTAATTCTAAACTTTGAGAATTAATGAGCTCTTTTCCATTTTTATTTTTACCATCGATAAGCATTGTAGCAAATTTTTCATAATCTTCAGCTGTAGAAAACAAACCATGGCCTCCTCTGGAATAATTTTTATTATTTGCTGGGTACCCGTATAATATTAACTTTCTTTTATCGTAATTTAAATTTGTTAGTTTTAATTTTTCGCTGTTATATTCAAATGTTTCAACTAACTTACTATTACTATTTTCATCAATATAAAAATTTGTATTATTCATTTCTAAAGGTAAAAAAATATTTTCGTTTAAAACGTCAAAAATTTTATCTTTTGTTACAACTTCTATAATTCTGGCTAAAACATCAATAGATATAGAATAATGCCATTTTGAACCAGGTTCATATAACAGTGGTAATTCGGAAATTTTACTAATCTCTTCCTCCAAACTTGAAGATGCAGAATGAAATAAACTTCTATCCTCATATTCTTGAGCTAAAAAATTATCACAACTGTTATATGTAAAGCCTGCTGTATGTTGTAAAAGTTGTCTAACAGTAGGTTTATTTTCTAGAGAAGTTGTATTTTTTAATTTACTCTCAATACTACTAAGTTTTTTTAAATTTTTGAAATCAGATAAATGTTTATCTATAGTATCATCAAGAGATAAGAAATTTTTTTCAATTAATTGCATTGCTGCAAAACCAATAATTGGCTTTGTCATTGACCAAATTCTATAATATGAATTTTTATTGAGCTTATTTTTTAATTCCAAATCTGTGTAACCAATTACTTCATGATAAATATTATTTTTATGATTTATTATCCATTCAGCTCCATTACATCTTCCTGCATCAATATGTTTTTGAAAATCTAATTTAATATTATCCATAAATGGATTAGATTAGACTCTTTATCTTTTCTATTAGCTCTGAATTAATTTGTCTTGGACCTTTATCTTGTCTATTAGTGTGTCTTCGTTGTCCAGGTAAACGCACACCGTCTAAAGATGTCATTTGTTCAAAAAATTTCTCAGCATGTTCATTCCAATTTTTTCCTGCAATAAGCTCTGGAGATAATGCCATAATAAATTCACCACCCCGTGCAGGACCTCCATCATTATTGTCTTCTTCTTTAGCTTCAAAACTAAATAAATCTCCTACTAGACCTGCAGCTAATAACTCAATCATCATTGCTATTGCAGAACCTTTGTAGTCGCCAAATGTTAAAAGGACTCCTCCATTTGCAATTTCAGATGGATTATCAGTTTTTTCTCCATCTTTATTTAGGCCTGTTCCAAATGGAACTTTGTGACCATCACGTGCTGCAACCTGAACCTCTCCCATCGCCATTGTTGAAGTTGCCATATCGTAGACTACAGGGGTGTTATTTTTTCTTGGCCAAGCAAATGATATTGGATTAGTTCCAAATAGTGGTTTCTTTGCACCAGCTGGAGCCACACTTGGTTTATATGCAGTACAAGCAATTCCAATTAAATTATTTTCTGCTAATGATTCAGTTTCATGCCATAAGGCTGCAAAGTGATGAGTATTAGTTATAGTTAAAACACCAACTCCATGTTTATTTGTCGTTTTTATCAATTCAGGCAAACCAACTTTGATTCCTACAGGAGCAAACCCATAATCACCTTCAACACGAATTGTGTTTTGTGTAAGATAGGTATTTGAAGGTCGTGAAGCTCCATTTACTTTTTTACTTTTTAGCGAAGCTACATAACCAGGAATACGAAACAATCCATGAGAAACACTTCCATCTCTTTCAGCATGTGAAACTGTTGTTGCTACAGAATCAGCATTGAAATGATCACATCCATGGGCTGATAGTGCTTTATATGCTAAATCATATATATTTTCTAATTCTAATGCTGTGGTATTCATTTACTTTTATTGAATAATTAATATTATTAATTCATGGATAGAGGATTATTGGACAATTTAAAAGATATTTTACAAGAAAGAATATCATTTTCAGAAAGTGTCAGAAATAATCATGCAAAAGGTGAAGATGCTTATGACCCTGTTCTACCTAGGGCAGTTTTGTTTCCAAAAAACAATGAAGAACTCTCAAAAATATTAAAAATTTGTAATGAATTTAAAGTACCAGTAACTGCGTATGGCACTGGTACATCGTTAGAAGGTCATGTGGTTGGAAATGATGAAGGATTTACAATTTCAATGGAAAATTTTAACAAAATTATTTCTATTAATGAGGCGGACTTTGATTGTCGAGTACAAGCAAATGTATCTAGAGAAGAACTAAATGAAACTTTAAAAGATAAAGGAGTTTTTTTTCCAATTGATCCTGGTGCAAACGCATCTCTTGGAGGTATGGCAGCTTGTTCAGCCTCTGGGACGATGGCTGTGAGATATGGAACTATGAAAACAACAGTACTTGGTTTAACCGTTGTAATGGCCAATGGTGAAATTATAAATACAGGAACAAGGTCTAAAAAATCCTCTGCAGGGTATAATCTTACTAACCTTTTTGTTGGTTCAGAGGGAACTTTAGGAATAATAACTGAAGTGCATCTTCGATTATCTCCAATACCAGAGAGCATAATGAGTGCTGTTTGTCAGTTCCCTGATCTAGACTCCGCAGTTTTAACTGCACAAGAAATCATTCAGTATGGTGTCCCTATTGCAAGAGTAGAATTATTAAATAAAGATCAAATGGATATAAGTATAAAATACTCAAAGCTAGAAAATTTAGAAAGTTTGCCAACACTATTCTATGAATTTCATGGCAGCGAAATTTCAAATAAAGAATCAATTGATGTAGTGGAAGAAATTTCTAAAAATAATAATGGCAGTGAATTTAAATGGGCTGCAAATACAGAAGAAAGAAACAAAATCTGGAAAGCAAGACATAACGTGTATTATTCTGTTAAAGCACAGGGTGATAATATTAGAGTGTATGTCACTGATGTTTGTGTACCTATTTCAAACATAGTGGAATGTATAAAATTTGCAGAAACAGAACTTCGGGATACGGGATTAAAGGCACCCATGGTTGGTCATGTTGGTGATGGAAATTTTCATGTATCCATTGTCTACGATCCAAGTAAACAAAATGAATACAAATATATTAGAGAATTTAGCAATAGATTAATTGATAAAGCTTTAGAGATGGATGGAACTATTACAGGTGAACATGGTATTGGTCTTCAAAAGAAAGAGTATTTACTGAAGCAACACCCTGATAATGTTCCTCTCATGAAATTAATTAAGAAAAGCTTTGATCCAAATAATATTTTGAATCCCGGTAAAGTATTTGATCTTTAATTTACTTATTTAAATTTGTTGTAATTTTTTACTTTCAATAGATTTATACATAGCTTCTAATATTCTTACTGTTTTTAAAGCAAGTGCTCCATCTGAATGATTTTTTACATCTTTATTAAGACATAAATCAACAAAAGTATTCAATGCTTCTTTAGTTCCATAACTAAATGTACCATCACCCTCCTCTATTTCATAATTTATATTATCTCCGTTATTCAGACGCACAAATAACCGTTCTCTTTTTACTTCCATATCTAAATATAAAACACCAAGTGTGCCATGAACTGTAATATAAAAAGTACCTCCAAAATCTTTTGGTACAAATGCACTTCCGGAAAAAGAACCAGTTGCACCATTTGAAAATTTCATAGAAACTGCATTGGTATAATCAACATTTGTTGGTGAAGGCACAGATAGACAGAATACTTGATCTGGTTCAAGATGAGTAATCTTTAATACACCTGCAAACATGTGTGACAATTGCCCCCAACCATATCCTCCTCCTTTATTTGGATCTGACCATGTAGAAGCATGGGGTTGGAATGTATGATTATTAGACTCACTCAATGGTATCCCTTGAAATAAATCTGTCAAAGATGATGAAAAAGCTGCATCAACATGTTTTATTTCACCTATTTTTTTATTTATTATAATTTCCTCAGCCTTAGACATAAAATTTTTAAAATTAAAACCATTTGGGATTAAAATATGTTTATTCTTTTTTTTTGCTAATTGGAGAAGTGTTTCAGCTTCTCTAGAAACTGTAGTCATAGGTTTCTCAATCATTACATGACAATTTTTTTCAAGCGCTGCTTTTGCATTCTCATAATGTGCATGATGCGGTGAAGAAATTACTACTCCATCTAAATATGATAAATTTAACATTTCTTTAAAATCAGTAGATGCATATTTAAAATTAAATTTATTCTTTACAAAACTTAATTGGTCTTCTTCAAGCTTACATACACTTGTTAATTCAACTTCATCTCTTTCTGCTAAATGCGGGATATGATTTTCTGTTGCCCACCAACCTGCTCCTATGACTCCAATTTTTACTTTATTCATTATTTGTTTTTAATCTAAATGCATTTGTAATGGCAACAAGTATGGAAAATTTGTTTTCGGATCAATATCTACTTTCATTATGGGCTCCATATATTTAGACCATTTTTTATTAATTTCGCTTTTAGATATAAAGTTAATGGATTTTTTAAGATCATCAGTTTCAAAATATCCAAATAATTTTAATCCATATCTAAAAATATTATAATTCCGTAATCCAGCTTCTTTAAGCATTTGAACCATTTCTGGCCAAATTTCATCATGTCTCTTTTTATATTCTTCCTCATATCCTGGTCGGATTTCAAGAATCCATGCATAATTCATAATACCTCTTTTCAAATAAATTATATGTATTAATTTTATAAACTTATAGATAAAATTCAATTCTATAAAAAATATAAATGAAAAAAATAGCTATTGTTGATTCACATCATCATCTATGGGACCTTGATTCTAAAGAAACACATTATCCTTGGTTAAGTGGTAATGAGGATGAAGCTTTTTATGGAAGTTTTAAAAGTATTAAAAAGAGTTATTTATTAGATGATTATTTAAATGATGCAAAAAATCAAAATCTCGTGAAATCAATACATGTTCAGGCTGAACATGATGCAATGAACCCGATAGAAGAAACAAAATGGTTACAAAATATTTCAGATAATAATAATTTAAAAATCCCAAATGGGATTGTTGCATTTGCTGATTTTTCTGAAGAAAAAGTCAGTGAAGTTCTTGATCAACACCTTGAATATAAAAATGTACGAGGAATTAGACAAATTTTGTCATTTGATAAAGATAAACCGCAATATTCTCATGCTAAAAAAGATTATTTAAAAGATGAGTTATGGCAAAATAACTTTAGACATTTGACTAATAGAAAATTATCTTTTGATATACAAATATATCCTCATCAGTTTGATGATGCTTGTAAATTAGCAAAACGTTACCCAAATATACAATTTATCTTAAACCATACTGGTGAACCTTGTTTCCAAACAGAAGAATATAAAAAATATTGGATGAGAAAGATGCAATCTTTAGCCGAACATGAAAATTTTGTTTGTAAAATATCAGGGTTGGGGATGTTTAATCCTAGTTGGACAATTATTTCTACTGAATATTTTATTCTTAATACAATTGAAATTTTTGGTATTGATAGGTGTATGTTTGGATCAAATTTTCCTGTAGATAAAATTTTTAATACTTTTGATAATTATTGGAGTTCATACTTTAATATTGTAAAAAATTTTTCACAAAATGAACATGATAAAATTTTTTTAAAAAATGCAGAGAAGTTTTATAGAATTTAATGAGAAATAAAAAAAGTATAGCTATTCTTTTAGGTGATCCATCTGGAATCGGTCCTGAATTAATTTCTAAAATTCTATCTCATAATATTTTAAAAAAAATAAATATTGTAATTATTGGAGAAAAATCTGTATTTGATGGACATTTAACAAAACAAAAAAATAAAAAAAATATTAAGTTTATTAATAATTTTGATCAAATAGAATTTAAAAGTAGTAGTAAGATTTTCTTTGATATTACTAAAAGAAAAGTAAGATATCCAATTGGAAAAGCAAATATAAAATCAGGAATTTCTGTTTTAAATTCTATCGATATAGCGGTTGATTTATATAATAAGAAAAAAATAGATGGAATTAATTTTGCTCCGTTTAATAAAACAAGTTTAGATCTTGCCGGTATGAAATTTAAGGATGAACTCCATTATTTTAAAAATAAATTTAAAATAAAAAGCTACGTTTGTGAACTTAATGTATTAAATAATTTTTGGACTGCTAGAGTAACTTCACATATTCCCCTTAAAGATGTTGCAAAAAATATCACTATTAAAAATATTCTTGAACCAATTATGTTAGTTAATAAGTATTTAAAAAAAAATGGATTAAAAAATCCAAAAGTAGGTGTTCAAGCTTTAAATCCTCACGCTGAGTTTGGAAATGAAGAGAAAAAAATAATAATTCCTGCAATAAACAAAGCAAGAAAAATGAAAATCAAAGTTTTTGGCCCGTTACCATGTGATACATCGTTTATTAAAGCTTATAAAAATAAAGAGTATAATTGTCTTGTCGGAATGTATCATGACGCCATACAATCAGGTCTTAAATCGTTTGGATTTGAAAAAGGTGTTACTGTTCAAGGTGGTCTGCCAATACCTATAACTACTCCTGCTCATGGAACAGCTTTTGATATTGTGGGTAAAAATAAAGCTAATGTAAGTCCGATGCTAGAATCTTTAAAGTTATTACTTAAACTCTTATCTTAATATTAAAAAATTCTCTTAAATTGATTTAAATTAGTATAATAATTATTTTGTGAGTAAAATTGTAAGTGTTAAAGCAAAGGTCTATAAATGGACAGGGCCCGTTCAAAAAATTCACGAAAATTTTTGCACAAATGCTGCAGATATTGTGAATCAAGAAAATATTTCAAATGATAGATGGACAACATATAAATTTCATAGCTGGTTAGTTGTTGAGATAGAAACAAGTGATGGTTTGGTGGGTTTAGGTAATGCAGCATTATCTCCAGAACCATGTAAATCAGTTGTAGATACTTACTTAGCTCCAGCCATTATTGGTGAAAGTATATGGGATTATGAGCATATATGGCAAAAGATGTATCGCCAAACACTTGCTTGGGGGAGAAAAGGTGTAGGTATGACAGCTATTAGTGCTGTTGATATTGCAATATGGGATGCACTTGGAAAATCTGCTAAACAACCCGTATTCAAATTATTAGGTGGTAAAACTAAATCAAAACTCCCCTGTTATGCAAGTAAGCTTTATAGCCAACCTCTTGATAGTCTTGCAAAAGAAGCTAAGGATTATGTTGATCAAGGTTTTAAAGCAATGAAATTAAGACTTGGTTGGGGTCCCACTGATGGTGCTGAAGGTATGCATAAAAATATTGAGTTAATCAAAACAGTGCGATCAGTTGTTGGTGATAATGTTGATCTTATGGCAGATGTATATATGGGATGGACATTTGAATATGCAAAAAGAATGATGCGATTAATTGATAATGAAAATCTTCGTTGGTTAGAAGAACCAGTTATTGCTGATGATATAGATGGTTATGCAGATCTAAAAGCCTCATGTAGAACTCCTATATCTGGTGGTGAACATGAATATACACTTTTTGGTTTTAGACAATTACTAGAAAAAAAAGCAATTGATGTAGTACAATTTGATACGAATAGAGTTGGTGGTATAACACAGGCACATAAAATTTCTGCTTTAGCTGAAGCATTTCAAATACCAGTTATTCCTCACGCAGGACAAGTTCATAATTTTCATATTTCTATGAGTTCAGCAAACGCTCCAATAGTTGAGTATTTTCCTTTTTGGCCTGTAGAAATTGGCAATGAATTATTTTGGTATATTTTTGATGGCGAACCTCAAGCAAAAAATGGTTTTATCGAATTAGAAGAAAATAAACATGGATTAGGTATTAAGTTATCAAATAAATATTTAGATAAATTTGAAATTATTGAGTAGAATTATTTGCAATTTCATCGTTATATGCAAAAACTGCCGGACTACCACCAGTGAACATAAAAATAACGTTTTCACCTTTCTTAATGATTCCTTTTTCAACATAATCAATTAAAGCTGCAAAACCTTTTGATGTATAAACTGGATCTAAAATAATTCCCTCTTTATTAGCTAAAAGCTTTGTTGCTTTTATTCCATCTTCTGTAGTCGCACCATATTTTTCACCTACATAATTATTGTCATGATTAATCATTTTATGTGAAAACTCTAAATTAATATCAAGCATCTTTGCTGCATCATTACATATTCTCGCTATATCTTTTTTAATATCCATTTCCCAATAAACAGGAGAAATACCTTGAATACGAGTTGGCCAATTTAATATCTTAGCTCCTAATTCACAACCTGCTTGTGTCATATTAGCAGCAGTAACAAATAGATGATCTGCCATAAAATTTTGCTCTTTCATTTGTAAATCAATTTCAGCCATAGCATTTGCGTAACTTATACCAGCAAGAGTAGTATCCTCTTTTCCAAATCCTCCATAAATTAATAGAGGTTTTCGACCTTCTTTCATTAACTCATTATATTTTATATCTAAATGCTTTGGTATTTCTTCTAAATTCTCACCATCAATAACATCAACATTTGCTCCCAGAATATTATATAATAAAAAATTACCTTGCATTAAGTTTCCTTTTATTCCGTGCATTAATACTAAATAACTATCTAAATTTAGTTTATTTGCAGCAGCTACAGCTTGACGGCAAAAATTAGACTGAGATGCAGCCCCAGTTAAAATACAGTCATAATCTCCAGATAATGTTTTAGCCATTATAAACTCTAAATGTCTTGTTTTGTTTCCCCCAAAAGCTAATGCAGTGCAGTCATCTCGTTTGATATAAAGATTTATACCCAACTCTTTAGAAATATTAGGTGCAAATTCAAGTACAGTAGGTAATTGAGCTAGATTAACTCTAGGAATTTTATTTATTCTTGAAGTTAATTCTTCAGCAGACAAAGGATTAAAATTGTTATTCATCTATTTTAATAATTTTTAATTAATGACTATGTCTTTTTACTTCAGCTCCTCTTTTTCCAATAAGAAAATCTAGATCTGCTCCTTTGTCAGCTTGCATAACATGCTCTACATACATTTTTTGATAACCACCTGTGATTTCTGGAACAACAGGTGAATAATTTTCTAGACGATTTTTTATTATTTCTTCATTGACTTTTAAGTTCATTATACCTTGATCAACATCTACTTCTATTTCATCACCATTTTGAACTGCTGCTAAAGGACCTTTAACTGCAGCTTCTGGAGATGTATGAAGTATTACCGTACCGTATGCTGTACCACTCATTCTAGCGTCAGATATTCTAATCATATCTCTTACACCTTTTTTAAGAACTTTTTGTGGAAGACGCATATTACCTACTTCAGCCATACCAGGGTAACCCTTGGGCCCACAATTTTTTAAAACTAATATTGAATTTTCATCAACGTCTAAATTGGGATCATCAATCTTTTCATGAAATTCTTCTACACTTTCAAAAACTACCGCTTTTCCAGTATGTTTCATTAATTCTGGTGATGCAGCTGATGGTTTAATAATTGCACCATTTGGAGCAATATTACCCCTAAGAATTTTAATTCCTCCATTTTTTGTTAATGGATTTTCAAATTCTTTGATAACATCATTGTTCCAACATTTAGCATTTATATTATTCTCAGATATAGTTTTTCCATTAACAGTCATTTCATTTTCTTCTAATAGGTTTTTTTCCATTAATCTTTTTATAACTACAGGAACACCACCTGCATAATAAAAATCTTCCATTAAGTATTTTCCAGAAGGTTGTAGATTTACTAATGTTGGAATACCATCTCCACATTTATTCCAATCTTCTAAATCTAAATCTATTTCCATTCGACCTGCGATTGCAGCTAGATGGATAACTGCATTTGTAGATCCCCCTATTGCTCCATTGACCTTGATTGCATTTTCAAATGATTTTTTTGTAATAATTTTTGACATAGTTATATCTTCCTTAACCATTTCAACAATTCTTTTTCCAGACATATGAGCTAAAGCATATCTTCTTGAGTCAACTGCAGGTATCGCAGCATTTCCAGGTAGTGACATCCCTAATGCTTCCACCATTGATCCCATTGTTGATGCAGTGCCCATTGTCATACAATTACCTTTTGATCTACTCATTGAAATTTCTGCATTAATAAAATCTTCTTCTGTAATTACACCAGCGTTTAAATCTGCATCAAGTTTCCAAACACCAGTGCCAGAACCTATTGTTTCACCTTGATGGTGTCCATTAAGCATTGGGCCACCTGAAACACCTATTGTAGGAAGATCTACACTTGCAGCTCCCATCATTAATGAAGGTGTTGTTTTATCACATCCCATTAATAATACGACTCCGTCTATAGGATTACCCCTTATTGCCTCTTCAACATCCATACTTGCTAAATTTCTAAACAACATAGCTGTAGGTCTTAAATTGGATTCACTTGCTGAAAAAACAGGAAATTCAAGAGGAAAACCACCAGCTTCATAAACACCTTTTTTAACAGACTCTGCTATCTCTCTGAAATGACCATTACAAGGAGTTAATTCTGACCATGTATTACAAATTCCAATTACAGGACGGCCATCAAACAAATGATTTGGATGACCTTGATTTCTCATCCAGCCTCTATGAATAAATGTATCTCTTCGATGTGATTTAGAATTATACCAATTAGAAGATCTAAATTTATTTTTTTTATTCATGTGTGAAAGTTTTAGCTAAATAAAGTAAAAAATCAAATTTTAAATTTATTATCTTCAAGTCCAGACACATTAACATTTAATGCAAATAGACTACCATCATATTGATTTTTACCTGAATTTGTAGCACTTGTTATAAATAAAGTTTTAAGATCACTTCCTCCAAATACACAATTTGTTACATTTTCAACAGGTAGCTCATAGATTTTATCTATTCTTCCTTTAGGATCAATTCTCACTACACATGAACCACCCCAACGACAATTCCAAATAAAGCCATCGCTATCAATAGTTGATCCATCTGGAGCACCTCTATCAAAAATGAAGAAATTTTTTTTGTCTGACAAACTACCTTCATCTAGGTTAAAATTGTATTCTAGTAATGATCCCTCAGTTGTATCGGCAAAATAAAATTTCGTATTATCTGGACTCCAAACAAATGTATTAGGTATACCAAGATTTGTTTCAACAATATTTACCTTATTGTCAGATAGACAATATAAACTTCCAGATTTAGCATTTAAAGATTTTGCACTTCCATCTTGATTAAAATTATTTTGCATAGTACCAAACCAGAGCCTGCCCCTAGCATCAGATGCACCATCATTAGATCTATTTGTTAAAATATCATCTTCAACGTTAATTATTCTTTCGTATTTTTTAGATTGAAAGTTAAATTTATTTACTCCATTATTTGAGACTAAAGCAATTTCATTTTTTGAGATTATTGATGTCGCTGTTACAAAATCAGGTAAATCAAAAGTTTCTAATTTTTCGTTATCTAAATCAATTTTGAATAAAACTGATTTTGGTTTAATATCTACCCAAAGTAAACTTTGATCAATTGAAGACCACGTGATACCTTCTCCCAAACTATTTTTTACATCTTTATATAATTCGACCTTACTCATATTTTAGATCATTATAATAAAATTTAAAATTTATGAAGATAAGTTTAGAGATAATGTGCTTTATCTTTAATACGAGCCATTACTTCTTTGGTTGCTTCTTCAGATCCATCATGGAACGTACCCATTAATTTATCTAAGAAACTAGTATTTCCACCTGAATAATTGCATTCAAAATATTTATGATGAATATAATGCATATAATCACCTGTTGGAATTGATACACCATTTTTGAAAGTCATTTTTTCATATCCTGTATGTCCAGGTGTAGGTGCTAAACCAGCATGAAATACATGATACATCGCAACAAGAGGATGTGAAGGGATTATCCAATGAACTAAGATTCCTGAAAAATAGAGTATATGCTCTATTGGATGCATAGACATACCTGACCAAGCACCTGTATTCGTATTACGATGGTGTACTTTATGTGCAATTTTATAGAGTGGTGCCCAGTGTAGTAATCTATGAGTTAAGTAAAAATGTGCGTCTCTTATAAACGGAACAAGAAAGAACATAAAACAACAATATATTGGATACGCCTCCCAGCTTACGTAAGGGATTATTTGATTTGCAAATGCCCAAAATGTAATTACTTCATAAGCTGTCCACAATGGAATAGCACTACAAAAAGTATAGAATAGGTTATCTTTAGTCTGATCATTAAATAGAAATGTTGAGTTATTTTTCTCCAAAGGTCGCGGATTATATTTAAATGAAGTTCCTTGTCTCTTTAATCTTAAATGAAAGAAGCCTGTCCAGAGCAAAATAATAACTGAATTTCTAAAAAATATATATGATATCCATCCTATTTCAAAAGTTTTCATTGTCTCTAAAGAAGGAGTCAAAAAAAGATATGTAGCAACTGTTATTGCTGCAAAGACAAAAGTCCATGGGAAAAAAATTCCAGGAAATTTAAAAAAATACTTTAAAAATTTTATTGGGTTAAAAAATATATCTTTAGGTGGGTTAATACTTATTGTACCAAATGGTTTCCAATGACCTCTTTTATCTCTTGTACCAAAATCACTGTCATTTAGTTGGTTACCCATAATGTATTTATAGTATATTTTTAATAAAAAAAAAGAGACTAAATTGTCGTATCTGGAACCTTCACATCAATGTAATAATTTTTATCTTTAGATTGCTTAAATATTGCTGGAATTATTGATCTATAAGCAGAAATTATTCCGTTGTGAGGTTCTGGCATTTGATTTTTAACTATTTTGTGAAATTTTTTTAAATTATGGCATGGGATTTTTGGGAAAATATGGTGTTCAATATGATACTCCATGTTTGAATATAAAAAACTAAAAAAGGGATTCATAATAACAGTTCTTGTACTTTTTCTATGATCTTTAATATTATCGGCTAGTCCTGCGTGTTGAGTCATGGCACAGATCATTAATACAGTGTTGCCATAAAATGGAGGAAAAATTATCATAATAATTGGCAACCATGATTGAAGCAAAACTGAGGATAAAATTACAAGTAGCCAAAAACTTAAATATAATCTTGAACTATTAATTATTTTTTTTATCTCCTTTTCAGGTACTGTAACTTTTACAACAGGAGTAATTATCCCAAATGAATGTTTAATAATTTCAAAATGCGTAAAATGTCTTATTTTTTGAATATTAATTATTGGACCAAGGGGTAAAAAATTTAAAAGAAATCTGACAGGTTCTGTTGGTTTCGGACTATTATTTTCGTAATCATACACCTCCTCATGTGTAAATATGGTGTAAGTATGGTGATGAAAATGACTCCACTTCCATCTAACTGCCTCAAAACCACCGAGTAAAGAAGTTATATGATAAAGAAATTTATTTAACGCTCTTGATTTAAAATATGTTTCGTGATTTGTTTCATGTTGAATGCTTATGATTTTACAATAGAAAATATTTCCATAAAGTAAAAGAGCAGGTATTGACCATAAACTACCCCAACTTATAATACACAGATATCCACTTAATATTAAAGCAACAATAAATACGGATATATCTAATAAACCTTTTATATCGGACCTCTTAGAAAGTTCCTTTAAAGTTTTCTTATCTATTTTTGGTTTATACCAAGTTTTTAAATCAACTTCGCCCGCAAACATTAATCAAAATTTTTCTGAAAGCTTTAAAAATTTTTCAAATTCACCTTCATCAATGTTAACAGTGATTTTAGGATCATTAAATTTTTTGTTTACCGTATCATCGTGAAACTCTTTGAATGCACTTACTCTTTCAGCTTGTAGTTTTGAAAATTCTTTTTTAAAATCTCTATAAATTCTCGCATGTCTTGGAATTTTTCCTTGAGTATATCCGAGTACATCATTAGCAAATAAATATTGCCCATCACATCCAGAACCACTTCCCATTGAGAGAGTCATGATATCAACTTTTTTTGTAATAACTTCTGCAACTTTTGGTGGAACTACTTCGAGTTCAACTCCAATAGCACCCGCTTCTTGTAACTCAAGAGTATGTTCTAATATTCTTATGGCTTTATCTGCTGTTTTACCTTGTGCAACAAATCCTCCAATCCAAGTAGCATTTCCTGGAACTAATCCAACATGACTATTAATTGGAACATATTCATCTCTTAATGCTCTAATCCATTTGTAGCTCCAATTACCACCATAGATAACATCTGCACCAATGTCTAAATACTTGTGTGATAGTTTCATAGCTTCGTATTCAGAAGCTACTCTTACTGCTCCTCCAGATTGCATAAAGCAAGTTGGTGCAGCCTCACGAATTCGCTTAAGCTCATCGAAAGAATTGAAAATACCAAATTGTGGAGCATCATGAGAAGTACAAATCATGTCAATGCCTGCCTCTTCAGCTGCTGCAGCTTCATCAGCATTATGCACGAACATAACACTTAGTTGTCTTTTACCCTTGCATTGCAAATAATCATAAACTGTAAGTTTTTTTCTGCTCATAAAATCTCCAAAAAAAATAGTTAATCTATCTTAATGAAAATTTTGTCATTATCAACTTTAACTGGATATGTTTTTAAATCCTTACACGCTGGTGGGCTTAAAGCTTCTCCAGATTTAATATTAAAAATTCCCTGGTGCATTGGACATTCAATTTCATCATCCATAACCAAACCATCTTCAAGATGTACCGCCTCGTGTGTACAAATTCCATCAGTAGCATAAAAACCATCTGTTAGCTTATACACACAAAAAGTTTTATCTTGATGATCAAATCTGATGAGATCCTCTTCTTCAATACTATCTGTAGACCCTACTTCAATCCAATTTTCTTCAGACATAATTTGTATATAATAGCTATTTTATGAAAATAAATACAAAATAATTAAATTGTTATTTTTGTATAAGTTTATTTAATTTTAGATTTTGATCTGAGAGAATTTGTTTATCTACAATGGTATCTTTCTCAGTTAATTTAGAAGTGATTCTAATATCACGGCCTACTTTTCCTATGATTCCAACACCACATGCTCCTCTTATTTTATTATTTTTTAGGAAAAAATAAATAACACCATTATTAATATCATTACCTCTTTCGATGATTTCATCATACTCATCACAAATACCAGTCAGTTGAAGATTCAAATTAAATTGATCAGACCACATCCAAGGAATTGAAGTATATTCTGTTTTTACTCCAGCAATATTTTTTCCAGCACATATTCCATGATTTTGTGCATGTTGATAAGACTCGAGTCGCATATTTCTTTCATAGAATGGATGATAAAAATTAGATACGTCACCTGCTGCAAAAACATCTTTAATAGAAGTTTCACAAAATTGATTAGTTACAATACCATTATCAAGCTTTAAATTTGTATTTTCAAATAACTTTACAGTCGGGGTTGAGCCTATACCTGCAATTATAAAATCTGTTTCTATTAAAGAATTATCATTTAATAAAATTTCATAATCTCCATTTTTTTTAGTTATTTTTTCTATCTGTTTATTTAATATTATTTCATTTCCATGTTCTATATGAGTGTTTTGAACTAAATCAGCAATTTGTTTGGGTATAATTCTTCCCATAAGTTGATTGCCAATTTCAATAACAATTACTTTCTTTTGAAGCTGAGATAAAGATGAGGCAATTTCTAAGCCAATGAAACCGCCACCAATAATTGTTATTTTATTTTTATTTGAAACTATTTCTTTAATTTTTTTGGCTTCTTCTAAATTTCTTAGATAATAAATATCATTCTTTAAATTATTATCTAAAGTAAGTTTTTTATTTTCAGAACCTGTTGAAATAAGCAAACTATCATAAGAGTAAACATTATCATTTTTTGCAAAAAGTTTTTTATTTTCAAAATCAACTTTATTAATTGATATATTTTCAAATTCTATATTTTCATTTTTTAGTACGTCGCTAGAATGAAAATAAAGATCTTCTTCTTTTTTTTTATCTAGCAAAAAATCTTTAGATAAAGGAGGTCTTTCGTATGGTAATAAATTTTCTTCACCTAAAATTTTAATATTTGATTTTGAATCATTTTGTCTGATCTCTCTAGCAGCATAGACTCCGGCTTGACCACCACCTAGAATTACAATTTTATTTTTCACTCAGTCTAAGCGTTGCTTGGAACAGATAATGGAATTTGATAGTCAGGATTTTTTGCTTGTTTTATAAGTGCTGGAATAATTTCTTTATAAGCCCCAAGAAGGCCTTTTCTGGCAGGTGGTAATTGATCTTTAATCATAGCATGCAGTTTAGGTAAATTATGTGAGGGAACTTGAGGGAACATATGGTGCTCAACATGATATTCCATATGCCAATATAAAAAACTTAAAACTGGATTTAAATATACTGTTCTAGTTGTATACCTATGGTCTCTTTTATCTTCTCTAAGTCCTGCGTGTTGAGTAAGACCCATAAGCATAACAAGGGTCTTTCCATAAAAATTAGGCAACAAAACATATAGAACTGGAAGCCAACTTTGAAAGTAAACTGAAGAAGCTATACTAATTATCCAAATAGAAAGATGACTCCACGCAGATAATCTACATTTCCATCTTTCATTTTTTGGAATACAAACTTTCATTACATCAGTAGTTACACCAAATGCATGTTTTATAGTTTCCCATTGAAGAGAATTTTTAAAGAAAATAAAACCAGAGAATGGAATGTAATGAGAGAAAAACACAATCAAGTCAGTTGGTTTTTTTACATGTATTTCAAAATCTACAGGATCATTAAATTGAGTATAAGTATGATGATGATAGTGAGAATATCTCCATCTGATAGGTTCAAAATTATCCATGAAACTAGCAATATAATAAAAGAAATCATTCCAGAATTTAGATTTAAAAGCAGTTCTGTGACCAGTTTCATGCCATATAGCATCGCTGCATCCCCAAATATTTCCGTATATTATAAAAAATAATAATGACCACCAAGTGCCCCAAGTGACATACGCAAGATATCCAAAGAGAAAAAGAGAAGAAAAATAAATAATCATATGCTTAAAACCCTCCCAATCAGATTTCTTGCATAACTGCTTGAATTCTTTTTTATCTATATTTGCTCGATACCATTTACCTAAATCAACATCCATAATGAAAAAATAGCACTTTTTGATAATCTTATAAATATAAAAATTGCTTTAAATTGGTAAATAAGTGCGACTATTTTATCTATCAAAAGAAAGAGGGATTTAATTTGTAATAAGATCTTTAATACTTTAATTTAATTGTATTATTGATTTATTTACTTATAAATTAATGCATAAATTATTTGGAGGAATTATGAAAAAAATCTTTGCTGTCATTGCTTTATTTTTTGCTTTTGCATCTACTTCAGCAGTAGCAAAAAATGATTACAGCTGTGATAAGAAATTTATATTTTTTCCAGGTGGTCCTGAAGGTGGCCCATTTGGAACTATCGTTTACAATGGTGCAGTAGCTGCTGCTGAACACACTGGTTGTGAAGTAGATTACTACTGGTCACAGTGGAACTCAGAAATCATGATTAAACAATTTAAAGAAGCTGTTGCTTTACAGCCTGATGGAATTGCAATCTATGGTTTTCCAGGAGACGCTGCAATGAGACCTATCATTCAAGAAGCAAGAGAAATGGGCATAGTAATTACTACTATGAATACACCTCTTCCTGATCTTGAAGCAGAATATAAAACTGAAGGATTTGGTTATGCAGGGGCAGATCTATTTGATGCTGGATTCAATCTAGGTAAAAAAGCTGTTGAAGTTTGTGGTCTACAAGCTGGAGATAAAGCATTTATCTGGGGTCTTGCAAGTATGCCAAATAGAGGAGAAAGAACTAAAGGTGCAATAGCTGGTGTTGAAGCAGCAGGTGTTGAGGTAGTTTATCAAGAAATTCCTGATAATGTAAACTCAGATGCATCTCAGGGAACTCCTATGTACGTTGCTACTTATAGTGCAAATCCTGATATCAAAATGGCTATTACAGATCATGGTGGATTAACTGCAAGTTTACCAACATATATGAAGGCTGCAGGTCATGGTACTGAAGAAGTATGTGGTGCTGGATTTGATTTATCAGCTCCAATTGTTGACGGAATTAATTCTGGATACATTGACGTTGTAATTGATCAACAACCATTTATCCAAGGATATATGCCAATTGTTCAGTTATTCCTAAGTACAAAATATGGAATGGCTGGATTAGCAATGGATACTGGTGCTGCATTTGTTACAGCTGATAACGTTGATGCTGTTGCTCCATTAGCAGCAGTACAAATCAGATAAATTAAATATTATAGCCTGCCTTATTTTATAAGGCAGGTTTATTTTTTATGGCTGAAGAACTCTTAAAATTACAAAATATTTACAAAAACTTTGGAAACGTAAAAGTTTTAAAAGATGTGAATATCAAAATAAACAAAGGTGAAGTAGTAGCTTTAATCGGTGATAACGGAGCTGGAAAATCTACACTTATTAAAGTTATAACTGGAGTTCATAGTCCAAACTCGGGAAAAGTTTTTTTTAAAGAAAAAGAAGTACAAATTAAATCAGTTGCTCAATCAAGAAAAATGGGGATTGAAGCAGTGTATCAAGAAAGAGCATTATGTGATCAGCAAGAATTATACAGAAATATCTTTGCAGGAAGAGAAATTACAAATTCATTAGGTTTTTTGGATATTAAAAAACAAAGAAAAGAAGCAGAAAAAATTTTGCGCGACTATATAGGCTTTACTTCAAAAGCTATAACAGTTGACTCTCAAGTAATGGGACTGTCTGGTGGTGAAAAACAAGGTGTAGCTTTCGGTAGATCATTGTATTTTAATTCTGATTTAATCGTATTAGATGAACCAACAATGGGATTATCGATACAAGAAACAGAAAAAGTTCTTAATTTTGTAAAAGGTTTAAAGAATGAAAACAAATCTGCAATATTTATCGATCATAATATAATACACGTATATGGTGCTGCAGATAGATTTATTATTTTAGATAGAGGTGAAGTTGTTGGGGAATTTAATAAAGAAGATATTTCAAGAGAAGAACTTGTTCAAAAAATGATTCAACTTCATGAATCAGGAAAAATAAAAGTGGAAGATTAAATGAATAATTTATTAAATAGTTATTTTGTAAAAACTCACAAACTTGAAATTAGTATTACTATAATTGCTGTAGTACTATTCCTAATTTATTTTCTTGGCGCACCACATGTATTTACAAGATTTCCTATTTATAGAGCTTTTATGCAATCAATGCCTTTTTTTGGAATTATTGCTATATCAGCAACATTTGTTGTTACACTTGGTGAAATTGATTTATCATTTCCATCTATAGTTGGAATTACATCTCTCATATTTGGAATTATAATGACATCGACTGATGGTAACTTTTTTATCGCATTTATTTTGGCAACTTCACTTGGAATGTTTGCTGGATTAGTAAATGGATTACTTGTTACTAAAATTGGTATACCTTCAATAGTTGCCACTATAGGTACATTATTTTTTTGGCGTGGATTAGTTAATGTAATTTCTCAAGGTAGCGGTATTGCAATCGTGGATGTAGCAGATGGAACATGGCACCATATGATATTTGTTGAAAAATTATTTGGAAAAATTCCAATGCAATTTATTTGGTTCATTGTATTAACTGGATTGATGCAATGGGTTTATCGATACCATAAATTTGGAAATCATATCCACTTTGTAGGCGATAACAAAGCAAGCGCCCAAATGATGGGAATTAACGTTGATAATGTAAAAATTATTGCTTTTGTTCAACTAGGATTTTTCTCTGCATTAGCAGGAATTTTTACAATGTATGAAATGTTATATTTCTGGCCTACACAAGGTGAAGGTTTGATGTTAACAACACTAGCAGCCGTCTTTGTTGGTGGCACTTCAGTCTTTGGTGGTAAAGGTACTATTTTTGGAACTTTTATTGGAGTATTAATTATTGGTTCATTAGAATCAGGAATAGTTGCTTTAGGCTTATCTGGTTTTTATGTAAAATTTATTAACGGTCTCATGATTACAGTAGCCGTAACAGTCTACGCTCTAATACAAAGAAGAAAAAATTAATAAGTAGCTCTACCTCCACTCAAGTCAAAAGTTGATCCAGTGGTATAAGAGTTTTCTCCAGAAGACATCCATGCAACTAAAGAAGCTAATTCTTCTACTAACACAAATCTATTTCTTGGAATTTTTGATAACATATAATCAATATGTTCTTGTGTAATTTGATCAAAAATACGCGTCTTAGCAGGTGCAGGGGTAACACAATTAACTGAAATGTTATTTTCAGCCAATTCTTTTCCTAAAGATTTGGTAAGTGCAATAACTCCGGCTTTTGCTGCACTATAGGGCATTGCATTAGGATTACCCTCCTTACCAGCTATCGAGGAAATATTAACGATACGTCCATAATTATTTTTGATAAAATGAGGAACTATAGTTTTACAGCAATAAAATACTCCAGTTAGATCTATGTCTATAACTTTTTGCCATTCCTCAAGTGGATAATCCCATGTCTTAAAATTTGGTCCAGCTATTCCTGCATTATTTATTAAAATATCAATTTTGTTTTCATGTGTAAGACTTTCAGCAAATGCATTCTCTACACTTTTATAATTTGAAACATCAACTTCAATTTTTTGAGTATTTTTTAGATCAACTTTATTTAAATATTCTGTATCTTTATCCCATATTAGTACTCTTGCACCTGACTCTATAAATCTTTTTGTAATTGCTAACCCAAAGCCTTGCGCTCCACCCGTTACAATTGCTACTCTATTTTCTAAATTAATTTTATTCATTAGATTTGTTCTAAAATATATTCAGCTGAACTAACACGGTATTCACCATCATTTTCAATAAACTTGTTTATAATCATATTATTCTCAATGATCATGGCAAACCTTCGACACCTAAAACCCATATAATTTTTTGTCTTATCAGATAGCAAGTCAAAATATTTTGTAATCTCAGCATTCCCATCTGCTATTCCATTAATTATTTGTCCATCTGTATAACTCACTAACCAAGATTTCATCACATGTTCATCATTTACAGATAGGCAGTAAATACCATCAATTTTTTTATCTATAAATGAATTATATAATTTTATATAACCTGGAAGATGTTTCTCAGAACAAGTTGGCGTGAATGCACCCGGAACACCAAATAGAATAACTTTTTTATTTATAAATTCATTTTTTAATGAAGATACTGATGAAACACCTTTTTTAATAATAGGCACTTTAAAATCATCAATAATCATTTTTATCATTTAACTTTATTATATGTTTCAATTATTTGTTTCTCAGTCAATATTTCATTCATTACTATGCCTTCAGGAAACTTTGAAGAATAAAATGCATTGAAGGGTATGCCAAATTTATTATATTTTTTTAAAAACTTATTTATTTTTTCATTTGGTTGTGTCCAATCAGCTTTTATCAATTTCACTTCTTGTGATTCAAAAAAATCTGAAATTGTTTCTGAATTTAAAACATTAATTTTATTAAACTTACAGGTAATGCACCAGTCAGCAGTTATATCTAAAAAAACAATTTCATTATTACCTATTATTTCAGAAATACTTTTGGAATTAAAATCTGACCAATTATTACTTTTATAATTTTCTTCATTAATTTTTTGAAAAAAATTTAAATTTGGAGTTAAAAAGAAAATAACAATTAAAGAAATAATTAAGGGAATTTGGTAAATTCTAAATTTTAAAATTGCTGATATCAAGATTAATAAAGCAGTAAATGTAACTGTAAAGAAATAATTGAAATAATTATTTAATATACTTAAAAGCCATACAATTGTTATGAGTAATAAAATAGCTAAAAAATATTTAAAATAAATCATCCATTTTCCAGATCGAGGTAAAAAGGAAATCAGACCTGGAAAAAAAGCTATAACCAAATAAGGTAAGCTCATTCCTATACCCATAAAACAGAATATTAAAAATAAATATGTTGTTGATTGAGTAAATGCAGCTGTCACAGCTGTTCCTAAATAAGGTGCAGAACATGGTGTAGCAAGTAGTGTAGCAAAAAAACCATTAAAAAAATTCTTTGTATAAAAATTATTTCCTGAATTTAAAATTTTTGATGAATTTAAAAAACTTGGTAAATTTACTTGGAAAAGACCAAGTGTGTTCAAGAAGAAAATTGATATAATTATCAAAATGAAAATTAAAAAGTAGGGTTCTTGAAATTGCATACCCCAAGATATTGAAATATTGATTTGTTTTAGGATGGCAAAAAATGTACCAAGTATTAGAAAAGAAGTGATAATACCTAGTACAGTTATAAAAAAACTACTTTTTATCTTTTTATCTTCAGTACTAATTACGGATAATAATTTTAATGATAATACTGGAAAAACACATGGCATAAGATTCAAAATAAACCCGCCTAAGAGTGAAATTAATAGTAAGTATATAAGGCTAGTATTTATAGAAATATTTTTATCTACATTTTTAATTTCTACATTTTTTTCTACTTTAAAGCTGTGATTATTATCATAAAAAAATATTTCTATTGGAAATTTTTTTTCATTAAATTGATCAGCACTATAATACAAAAAGGTATTCAATTTTTGGAAATCAAAGGAATAATTATTTATTGGTTCTACAACAGGTAGTCCAAATGGTGTGTGAATAAAAATTTTTGGATCGTCAAAAAAAGAACTAGTGGATATTTCTATATCAAAAATAACGTTATTATTATTTTCAATAGCATTAAATGAGAAATTAGAAATAGGCGTAAAATCAATATTATTGTTTGATGTAGTAGATAAAACCTTTTCAATTTCAAAAAAATAATCTGTGTAAGCCCCATCTCCAGATGGTAAGTTTAAAAATATATCTGCATTACCTGGAATACAAACATCTCTACAAACTAAATAATTAATATTTAGATTTAAATTTGTTTGTTTTTGATTGTCTTCAATATCTACTATCAAAGGAAATATGACTTTATCTTTATACCCAATTGATTTTAAACCTAGTATTTCAAATTCTATTGGCTCTGGCCATAATATTTTAATATCTTTAACGTTTGATGAATTATTCCATATAATTTTTTGTGGAAAACCTCCTCCTCCAGGAGATTTCCAATATGTTTTCCATTCCTCTTCTAGTTCATATTCTAATGCTAAAATTAATTGGTTGTTATTATTTGATGCGGTTAATGGTGAAATTAATCTAACTTTTGATTTTTCACTAATTACCCAATCTGAAGATAAGGAATATCCAGTTGTACTAAATAGCCCAAGAGTAAGTATTATTGCTATTTTTAATACATTTATAACTTTTATTACCTTGTCCATATAAAATAAATCAATACAATATTGAAAAATATAAATTAACACGAATATATATACTATATGAATTTAACTGGTCAGTTCTTAATTTCAATGCCTTCATTAGAAGATAAAAGATTTGATAAAACGGTAATTTATATGTGTGCCCACTCAAAAGATGGAGCTATGGGTATAATAATCAACAAAAAAATTGATTACGACCTTTACCCTGATTTGCTTGAACAACTAGGTATAGACAAGCCATTAGAAGATAAGAAACTTTACATTCGCTATGGCGGTCCTGTTGAAAGTGGAAGGGGGTTCGTTTTACATTCTGATGAAGTAATTCAAAAAGAAACCCTAACAATAGATAAAGGGGTGGCGTTAACTAGTACATCAGAATTTTTTGAGGACCTTTCTAAAGGTAATGGTCCAAAAAATAGTATTCTAGCTCTGGGATATGCAGGATGGGGTCCAGGACAAATTGAAAAGGAATTAGCGTCAAATAGTTGGATGACGCTAAAAACAAATAGTGATTTTATTTTTGATGAAAAAGTTAACAATAAATGGAATGATGCATTTAATTTGTTGGGAATAGATGCAAGTAAACTTTCAATATTCTCAGGTAGTTGTTAATTATAGAATAATATCAAAAACCCTTTCCTTATCTTTTTCTAAAACTTTTTTTATTTTAAACTTTGAAGTTTTTGCAAGTTTAACACCTTTATTGGTAACAAATGATTTCATTTTTATTACCTCTTTTTCAGGCATTTTTCTTTCATATTTTAAAATATGCTTCTTTCCATTAATCATAAAAGCTGTCTTCATATTTTATCTCCTTTAATTTCAAGAGAGGTAAGATTACCTCTCTTAATTTTTTTTAAAGTATTAGTCTCTAATTGAATAAGCTACCACTCCAACCTCAGCTTTATCGGTGCCAAGTTTTTCGGCTTCTTCACTAATTCTTAATCCCATAATATTTTTAATTAGATATATTACAATATATGAGAAAACAAAAACAAAGATACACACTGAAGCAACACCCAGTAATTGAATTGAGTATGATGCATCAGGATTAGTTAGAGGGACAACTAATGTTCCCCAAATACCTGCAAACATATGTACCGGTATTGCGCCTACAACATCATCTAGTTTTAATGAGTTTAAGAAGTTAGTTCCATAATACATTATTACTCCACCAACTGCTCCAATTCCAATTGCAAGCAATGGACTAGGCATCAATGGCTCAGCTGTTATTGAAACTAAACCTGCAAGAGCTCCATTAAGCATCATAACAATATCAGTTTTGCCACCAATCAATCTTGTTATTGCGGCACCAGCCATACATCCACCACAAGCTGCAAGTTGAGTGTTCATGAAAATTTTTGACATTGCTGTTGCGTCTTCATAAGAACCTAATGCAAGTTGGGATCCACCATTAAAGCCATACCACCCCATCCATAAAATAAATGTTCCTAATGTAACTAAAGGAATTGATGATGGAGCAAATGGTGCCATATTAGCTGGTTCTCCACTCGCACTGAATCTTCCAAGTCTTGGACCTAAAAGAATTACTCCTGCTAAAGCTGCAGAACCACCACAAGCGTGAACTAATGTCGAGCCAGCGAAATCTGCAAATCCTAGGGCGTCTAGCCATCCACCACCCCATTCCCAACCCATTTGAATTGGATAAATTACTCCTCCAAGTACCGCTGCAAATGTAAAGAAGGGCCAAATTTTTATTCGCTCTGCTACAGCACCCGATACGATAGACACAGTAGCACAAACAAATAAAGCCTGAAAAAACCAATCCGAAGCATCTGAGTAACCTGTTTCCATAGAAGTATTATCCGTCCATATGGATGGTGTACCAACATAGCCTCCTTCAGGAACAGAATATCCGAGATTGTACCCAATTAAATAGAAAACAATTGAAACTATTGCGAATTTTCCAATATTTTTAGCAGCAATAGTTGATACACTTCTGGTGGTAACAAGACCTGACTCTAAAAATAGAAATCCTGCAGCCATCCACATGACTAAAAACCCACAAACTAAAAAAGAAAATGTATTAAATATATATGCTACTTCAGCGTCAACTTCTGCTCTCACAGAAGAACTTAGCAACAAAATAAAAGAGAGAATTGTAAAAAGACTAAAAAATTTTTTATACATTATTAACTCCATATAAAATTATTGACACATAACTAACCTTTAATTATGCATTGCATCATGCGTAGCTATGGAAATTAATTACTAAGATCCGCGTTCCTTCGGGTATACCTACTTCCGATTTGCAAACTGCAAATTGAACGATTTTATAACTTTGCATGCGTTCCTTCGACTTTCGTCTACTTCCGTCACTCAAAAGAGAGTGATGAACGTGATTTGACTTATAACTATAATTTGGAAAGTATCAACAAATAGTATTAAAATTAATTATTAAAATCTAATTAATTTTCTAATCTCATTTTATTAAAAAATGTACCTTCTTTTTTTAACCATCCATTAATCATTTCAAGAAAATTATTACTTAAGTAGTAATTCTTAATTCGTTTATCAGATTTACTTTGTTCTTTTACAAAAATATTTTTTTCCAAGGCTTCGTTTAAAATTGATTGAATAGATGATCTAGAACCAATTGACTTAGGTATATTTGCACAAATTGTTTCAAATGAAATTCCATTTAGTCTATTATTTTCATAGATTTCTAGAGAAATAACATGGTGCAAAATTGATTTAAATAAAAATTTTGAAACGTAGTCTTCTGAAAAAAAACTTGAGTATATGTTTCTTTTTTTTTCTTTAATAATTTCTGTTTCAGTCATTTGACCCTCCCACTATTGTTTGGAATTTTGGGAGAGCAAATGCTCTCCCATTTTTTAGTGACCAACTATAAGGAGTTGATTTGCTAATCACTAAATTCATTAGTCTCTGATGCTGTAAGCCATAACGCCTACCTCAGATTTATCAGTGCCAAGTTTTTCGGCTTCTTCACTGATTCTAATACCAAATAACATTTTCATAATGTACCAAATGATAAATGATACGACAAAAACGAAGACATTAATTGCTATTATTCCGTAAAGTTGTGCTCCAAAACTTGCTGCTGTGTTTGAAATTGGAACAACTAATGTTCCAAAAATTCCAGCAAAACCGTGTACAGGTATTGCCCCAACAACATCATCAATTTTAAGTGCTATTAAAAGTCTTGTTCCATAGAAGACAATTAATCCACCAATAGCACCAATGATTACTGCTAAGAATGGAGAAGGAGCTAAAGGTTCTGCAGTAATTGCTACTAAGCCACCTAATGCTCCGTTAAGCATCATAACAACATCTGTTTTACCAGTTACTAGTCTTGAAATTACTGCACAAGCCATTACACCTGCACCAGCAGCCAAATTAGTATTAATATATATTGTTGCTACTGCTGTAACATCATCAAATGTACCCATTGCAAGTTGTGATCCACCGTTAAATCCGAACCATCCAAGCCACAGGATAAATACACCAAGAGTTGCAAGAGGTATTGACGAATTTGCAAAAGGCTCCATTGGAGCAGCTTCACCACTATCAGTAAACCTACCTAATCTTGGACCTAATAAAATTGCACCAGCAAGTGCTGCTGCTGCTCCTGCACTATGTACTAGAGTTGAACCAGCAAAATCTGAAAAACCAGCTTCCGCTAAGTATCCTCCTCCCCACTGCCAACCCATTTCGATTGGGTAAATGAAACCAGTTAATAAAGCACAAAAAATAAAGAATGGCCAAATTTTAATTCTTTCAGCTAGTGTTCCAGATACAATTGAGCAGGTTGTTGCACAAAATACCATCTGAAAGAACCAGTCAGAACCATCTGAATAACCTGTATCAAGAGCACTACCATCACTCCAAGGAAGTGGAGATCCAATAAAGCCGCCTGCAGGGATACCATATGCCATATTATATCCAACCAACCAGAACATTAGACCAGCTATTGAATATAAGCCTATATTTTTTGCAGCGATTGTTGCTACACTTTTGGACGTAACAAGTCCTGATTCAAGCATTGCAAATCCTGCTGCCATCCACATGACTAAGAACCCGGATACAAGAAATAGGAATGTATTTAAAATGTATTGCACTTCACCGTCGACTTCGGCTCTTGCATATGAACTAAAGAGCATAAAGACAGCAAGAATGCTAATGAAATATATAGATTTTTTTAACATTAATCCTCCATTATAAATTTCACAGTACATGGCTCACACTGAGTCATGCGTTACTTTTCATGCTTAGCTATGGAAATTAAGAATAAGTTCCGCGTTCCTTCGGTTAAAACCTACTTCCGATTTGCCTAAGGCAAATTGAACGATTTTATAACTTTGCATGCGTTCCTTCGACTTTCGTCTACTTCCGTCACCCAAAAGAGTGATGAACGTGAAAACTGATTTAGTTTAATATTAATTTTTAGTAAGATTATAATCGTTAACATTAATATGCAAAAATTGCATATGGTAATATTTCCAAGTTTTATTGGAAATATTAGCTATTTAATTGTTGATAAATCAGTCCAAGCAGAATTATTGTTACTAGAGTTTACACTAGCATTAATGAATTTCATAATATGTAAACCATCATCAATATTTGGTAAAATCTTTAACAATTCTTCTTTATTTTCCTTATTTTGTATAACATCGGCAGCATCTGAATAAATTTGTGCAAATGCTTCAAGATACCCTTCTGGATGACCAGCAGGGATTCGTACGTTAGCTTCAGTTCCCTCAACTTTGATAGAACCACCTCTAGTTATTATTTGGCTAGGTTCTCCTACTTGACTAAATGTTGCATAATTTGGATTTTCTTGACTCCATTTTAATGCTCCCTTGTCTCCATAAATAGCTACAGTAAAATTATTTTCTTCTCCTGTCGCAACTTGAGAAATAGATAATGAGCCCTTAGCTCCGTTGTTTAGTCTTATCATTATAGAAGCATCATCATCTAATTTTCTTCCTTCAACAAAGGTTGTAAGATCTGCACTAACTGATTGTAATTTTAATTGAGTTATAAATTCTAATAAATGCATAGTGTGACTCCCAATATCACCTACACCTCCTGCAGCTCCACTTCTTGAGGGATCAGTTCTCCATTCTGCTTGTTTATTTGAACCAGAATCTTCTTCTTTTGATCCCAGCCATCCTTGCAAATAAGATCCTTTAACAATTCTTATTTTTCCAAGTGCTCCATCTTCAATAAGTGATCTCATACCTCTAACGACCGGATATCCAGAATAATTATGGGTTAAGAAAAAATGAGCATCAGATTTAGAAACTGCATCAACTAATTTATGTGCATCTTCCATTGTAGACGTCATAGGTTTGTCACAAATGACATGAATATTTTTATTTAGAAATTCAATTGCTGGTGCAGCATGCATATGATTTGGTGTAACAATAGATACTACATTAATACCATCATCTCTTTTAGCTTCTTCCTCAGCCATAGTTTTAAAATCAGGGTAACTTCTTGAAGGATCAAGACCAATTTCTTCAGCAGATTTTGCCGCTTTTTCAGGGGTTGAAGATAAACAACCAGCAACAAATTCGTATTTATCATCCATTCTTGCGCATAAACGATGAACAGCTCCTATAAAAGCACCTTGGCCACCACCTATCATTCCTAATTTTAATCTTTTTGTCATTTAAATTCCCCTTCCTAAATACCTAAAAGTTTTTTATTAGTTTCTTCATCCATTCCTGAGTCAGCAAAATCATCAAATGCTTTTTCAGTTACATCAATGATATGTTCTTTTATAAATTTCGCACCTTCTTCTGCCCCTTGTTGAGGACTTTTTATACAACATTCCCATTCTAGAACTGCCCAACCATCAAAATTATAACCGGATAGTTTTGAAAAAATAGATTTAAAGTCAACCTGACCATCACCTAATGATCTAAATCTACCTGCTCTATTAATCCATGATTGAAAACCTCCGTATACACCTTGTTTTCCACTTGGATTTAATTCAGCATCTTTGACATGAAACATTTTTAATTTTTCATGATAGATGTCAATGTGATCTAGATAATTTAAATGCTGAAGAATAAAATGACTTGGATCATAAAGCATATTACATCTTGGATGATTACCAACCTTTTCTAAAAACATTTCAAAAGTGATGCCATCATGGAGATCTTCACCAGGATGAATTTCATAACAAAGATCTACCCCAACTTCGTCGAATTTATTTAAAATTGGTTTCCATCTTTTTGCAAGTTCATTAAAAGCTTCATCTACTAATCCTTCTGGTCTTTGAGGCCATGGATATAAATATGGCCAAGCTAGTGCACCAGAAAATGTTGCATGTGCATTTAGTCCAAAGTTCTTTGAAGCCATTGCTGCTTGCATTAATTGATCAATGGCCCATTCTTTTCTTTTACTTGGATTACCTCTTACTTTTTCATCTGCAAATCCATCAAAAGGAATATCGTATGCAGGATGAACAGCAACAAGCTGACCTTGAAGATGAGTAGATAACTCTGTAAGTTGTAAATTATTATTTTCAAGAATTCCTTTTATATCATCACAATAATCTTTACTTTCAGATGCTTTTTTTAAATCTATTAATCTTGAATCCCAAGAAGGTATCTGTACGCCTTTATATCCTAAATTAGAAGCCCATTTTGATATTGACTCTAATGAGTTAAAAGGTTCATCATCACTTACAAACTGGGCAAGAAATATTGCAGGGCCTTTTATTTTTTTCATATTAAATCTCCATAATTATTTAAACACGAAACAGTTAGGTAGTCATTAAATTTTTAAAATTTTCATAAAGTTTTTTAGTATTATTGTTCATTTCTTGAATATTTTTTCTAAGCAATTTATCCAGTTTATCAATAGAATTTATTCCTATATATTTTTCTAAAGCATTTTTTAATTCAGGGACTTTAGACCATTTAATAATTGTTTTTTCATCTACTTCTATATGAAATTGAATGCCATACGCATGATTTTTATACTTAAAAATTTGAAATTTTGTAATATCTGATGAACCCAAAATAGTAACTTCAGAATTATTTAGTTCACTTACTTCGTAACTATGCCATTGCAAAGCTTTAATCTGATTATCAAAATTTTGAAAAATTTGATCCTTTTTTTTATTATCTAAAATATTAATATTTAGAACCCCAATTTCTGGAGGATTAGATTTAATCACTTTACCACCAAGAATTTCTCCTAAAAATTGACAACCTAAACAGATTCCAAGATATGGTTTTTGATTATTTAAAACAAATTCCTTTATCTTATTTTTTTCATCAATCATCCACGGATATTGTTCTTCCATCCAAGTATCCATTGGTCCACCTAAACAGATCATTCCATCATATATATCAAGATTGACTGGAATCTTTTCTCCTTCGTCCAACCGAATAATAGTTTTTTCAACTAAGTCTTCATTCATTAACTTTGTAAAGTATCCAGGCGTTACTAAGGGCGTATGTTGAAGAATAATTATTTTATGAGACACTTTGTTCTAAGTTGAGTAATCTTCTTTTTAATTTGATTCCCCCTCTACCAGAAAATCCTCCAAGTTTACCATCACTACGAATTACACGGTGACAGGGGATAATAAGTAAAAGTTTATTTTGTCCACAAACATTACCTACATATCTTGGAGAAGTACCAACTTTTTTTGCTATTTCTCCGTATGTTGAAACTTTACCATATTTAATTTTAGATAATTCTTTCCAAATTTTTTTTTGTAGAGGAGAACCTTCAAAAGAATAGTTAATCTTAAAATTTTTAAGTTTTCCAGAGGCATATAAATTAATCTGATTCTTAATATTAATTACATCATTGGTTTTATTTGTTTTTCCAAAACTCAGTGATAAGATGTTGCCACCCTTTTTTTTTACCGTAATCCAACCGAGTTTAGTTTTGAAAGAAGCAATTTCCATATAAAATTAATAACATTATTGAATGAATCTATCAAAATAATTTATAGTAAATTATGGATGAAGATAATTTAAATTTGGAGATTAGAAAATTTCTTAAACAAGTTGGCATTAGCTCGCAACGTGAAATAGAAAATTACATACGAAAAAAATTTTCGGAAGGAAGTATCAAAATAGGTGGATCTATAAAAGTGTCTATGAATTTATCATCTGAAGATGGAGAACTTAATCATTCAATTAAAGAAGATATAGAAATAAAATAATGTTTTAAAATTTAATTAAACAATATATAAGATTTTTATCTAGAATATTTTTGCGTACTTTCTCAAGTCGACATCGCTTACTGATTTAAAAGTTCCATCTCCATTATTTATATAAACATCATTATTGCCGGGATTAAGCCAATGACCGTTAACCATAAAGTCTATGTTACCATCAAAGTTAATATCTGCAGGATGTAGTGATATGTACCAACCATTCTCATCGTGATTAACCTCTGACATAGGCCAATTCTCTTTGTTATATTTAGTTACGCTATGTATTGATTGTTGCCAGCCGATTGTGAAGTTACCCTTTCCATCATTCAAGTAAGTAATTAAATAACCTCCAACATAATTAAGACCAATAGTTGAGCCTACTAAATCCATATCACCATCGTTATCAACATCAGCAACCATAGTTCCTACTGGCATACATAGCGGAATATTATCTTTAGTCTTTGTGTGATATCCTACATTTTTTATTTCTTTTGAATTTTTGGTATTCCATTTGTTAGTACCATTACCCCAAAGAATTCTTAGACTGTGTCTGTTTTTAGAACTTTTTTGATGACCCTTCCAGTTGCTATGATATTTAAAACAATCTGAACTATGAGCACCAGCCAACATATCGATGTATCCATCACCATTAAAATCTGCGTGTCTTACAATAAAGGCAAATTGATTACCACAAGTTGAACTTTTCATATTACCTTTACCGTCGTTGATAAGACAAATCATTTCACCGTTTTTGCCTTTCCAATCAATACTTGCAAGAATGATATCAAAATCACCATCTTTATCAAAGTCACCTGTATCGGCTCTGTGTGAATAATTACAAATTCTATTATATTTTTTGTTGAAGTCTTTTCCGTTACCAATATGTGTTTCACTTGACTCTTTTAAGAATCCCTCAGGCTGTGACAAGAAATAAGAATGATACCCGCCGCAACCTGTTCCAAAATCATTAACGGCCGCTGCCAAATAAATGTCGTCCCAACCGTCGCCATTGAAATCTGCAATAAGTGGTTGTGCAGTTCCACTTTGAATGAATGGTAAATTATCTTGTATTAAACCTGTACCCCAATATGACTCTTTTCCTTCAGCTTTTCCAGTTTCTTTTTTACCAAGAATAATTTGATAGTTATGTTGTGTAACACCTTTCTCTGCCAAACAAGCACCGGCATCTTTATTAGCTTTACAGACATAGATACCTTGATCTTCATCTAATTTTGCTTTGAATTCCTTATCAAGATTTAAAACTGTTACTACGTAATCTTGAACACCATCTCTGTTGAAATCTCCTGTTGCAATAAAATCATGCATTGTAAACCAAAATTGGGTTTTATCATACGCTAAGAGTTTCGCTAGAAATTGATCCTTAAGCATTTTTTTTGGTAGAAGCCATTTTTTCTTACCATTCAAATTTTTATCCCACAAGTACTTGGTATTAAATCCTTGACCACCTTGAAAAGGATATATCTCTTTTGTTATTGCAGTAGTTGATAGAAATATCGTAATTAAAAAAAAAGTCGCAAACTTAATCATAAAATTTTTTAAATTTCTGAAAAGTTTAGTTAATACGATTTTGTATTTTATCAATATTTTCAAGTTTAGATAGTGGTCCAATACTTGATATAGTTATTGGCCCTTTTACAATTTCATTAGCAATCTTTTGAACAGTCTCTTTAGAGACCTTATCTATATTTTGAATAGTTTCAGCTGGTTCAATTATTCTATTAAAGACCAAAAGTTGTCTAGCAGCACTCTCACATCTTCTAAATGCACTTTCTCTCCCCATCATTAAGCTTGCTTTCAATTGAGCTTTACCTCTATTTATTTCCTTTTCTGTAATTGAATTAGGACTTTCATTTAATTGATCACATAAAACAGGTATGAGCTCTTGGATTTGATTTTCACCTGTTCCACAATAAATACCAAAAACACCGGTGTCAGTATAAGATGAACTGAAAGAAGAAATACCATAAACAAGACCACGTTTCTCTCTAATCTCTTGAAACAATCTTGAAGACATACCTCCACCTAATAAAGAAGAGTAAACCAATAAAGAATAGTAATCATCATGGTGATAATCTATACCTTCAAAACCAAGCAGTAAGTGAATCTGTTCTAATTTTTTTTCTTCTCTGTATTCTCCAGATTTGTAATCAGCTTTTTGTCTTTCAGTAGATAATCCAGTTGGTAGGTTAGTGCATGATTTTTTAATTGATTCAACAAATTGATCATGATCAATTTTTCCAGCTGCACTTATAATCATTTTTTTTGGATTATAATGATTCATCATAAAGTCTTTAACTTCGTCTCTTGAAATATTTTTAATGATATCAGTTTTGCCCAATATAGAACGTCCCATTGGCTGGTCCGGGTATGCTTTTTCTTGCCAATAATCAAAAATCATATCATCAGGAGTATCAAGGTACATGCCAATTTCTTGAATTATGACTCCTCTTTCTCGATTAAGTTCATCTTCAGCAAATGTAGAATTTTGCAAAATGTCTGTCAGAATATCTATTCCATAATGTAGATCATCAGCTAAGAGTTTTACATAATAAGCAGTTATTTCCTTTGAAGTATAGGCATTTATATCTCCGCCAACATTTTCAATTGTTTCGGCAATTTGAAGAGCATTTTTAGTTGATGTGCCTTTAAAAGCCATATGCTCTAAAAGGTGAGCAACACCATTTATGTCTTTTGTTTCATCTCTACCACCAACAAAATTCCATATACCCATTGATACTGTTTCCAACCCTGGCATATTTTGAGTTACTATTCTTAATCCGTTTTCTAGTGTTGTAATTTTATGCATTGCTTATTTTTTCCAAGATGAAGTTTTTTACATCCATAGTACTATTGGGTAATATAGTCATCTTTTCCTCTTTATCAAAGAGATTGCTCAATTCTTTTGGTATATCAATTTCTTTATTAATTGCTTTATTCACAGCTTTGTCAAATTTTGCAGGATGTGCACAAACCAAAGATACCCATGCTTCATTATCTTTTTTATCTAATAATACTTTTAGTCCTGTTGCAGTATGTGGATCAGCAATATAATTATATTTTTCATATACAAATTTAATTGTTTCCAGAGTCTGGCTATCATCAATTGAGGAAGCCTTATATATTTGCTGAAACTTAGCTAAGACAGAGTCATCAAATTGATAAATACCTTTTGATGAAAAGCTTTCAAATACTTCATTTACTCTTTTGCTATCTCTATTTAGGCTTTCAAAAATTTGTCTCTCAAAATTACTTGAAACTTGTATATCCATACTAGGGCTATATGTTTGAGAAACAGATTTTTTTTTCATTTCTCCAGTGTCTACTATGGACTTCAAGATATCATTAGAATTAGTTGCAATATGTAAATGACCAATAGGTAATCCCATTTGTTTAGCAACAAAGGCAGAAAAGATATTGCCAAAATTTCCCGAAGGAACAATAAAATTTATTTGATGCTTATCAGTTTGTAAATAAGACCAAAAATAATAAACTACTTGGGCAATTAATCGTGCCCAGTTTATAGAGTTAACTGCAGTTAAAGAAGTAGACTCTTGTATTTCATCATCTACAAATAGTTCTTTGACAATTTTTTGACAATCATCAAAATTACCATCTACAGCAATATTAAAAATATTCTTATCAATTACTGTGGTCATTTGTTTTTGTTGAATAGGCGATACTTTATTATGAGGATGTAGAATAAATACATTTATATCTTTTTTTGATTTAAAAGAATGAATTGCAGCTGAGCCAGTATCACCAGAAGTTGCACCTAAAATAGTAATTTTTTTGGGAGAAATCTCTAAACTTGTTGAAAATAGGTTGCCAAGAAATTGTAAAGCATAATCTTTAAAAGCATAAGTAGGCCCATAAATTAATTCTAATAAAAATTTATTATTTTCTAATTCTACTAATGGAGCTATTTTTTCATGATTAAAATTTACATAAGTTTGATTTAAAATTTTTTGTAATTTTAATTTTTCTATATCTTCTTTTACATAAGGAAAAATAATTTCGCATGCCACTTCTTCGTATGATTTATTTTTTAAACCTAGTAAGTCTATTTTGGGCCAGCTTTGGGGTAGATATAGACCTCCATCTCTCGATAATCCTTGATAAAGAATGTCGTTGAATGATCTACTTAGAGAATCATCTCTTGTACTTAAATATTTCATTAAAGATAGCGATTAGTAATATATTCTTTGAAATATTTAGCATTTAAAGGCGACTTTGTAACCTGTTCTAAAACCTCATTAGTTGAAAAAAAACTAGCTTTTTCATGGATATTTTTTTTAAGCCAATTTACTAAATTTGAAAATTCACCATTTTCTATTTCCTGATCTAATTCTTTTTGATCAGTTCTTAATTGAGACGCGAATTGAGCAGCAGTGAGTGCTCCTAATGAATATGTTGGAAAGTATCCAAATAATCCAGCAAACCAATGAATATCTTGTAAACATCCATCAGTGTCTTTATTTATCGATAAATTAAATAATCTATTAAATTCATCATTCCAAGCATTTGGAATGTCTGCAATATTTATTTCATTGTTAAAAATTTTTCTTTCTAAATTAAATCTTAAAATAATATGCAAGGGATAGGTTACTTCATCCGACTCAACTCTTATAAAAGATTTATTGACTCGAGTACCTAATATGTAAAGATTGTCTGGATTTGTAGCTTTTTCTTTAATATTAAATTTTTTATTTAAAGTATTAGATAAAAATTTTTTAAAGGCTAAAGATCTAGTGATTTGCATTTCAATTAATAATGATTGACTTTCATGCATGGCCATCCCTCTAGATTTACCTGCTGGCTGATGCATCCAATCTTTTGGTAGGTTTAGCTCATATAATGCATGTCCAGTTTCATGCATAACACCATCTAAAGATGAAAATGGATTTTCATTATTATATCTAGTTGTAATTCTAACATCATTTGTAGATCCTCCACAAAAAGGGTGAACACTTTTATCAAGTCTTCCTCTTGTAAAATCAAAACCTATTTTTTTCATTATATATTCAGAAATATTTTTCTGCTTTTCTTCATCAATACTTGTTTCAAATGGAAGTGTTTCTTCTTTTCTTTGCTTATCGATAATTTTATCAATAAGTGGTGTGAGAAATTTTTGTAAATCATCAAATACTTCAGATATTTTATTTTCTTCTGAAGAAGGTTCAAATTTATTTATTAGTGCTTCATATGGAGAAACTTTAAAAGTTTCCCCTAAAATATTTGCTTCTTCTTTTGTTAAATTTATAAGTTCTTCTAAATCTTTTTTTACTAAATTAAAATCTGACTTTTCCCTTGCCTCTTGCCAAACACCTTCACATTTAGCTGAAGATTTTGAAATTTTTTCTACAAGCTCCGTTGGAATAGCAGAAGCTAATTTATATTCTCTATCCATTTCATTTAAGTTTTTCTGATCACTATTATTTAGATTAAGATTCTTTGAGTCTTCAATTAAATCACCAACTTCAGAAGATGAAATTTTACTATGACTAAGTTTTGATAAATAGGCTAATTGATCTGATCTTTGATCTCTTGAGCTGCTCGGCATCATTGTTGCCATATCCCAGTGTAAAATACCTGCAATATCTGATGTCAGTGAAGCTTCATTAAAGATTTCTTTAAGTTTTAAATATGTTTTCATTTTTTCTTCCTAAATAAATAAATTATAAAAATAATCAAAAAAGAAAAACTCATCAAAAACCATGTAATTGCATACTGCAAATGATTATTTGAAAAATTATGATTTTGAGATGATGGTATTAAGAAATTCTCTGCATAATTGCTCATATTTTTAATGAAAAATTTCTGATTAATCTTTACATTTAAGTAAGTTTGAATTTGCTCCAAATCATAATAATACCATTCATTTGAAGAGATAGAATTCTCGGGCGTAAACATCTTTTTTTGAGTTGGATATCGGATGTATCCTAGAATTTCAGCATTTATTATTTCATTATTTTCTTTAAAATAATCATATCTACTTTGCTTAAACCAACCTTCATCAATTAAATAATTATTACCATGATTATCTGACAATAAACTGGCTATTCTGACACCAGAAATCCCATTCAATGTTTTAGCTGGGAAAAAAATTTTTTTACTTCTGTCAACAGTTCCTAAAGTGATAACTTTAGTAAACTCATCAATGTTTGGATACTTCATTTTTCCCATTGAAAGCGAAAGTGGTTTTTGATCTTTAAGTTCATTGAACTCAGCTATAATATTTTCTTTCCATTCCAGTCTTTGCAATTGCCAAATTCCTAAAAATATTGTCAGCGCAATACAAAATAAACTAAATAAAATAAATTTTATTGGAAAGTTTTTAATTTATGCACCCCAAACATAAACGCAGACAAACAAGAACAGCCAAACTACGTCAACAAAGTGCCAGTACCATGCTGCTGCTTCTAAACCAAAATGTCTATCTGGGGTAAAATGATTTTTGTAAACACGATACAAACAAACAGCTAAGAATGCTGTTCCAACCATTACATGAAATCCATGAAAACCAGTAGCCATATAAAATACTGATGGATATATTCCATCAGTAAAACTAAAATAATGATGAGCTGCCTCATAATATTCTACACCCTGCATAAATGAGAAGAAAATTCCAAGACCAACAGTGCACCATAATGCCTGAATGGCTTGATCTCTATGTCCTTCTCTAACAGCATGGTGAGCCCATGTACATGTAGTACCTGACATTAATAATATTAATGTATTTAAAAAAGGAACATCAAGTGGATCAAAGGTTTTAATACCTTCTGGTGGCCAAATTCCAACTGCACCATTACTATCAAAAGTTTCTGAAAATTCTTCTATAGGTAATTTAGGTGTTAAGCTTGCATCAAAAAAAGCCCAGAAAAAAGCAACAAAGAACATAACTTCTGAAGCAATAAAAAGCGCCATTCCATATCTTAATCCAAGTTCTACAACAGGTGTGTGAACCTTTTGAAAAGTTGACTCTTTGATTACGTCTCTCCACCATAGAAACATAATAGTTAGTAAACCAATAGTACCTAGAATGAGAAGCCAAGAAGTTCCATAATGCATATAAAATACAAGACCAGCAGCCATTGCAAGACCAGCGATTGATGATAAAAATGGAAGTGGGCTTGGATCAACTAAGTGATATGGATGTTTCTGCCCTGTTGTTGATTTATTAGCCATTGATTATTCTATATATTTAAAAAAGGTATATGACAACGTTATCTCTTCGACATCTTTCATTGTTGGATCTTCGTTAATTGAAGGGTCTATATAAAACACAACAGGCATTTCAACTGTTTCTCCAGGTTTCAAAGCCTGCTTTTCGAAACAGAAGCACTGTGTTTTAATAAAATATGGACCAACCTTTTCTGGTAGAACATTAAATGTCGCAGTTCCGATTGTTTCTACGTCAGATTGATTTGTAGCTTTATAATTAACGAGTTTATTTTCACCAACTTTAAATTTAATATTTTCTGGGGCAGTAAAAGTCCAATTTATACTATCATTAACATCAGCATTAAATTTAAGATTAATATCTCTTTCTAAAATTGATGATGAAAGGAACTCAGATGTACTTGTCTTACCGCCATAACCAGTAACCCGACAAAACAAGTCATATAACGGTACCGAAAACGCAACTAAAGTAATCATTGTTAAAACAATTAATGATAGTCCTAAAGCTGTTCTAGTATTTGTCATTATACTCCAAAAATATTAGCCTTAAACAGAGTCCATAAATAAAAAAATGCAACTATACAAAGTAAAATAATTAGAGTTATAATATTTTTTCTTCTTCTATTTTTCATCTTAATACCACATGATCAATCAACAATGCTGAAAATAAACTGAATAGGTAAAGGATTGAAATAGCAAAAAATTTTAATCCTTCAGAATTTGGTATTGATTTTTTTTCTTTAGATTTTTTTAACTTTAGCGAACTATTAAATAATAATAGATTTAATATAGTAACAATAGTTAAGTATATTATTCCAATTTTACTATCTAAGTAAGGAAGATAACTCGATAAAATTAATATTACAGCATAATAAACAATCTGTTTTTTTGTATCATCAATACTACTTACATTTGGTAACATAGGCACGTTCGCATTTTTATAATCATTATATCTATATACTGATAAGGCCCAAAAATGTGGTGGGGTCCAAAAAAATATAATTATAAATAAACTAATTGGTAAAAAACTTAATTCTGGAACAACCGCAGTCCATCCAATAATTGGGGGAATTGCTCCTGCTGCTCCTCCAATAACTATATTTAATGAAGTTGTTCGTTTAAGCCAAAATGTATAGATAAATACATAAAAGAGAATTGTAAAAAGAAGTAAACTTGTTGCTAATGAATTTGAAAACCATTGCATCAAAATTAAAGAAATAGTCCCTGTTAATATTCCTACAACTAGTGCCTCATTTTTTGAAACTATTCCTAGTGGAATTGGTCTTAGTTTTGTTCGTTCCATAGTTTTATCAATGTCTTCATCAAACCACATATTGATTGCTGCTGAAGAGCCAGCTCCTAATGCAATAGCAACTATCACAAGAAAACTATTTAGAAATGTTATCTGTCCAGGTGCCAAAAACATTCCAACAAACGCTGTAAAGATAACCAAGGACATAACTCTTGGTTTCATTAGTTCGTAATAACCTTTAAATTTTCTTAAAAGAAAATTATTGCTATAACCAGCTTCTAAGGATTTAGCATCCACTAAAATTATCCTTTGAATTTAGGTAAAGTCTCGAACTGATGGAATGGTGGAGGTGAAGACAGTGTCCATTCAAGAGTATCAGCTCCCTCTCCCCAAGGGTTAGCAACTTCTTTCTTTCCAAAAAATAAAGCATACACAATTGCAAAAAGAAATATCAAAGTAGCAGCAAAAGAGATGTAAGAACCATAAGTTGATACAAGATTCCATCCTGCATAAGCATCTGGATAATCTGGAATTCTTCTAGGCATACCAGCAAGTCCTAAGAAATGTTGAGGGAAAAATGTTACATTTACCCCAATAAAAAATAACCAAAAATGTAGTTTACCTAAGAATTCATTATACTTTCTTCCAGACATTTTACCAAACCAATAGTAAATACCTGCAAAGATTCCAAACATAGCTCCCATGCTCAGAACATAATGGAAGTGTGCAACAACATAATACGTATCATGCATTACAGTGTCTATTCCAGCATTGGCCAGAATGACTCCTGTTACTCCTCCGAGTGTAAATAAGAAAACAAATCCAATTGCAAATAACATCGGAGTTTCAAATGTAAGTGATCCACCCCACATAGTTGCAATCCAACTAAATATTTTTATACCAGTTGGAACAGCGATAATAATCGTAGCTAGCATAAAATATGCTCTTAAATCTGCACTCATGCCAACTGTGAACATGTGATGAGCCCAAACAATAAAACCTATAAATCCTATAGATATCATAGCATACACCATTCCTAGATATCCAAATACAGGCTTTCTAGAGAAAGTAGAGATAACCTGACTTACAATTCCAAAAGCTGGTAATATCATGATGTAAACTTCAGGATGGCCAAAGAACCAAAATAAGTGTTGGAAAAGAACTGGATCTCCACCACCTGCAGGATTGAAGAATGTTGTGCCAAAGTTTCTATCAGTTAGAAGCATCGTAATTGCTCCAGCTAAAACTGGGACAGCTAATAAAAGTAAGAATGCTGTAATTAACATAGCCCATACAAAAAGAGGCATCTTATGAAGAGTCATTCCAGGTGTTCTCATATTAAGTATTGTTGTTATAAAATTAACTGCACCTAAGATTGAAGAAGCACCTGCTAAATGAAGAGCAAAAATTGCCATATCAACAGAAGGTCCTGCGTGCCCGAGTTTATTTGAGAGTGGAGGATAAATTGTCCACCCTGTACCAGCGCCAGTGCCTATTGTCGCTGAAACAACTAATAAAACTAGAGCAGGAACAAGTATCCAAAAACTAAAGTTATTCATTCTTGGAAAAGCCATATCAGGCGCACCAATCATCAATGGGACAAACCAATTTCCAAAGCCACCTATTAATGCTGGCATTACAACAAAAAATACCATTAACAAACCATGAGCAGTGATAATTACATTCCAAACTTGACCATCAGCAACAACATCTAATCCAGGAGCAGCTAATTCAGCTCTCATTAATAATGAAAAGAAACCTCCAACTAAACCAGCTAGTATGGCAAATATTATATAGAGAGTTCCAATATCTTTATGGTTGGTTGAAAAAAAACCATCTTTTTATAAAACCTGGTTTATGATCATGATGGTCGTGGCTTGCTGAATCTGCGTAACTCATTTTTCTCCTATTCTATCGTGTTCTCTTTAGTGTTTATTTCGTTTGCTAAAGCTAACTTACTTTTTTGTTCAATTATCCAATTATTAAAATCTTTTTCATTAAGTGCTTCTATGACAATGGGCATGTACCCATGACCTGTTCCACATAATTCAGAACATTGACCTCTATATATTCCTGGCTCATCTATGTTGAACCATGTTTCATTAAGTCTTCCAGGAACCGCGTCTTTTTTTACACCTAATGAAGGCATAGCAAAACTATGAAGCACATCACCAGCAGTAACTAATACGTGAATATTTTTATTTGCTGGTAAGACTAGGTGGTTATCTACTGTTAATAATCTTATGTCACCTGGTTCTAATTCTTCATCAGGTGTCATGTAACTCTCAAAAGAAATATCATCATGTTCTGGGTATTGATACTCCCAGTACCACTGATGACCTATGACTTTAATAGTCATATCTGTTTCAGGTATTACATCTTGCTGATATACTAACTTAAAAGATGGGATAGCCATAAAAATTAATATTATTACTGGAATTCCAGTCCAGAGTATTTCTATGAATGTGTTATGAGTGGTTTTAGAAGCAACTGGATTTACTTTTCTTCTAAATCTAAATACAACATAAAAGATTAGAAACAGAACAAATATCGTGATTGCAGTCATCATAATTAATACAAAATTATGAAGATCATAAACATTTGTCATAACGTCACTTGCAGGTGTTTGAAAACCTAACTGCCAATCAGAAATACCATTTGCTGAAGCAGCAAAAGTCATAAATGTAGCAGTAATAAAGGATAAAATGCGCATTTTAATTAGTTATTGTATACACTAATAAATAAATTATTCAGTAAATTAACCAGTGATTTAGAGGCAAAATTCTAGGACAGGTTGTCGCTCATTATGCTTTATTCAATAACCGACTGAATAGAAAAAATTGCAGCTGTAGTTGCAGTGTCTGATCGAAGAATTCTTTTTCCCAAAGAGACGGATATACATGAAGGCAAAGAAGAGATGGTTTTTCGTTCCTTTTCAGAGAAACCACCTTCAGGTCCAATAATGACAGACCATTTTTTGTATTTTTTTATTTCATCAATTAATGCATTGTAAATATTTGGTAAATTTTCATTTCCTTCGTCACAAAATACTAACCCTCTATCAGATGGAAAATTATTAACTAAATCATCTAGTTTAATTGTTTTATCTAAAGTCGGAATTGACAATCTCTCAGATTGTTCTGATGCTTCAATCATATTTAATTCAAAATTTTTAAAATTTATTTTTGATTGATTTGTATATTCTGTCAAAATTGGAATAAATCTAGAGATACCAAGCTCGGTAGCTTTTTGAATGGTGATATTCATTCTGTAAGATTTGATTGGAGCAAATATAAGCCATAAATCAGATTCTTGAGGAATATCTCTCAATTTGTTTTGTATTTGTA
>CACNAF010000005.1:25000-55164 GCA_902618385.1 uncultured Alphaproteobacteria bacterium | reverse complement strand
GAAGCTGATCATCTGAATGCTTTTATAGAAATTCATGCAGGAGCTGGAGGAACAGAAAGTCAAGATTGGGCAGAAATATTACAAAGAATGTATCTAAGATGGTGTGACACCAAAAATAATTGTGAAGTTTCATTATTGGAAGAAATGCGTGGTGAAGAAGCAGGGATTAAATCATGTACATTAAAAGTAAGTATGAGTTACTCATATGGTTGGTTAAAATCTGAAAGTGGAATTCATAGGCTTGTAAGAATTTCACCTTTTGATAGTAATAAAAGAAGGCATACAAGTTTTGCAAGCGTATGGGTTTATCCAGAAGTTGATGAAAAAATTGAAGTTGAAATAAAAGTTAGTGATTTACGTATAGATACATATAGAGCCTCTGGTGCTGGTGGACAACATGTTAACAAAACAGATAGTGCTGTTCGTATTACACATCTACCTACTAATATAGTAGTGCAGTGTCAAAGCGATAGATCTCAACATAAAAATAGATCTAATGCAATGAAAATGATTAAATCAAGAATTTATGAAACTGAACTTCAAAAAAAACAAGAAAATAAAAATATAAAAAACAAAGAAAAAAAAGATATAGGATGGGGTAACCAGATAAGATCCTACGTATTGCACCCCTACAAACTTATAAAAGATTTAAGAAGTGGATATGAAACTTCAAATGTAAATGATGTTTTAGATGGAAAAATAGATAATTTTTTAGAGAATTCACTAACTTTATAGATTAACTAAATAATTTTTAAAATTCCAATCTTTTTTTTACCTACTGTTATTTTTATCTCTTTAGAATTTACATATTCTTTTAATGATAAATCACTATTTTTGTATAATTTATCATTAATTTTAACTCCATTTGATTTAATCAATCTTTTTATCTCACTTCTACCATTTACAAGATTCAGTTTTTCGATAGCGTCTAAAATCGTAAATATATTATTGCTGATCTCAAATTTTTTTTGAGAAATATTTGGAAGTCTTTGGTCAATTATATTTGAATTAAAAGTATTATTAGCAATTTCTAATGCTTCTTTTGCATCTCCTTCTCCTCTTACAATTTTAGTAACCTCGTAAGCTAGAATTTTTTTAGCTTCATTTATTTCTTTACCCTTTAAAGAAGAGAGTTTTTCTATTTCTTTCTTTGGTAGTTTGGTAAACAAATAAAGAAATTTGGAAACATCGTTATCATCTATATTTCTCCAAAATTGAAAAAAATCTAAACTAGATATTTTACTTTTATTTAGCCATATAGCTCCATTTGCAGTTTTGCCCATTTTAGAACCATCACTATTAGTTATTAAGGGAGAAGTAATCCCAAAAGCATCTTTTTTATTAATCTTTCTAATTAGATCTACTCCACTTAAAATATTTCCCCATTGATCCGATCCACCCATTTGCAAGATACAATTAAAGTTTTTATTTAAATGAACGAAATCATATGCTTGTAAGAGCATGTAATTAAATTCTAATATAGTTAATGGCTGTTCTCGATCTAATCTACTTTTAACTGACTCAAAAGTTAACATCCTGTTTAGTGTTACTTTAGAACCAAACTCTCTTAGAAACTCAATATAGTTTAAACCTGATAGCCAGTCATAATTATTAATAATTAAAGAATTTTTTTTAATATCAATAAATCTATTAAATGTTTTTTCTATTTTGTTAATATTTTGATCTATGTCTTTTTTACTTAATATTTTTCTTGTTTGATCTTTTCCAGATGGATCACCAATAAGTGTGGTTCCACCTCCAACTAAAGCAATTGATTGATGTCCATAGTAGTCTAGCCAGTGGAGTAACATCAATTGAATTAAGCTACCAACATGCAAACTATCACTTGTTATGTCAAATCCAATATATCCAGAAATTTTATTTTTTGTCATTATTCTATCAAGATTTTCAATTTCTACATCTTGATAGACGAAGCCTCTTTCTGTTATTTCATTAAGAAATTCTGATTTAAATTTCATAATTATTTATTTCGCTTCTAATGTATCATTAATATACTCATTTAATGAGATATCAAATTCATTTGAATAACTCTCGTAAAAATGATCTGCTCCTTTTATAGGTCTGAATTTTATATCAACTTTTTTTTGCTGCTGAAGCTTCTCAACTAGAATTTTAGTAGAATCAAACGATGCAATATTATCTTTATCTCCATGTATAATTAAGCCAGAAGATGGGCATGGTGCTAAAAAACTGAAATCTCTCAAATTTGCAGGAGGTGAAATACTTACAAAGCCATTAATCTCTGGTCTTCTCATCAAAAGTTGCATAGCTATCCATGCTCCAAATGAAAAACCAGCAACCCAACAAATTTTTGAATTTGTATTATATTGTTGTAACCAATCTAAAATACAAGCAGCATCACTTAACTCGCCTTCACCGTCGTCAAAAACTCCTTCACTTTTTCCAACTCCCCTAAAATTAAATCTTATAGTTGAAAACCCAGCCTTTATAAAAATTTTATACATTCTAAATATAATTTTTGTGTGCATTGTCCCACCTCTTGATGGATCTGGATGTAGCAGTATGACAGTAGGGGAATCATCTCTACTATTATGCGAATATTTAGCTTCTATTTTACCTTCTGGCCCAGGAATTAATAAGTCTACCATTTGATAAAGCTAATATTGAAGTTATATGATTTTGTAAATATAGATATTATAAAATATATGAATTCTTTAGGTTTTAATAAGTCTGAACAGGATACAAAAGTAGTTGTTGCGATGTCTGGAGGTGTAGATAGTTCAGTTGCAGCTGTAATGCTTAAAAAACAAGGTTACGATGTAACTGGTATTACACTGAAGTTATATAATAATAGCAATGTATCTAGTAGCAAATCATGTTGCGCCGGTATTGATATTGAAGATGCTAAAAATGTTGCATTAAAAAATGACTTCAAACATTTTGTTTTAGATTATCAAGATAAATTTTTTGATGGAGTAATAAACAATTTTGTTGACTCATACTCAAATGGCGAAACTCCTATGCCCTGTGTAAAGTGCAATCAAACAGTTAAATTTTCTGATTTACTTGATGAAGCTAAAAGAATTGGAGCTGATGCATTAGCAACAGGACATTATGCAATAAGAAAAGGATCTCTAGAAAACGCAAGTTTGCACAAAGCAAAAGATTTTTCAAAAGATCAAAGCTTTTTTCTTTTTGCAACAATGCAAGAACAACTAAATTATGTAAGATTCCCATTAGGAGGTTTCAAAAAATCAGAAGTTAGACAATTAGCTAAAAAATATAAACTAAGTGTTAGTGAAAAGCCTGATAGTCAAGATATCTGTTTTGTAACTTCTGACTCTTATAGGGATCTCATTAAAAATTTAAATCCAGGAGTAACTAAAAAAGGTATAATTTATGACATTGAAAACAATATTCTTGGAACTCATGAAGGTATTAGTAATTACACAATTGGTCAACGAAAAGGTATTGGTATCAGTGGTTCAAAAGAAGCTTTATACGTAATAGATATAAATAAAGATCAAAATTCAATCACTTTAGGTTCAAAAGAAAAATTGAAGAAGAATGTTATTAAATTTAAAAATATCAATTGGTTAGGAGGCAATATTGTTCCTAAAGGACTTGATTGTTCTGCAAAAATAAGATCAACCCAAGAAGATTTACCGGGAATTCTTGATATAAATATCGACCATGGAACTTTTACATTTGAAAAGGAATTAGATAATACTTCCCCTGGACAAGCTTGTGTTTTTTACAAAAATGACCAATTACTTGGGGGCGGCTGGATTACTACCTAAATTTAAAATCAGTTCTAAATTTGGTTAATTTTTGTTGAAATAACTAGATTTTTTAAATTAATGAATTAGATGAAGTATTGTGAACTCGGAAACACTCAATACATTAGATTCTTATAGTAAAAATAAATACAAATATGGATTTGTAACTGAAATTGATGATGAAAAACCAAAAAAAGGATTAAATGAAGATATAATTAAATTCATTTCACTAAAAAAGAACGAGCCCAAGTGGATGCTGGACTGGAGATTAAAAGCATATTCAAAATGGAAAAAAATGAAAGAACCAAAATGGGCAAATCTTAGTTTTCCTGAAATTAATTATCAAGATATTTATTATTATTCAGCTCCAAAAGGTTTTGACAAAAAACCTAAAGATCTAAGCGAAGTTGATCCTAAGCTCATAGAGACATATAACAAATTAGGTATTCCTCTTGAAGAGCAAAAAGTTCTAGCTGGTGTTGCTGTAGATGTTGTATTCGATAGTGTTTCTGTTGCTACAACTTACAAAGGTGAATTAGAAAAGCTTGGTATAATTTTCTGTTCAATTGGTGAAGCTATTCAAAAACATCCTGATTTAATAAAAAAATATTTAGGTTCTGTTATACCGCCTGGTGATCACTCCTTTTCAGCATTAAACTCAGCTGTTTTTACTGATGGATCTTTTGTATACATACCAGAGGGTGTAAAATGTCCAATGGAATTATCTACTTATTTTAGAATTAACGCAGAAAACACTGGGCAATTTGAGAGGACTCTAATTATTGCTGATAAAGGTAGTTATGTTAGCTATCTTGAGGGATGTACCGCTCCTAAAAGAGACGACAATCAATTGCATGCAGCGAATGTAGAATTAATCGCTTTAGAAGATGCGGAAATAAAATATTCAACTGTTCAAAATTGGTATCCGGGAGATGAAGATGGAAAAGGTGGTATTTATAATTTTGTTACTAAAAGAGGTCTTTGTGCTGGTAAAAATAGTAAGATATCATGGACACAAGTAGAGACTGGATCCGCTATTACATGGAAGTATCCTAGCTGTATTTTAAAAGGAGATAATTCCATTGGTGAGTTTTACTCGGTAGCAATAACAAACAATTTTCAACAAGCTGATACAGGTACAAAAATGACTCATATTGGGAAAAATACCAAAAGTAAAATTATATCAAAAGGTATTTCTTTAGGTAAGTCTCAAAATACTTATAGAGGTGAAGTTTCTTTTTTAAGGAAAGCTGACAAAGCAAGAAATTATACTCAATGTGATTCCTTATTAGTAGGAAACCAATGCGGGGCACACACGGTTCCATACATTGATTCAAAAAATAATACAGCTGTTATTGAGCACGAAGCTTCAACTTCTAAAATAAACGAAGATCAACTTTATTACTGCAGACAAAGAGGTTTAAGTCATGAAGAGGCAGTTTCATTAATAGTAAACGGTTTCTGCAAACAAGTTTTGCAAGAACTTCCTATGGAATTTGCTGTAGAAGCACAAAAACTGGTATCCATATCTCTTGAGGGAAGTGTAGGTTAGTATGTTTTTAGAAATCAAAGATCTATCAGTAAAAATTGAAAATAAAAATATTCTTAAAAGTCTTAACTTAAATATTAATAAAGGTGAAGTTCACGCAATTATGGGTCCGAATGGATCTGGTAAAAGTACATTAGCAAATGTTCTAGCAGGTAAAGATGATTACGAAATATTAAATGGCAGAATTAATTTCAAAGATAATGATTTATTTGATTTAAATATCGAAGAAAGAGCACAAGAAGGAATGTTTTTGGCTTTTCAATATCCTGTTGAAATACCTGGAGTAAATATTACTCCATTTTTACACTCTGCAATTAATTCAAAAAGAAAACGTAAGAACGAAGAAGAAATTGATAATTTATCATTTGCTAAGCTTTTAAAATCTAAAGCTAGTGATTTAGGTATAAATATTGATATGCTTAAACGATCAGTTAATACAGGCTTCTCTGGAGGTGAAAAAAAACGTTACGAAATTTTACAAATGAGTATTCTGAATCCAGATTTAGCTATTTTAGATGAAACAGACTCAGGCTTGGATATTGATGCTCTTAAAATCGTCACTGATGGGGTTAATAAACTTAAAACAAAAGAAAATTCATTTTTAATCATTACTCATTATCAAAAACTTTTGGATTATATTAAACCAGATTATGTTCATGTTATGGTAAATGGTTCTATAGTTAAATCAGGAGGATCTGAAATTGCTGCTGAAATAGAAAAAGATGGATTTCAAAAATTTCAGTAATGAATATCCAAGATAATTATCAAAAAAATAAAAAAAATATTTTTTTTTCAGAAAACAAAGATATTCAAATTCATAGAGAAAAATTAATAAATATTTTTGAAAATGATAGATTTGATAAAAAAAATAATGAAAGTCTTAAAAATATAAATCTAAAAAACTTTATTGATTTTAAGTATAAATATTTGATCCCTGAAGAAACATCAGTAATAAACAATAATCAGGAAAATAGTTATTCAATAGTTTCTGTTAATGGACAGTGTTCGAGTTTTAAAGATGATAAAATTGAAATTACTAAAATTTTAGATGAAGATTACAATGATTTTTCTAAAAATGATACAATTGAAAATAATGATCATTTTGTAAATCTAAATTCATTATTTTTAAATAGTGGTTTTAAGATTGTTATAAAAAAAAATAACAACATAAAAATTAAAATATCAAACATTATAACTGATGATGATTTAACCATTTTTCAAAAAAATAATTATATTTGTGAAGAGGGATCATCCTTAAATCTTATTGAAGAATTTGAAAATAAAAATAGTTCTACATCAAATATATTAAATGTAATTAAATTAGAAAAAAAATCTCAGTTAAATCATTTTCTAATTCAAGACAATTCTCCCAATCATAATTTAATAATAACAACTCATTCTTCATGTAAAAAAAATTCTACCTATAACCAAAAAGTATATAATTTTTCAGAAGGCTACGTAAGAAATTTTCATTATTCTGAGTTAATTGAAGCTAATTCAGAAGCGGACCTACAAGGAATTTTTTTTCTAAAAGATAATAATACATCTAACAACAAAACATTTGTTAAGCATTTAGCCGAAGATTGCAAAAGTAATCAAGTTTATAAAGGTATTTTAAACGATCGTTCCAAAGCAACATACTTTAGCAACACTCATGTTGATCAAGTGGCACAAAAAACAGAAGGATATCAACTTAGCAAAGGGATACTTTTATCTGATAATGCATCTTATTTTTCTAAACCTGAATTAAAAATATATGCTGATGATGTTAAATGTAGTCATGGCTCTACTATTGGCCCTATAGACGAAAATGCTATTTTTTATCTTCGTTCTAGAGGTATGAGTAAAATTGCAGCAACAAAAATATTGATATCATCATTTATTAATGAAGAATTAAATAGTATTGATAATGAACAAATGTCTGAAATAATACAAAAGAAACTAGTAAGATACTTAAGTAAGGTGAAATGAATATTTCAAATTTAAAATCAAGATTTCCTGTATTCAAAAAAAATCCTAATCTAGTTTTTTTAGATACCGCCGCATCAGCATTAAAAGTTGATGAAATGATTGAAGCCACCAACAACTGTTACAGAAATGAATATGCAAATATTCATAGAGGTAATTATGAATTAAGTTCAAAGTTAACAAAAAAGTTTGAAGATGCTCGAAAAAAAGTTGCAGATTACTTAAATACATCAGAAAAAAATATTATTTTTGTTAAAAGTGCAACTGAGGGTATAAATTTAATTGCATCTTGTATGTCTAAAAGATTTTTAGAAGATGGTGACGAAATAATCTTAAGTTATCTTGAACACCATGCTAATTTGATACCTTGGCATCTAATTGAAAAAAAGATAAAAATTATCCCTCTAGGGTTAAACGAAAATAGTGAGATTAATTATGATGAACTAAACTATAAAATTAATTCAAAAACTAAATTAATTACATTAACCCACATGTCAAATGTTACAGGATCAATAACGAATTTTGATACAGTAAAAGAAATTGCCAAAAAAAAGAATATACCGCTTCTATTAGATGGTTGTCAATTTGCCCCTCACAAAAAAGTTGATTTAAAAGATTTAGATCCTGATTTTTATGTTTTTTCTGCCCATAAAATGTATGGCCCATCAGGTCTAGGTATACTGTATATGAAAGATAAGTGGATAGATGAATTTACTCCTTACCAAGGGGGCGGGCAAATGATTCATGATGTAGATATTGATAAAAGTACATATGCAAGCGGGTACGAAAAATTTGAGGCAGGTACTCCTCCTATTGCACCAGTTATAGGTTTCTCTTATTCTTTAAATTTTATGGATGATGTTGATCCAAATATTATTTATCATCACGAAATGAAACTTCATAATTATGCTTATGAAAAACTTTCAAAAATCAATAATATTAAAATATATGGATCAAATAAAAATAAAGGTGCAATCATTTCTTTTAATATTAAAGGAGTACATAATTCTGATTTAGGTGCAATGTTAGATAAAAAAAACATAGCAATAAGAACAGGACATCATTGTTGCCAACCTCTTATGAAGCATTTTAATGTAACTGGAACTTCTAGAATTTCATTTGGAGTATATAATACAAAAGATGATGTTGATTTTTTAGTAGACAGCATTCATGAGATAACAAAAATCTTATTATAACAAATGGAAGAAAAACAACTAAAAGATTTTTTACCAGATAAAAACACAAGTTATATAAAAAAATTCAACAATTCAAACATCATCTCCAAGATTAACAAAGAACAAGTCATAAAATGCATTAGGACTGTTATTGATCCTGAAATACCAGTCAACTTATATGATTTAGGTTTAATATACGAAATCAAGATTAATGATAATAATGATATTAAAATTAAAATGACTCTAACTAATCCAAATTGCCCAGTTGCAGGAACTATGCCTGAAAGTGTAGGAAAATCAGTCGAAAAATTATCAAACCTAAATTCTATAGAAGTTTCTTTGGTTTGGTATCCAAAGTGGCATAAAGATTTAATGTCCGAAGAAGCAAAACTTGCTTTAGATATTTTTTAATTTAATTTATAATGAAATTATGAATAACTTATTATCCATTACCTCTAATGCCGCTAACAGATTAAAGACTATTTTATCTAATGCACCTGATGGAATGGATTCTATTATTATTGGAATTGATAAGTCTGGATGTAGTGGATACTCTTACAAATTGGATTTCGGTAATTCATCTGATTTAAAAGATTTTGAAATTATATCTCAACATGGAACTAAAGTTTTAATTGATCCAAAAGCTACTATGTTCTTACTTGGATCAGTTATGGATTATAGAGAAGATAAACTTGCGTCTCGATTTGTTTTTGATAATCCAAATGAAAAAAATACATGCGGATGTGGAGAAAGTTTTAATATCTAAACATTAAATTCATTAAGTTTAATTACCTTTATTTGTCCTACCTCTCTTTTATCACTTACATATTTTAAAACCTTATTAAGAAGTAAAAATTGTTTTTTACTATTTGTATAAAAATTAGATGGATGAAACCATAAATGAAAACACTCTTTTTTCTTTATAGCTTCATCAATGCCTAATCTTATTTTACGATACATTGATGCATTTGTTATTATATTTTTAAGACCATTTCTACTAATTAAAAGTAAAGATGATGGAACTTCAATTAAGTTATAATTATCTACAATTGGTTTTATTGTATTTGACTTAATTGGAATAGTCTTATCAATTATATTTGAAATTTTACCAGCAAAATTATTAAACTTACTTACTCTCTTATACCAACTTTTATCAATGCTTCTGTAGAATTTATAATTAAATTTATTCAAAATATCAATATGGTGGACTTGATTTCTTGGAAAAACTAAAGAATTTGTTTTAATTCCAAATTTGCTAAAAAAAAAATTTGATTTTTCAAAATCTTTTTCAATTTCTTTTTTGGTACTTAATTTAAAATTTAAATGTGCGTAAGAATGTGACGCAATTAAATGATCTATTTTTGAAGTTAATATTTTATCGATTATATCTGGTGCATACCAAGCCTTTTTGTCTGCAATACTGATATTTTTATTATTTTCATCTAACAAAGCTGACACAGTTGCCCAACTAACAGGAATTTTATAATTATCAAATATCTCTATAAGCTTATTGCAAATAAGCCTTTCAGAATTTATTGCATGATTCAAATAAAATTCATTTAATTTATCAGAAACACCCCAAGCTAACTCTAAATCAATTGATATACAAAATGATGCACTATCTTTATTCATACAAAGCTTAATATTACTTAATTACTTTAAAATTAAAATTATGGCAATTAATCTTATTTACTATTTCAAATATATAATAGTAAATTTTTCTAATTTTATTTTCATTTTTTTGTAAAAAATATAAATTTTTGATGTTAGAATCTTTTTCAAGTCTTTTTTTTATAATTTGTAAATCTGTTTCCATTGCAATAATTTCAAATTCTACCTCTGTAAATATTTCATAAAAATATTTTTCAAATATAGTAGAATTTATTATATTTATATTGGAATTTTTATTTTGTAAAAAACATGAAAAAACACACTGAAAAATGCCATGATCTATAATAACTGACTTATTTTTTCTTATTGTATTTCTCATGAAGCCAATAACATAAAAAAGACTAAATATATTTTTAATTTTTCCTAATATTTTATTGAATTTAAAAAATTTGTGAATTTTAAAAACAAAAATAATATCAGAAAATTTACAATTAAATAAAAAATAGATTTTATAAATTAATCTATTAACTTTATTCTTTCTAGATATTTCTATAAATTTTAAATCAAATAATTTTTTTTTATTTAAATGTTTAGCTAAATAACTTTTTCCTGAACCAGAGTATCCGTAAAGTTCAATAATTTTCATGGTAATAAATAAATATGTTTTTCATAATTTCATTAACAGATATTTTAATATCTTTATTGTTATCAATTATAATAGTTTTATTAACTTTAAACTTGCTTTTTTGAAATTGTAAAAATCTATCAGATACCTCTTTGGAAGTTTTAATAACATTTTTTTTTCTCAAATTATTTCTAAGAAGGCATTCATCTAAACTTGTATTTAATTTATATTCAAGATCTAAAGTCTTAATTTTTTTATAAAAAAACACTTCTAAAGATGAAAAAAATTTCAAATATTTTTTATTTCTTATATTAATTCTAGGGCCGTTAATATGATTAATATTTTCTGAGACATACCTATCAAAAATTAAAATATTTTTGAAAAAACTAAATCTAAATATTAATATGCTATAAATAAAACGTAAAAATGATAAATTTAAATCTTTAATAATATTTTTTATACTCACTTCATTAAGATTACTAGTCTTATTCATTTTGTATTTTTTTTTCTTATTACTAAAATATTTTCTTTTAATAAAAAAACTTATTAAAGTTGATGGATAAGGTTTGGCAATATTATATATTTTTGTATTAAGATAATTATTGAATATATTTTTTAATTTTAAAGAAATTGTACTTTTTCCAGATGCATCTGGACCACTAATGAAAATTATCATTTTATTTTTTAATCTAAATTTTTTTAACTTGAATATTTTTTTTAATACAACTTTGTATAAAAAAATTATTTCATCAATTGTTGTTCTGAATATACTTTTTGATCTATATAATTTAAGATGATAATAAATTTTTTTTTTCTCAGAATAAGAATATGATAAACTATTAGGATTAATTTCCAAATTAATAATATTGTTTTGTATTTTAGTAATTCTATTTGAATTATAGTTAGAACTTAAGAATGTATATTCTTCTTTCAAATTTATTAAATCTCTATTAATTAAATATCTTCCTAAAAAAGTATAATTTTTAATAGCTATCCTTATTTTAAATAATATCATTTGCAAATTATAATCCATTATCCACAAACCATATTTTTCGTTAAAAAATTTATTTTCAAAAAAATCACAGAAATTTGTTAAATCATAATTTTTGGAAATAGAATTTCCGGTAAATAATTTAAAATACACATGTATATGTAAAATTTTTTCATTAAAAAAATATAAATAATGATCAATTTCTTTATGATTTATTGTTGTTGAAAGAACCTTTAAGCAATTATTTTTTTTTAAAATACTATCAAATTGTTTTTTTTGACTATTTTCTACATAGATATCTAAATTTTCTTCTCCGTTTAAAAATTTATCTAACAAATTTATATTTTTCCAAATAACATAATTAATTTTTTGTCTATTAACTTGATCAAATAATTCAGTTCTTAGATTCATTAATTTAAACGAAAATATTTCTTTAATTCAAAAAACAAAAATATATGTTTTATTAAATTTGTTAATAAAAATGCAACTGACAAAACTATTAAATCAAAATAAATCACTGCTAATAATATTAAAATTATCTGCAAGATAGCTATTGATACAGTAACGCGACGAACTATACTCTGCCTATCAGTCATGTTTAAAAATAAAACTTGAGGTCCAAAAATAATTCTCAAAAAAGAGCCACATAAGAGTATTCTTAAAACATAAGTAAACTCATACATTTCAATACTAAAAATTAATTTAAGAAGATTTTCAGAAAATATAAATAAAATAATAAAAATTGGAAAAGTGATTAATAGTGAAATATTACGATTTTTATAAAAACTGTTCTTTAAAGATATTTTTTTATTTTCATAAGAATCTATAGCAAAATCTGGTGCGAATATAGAATTTAAAACAAGTGGAAAAAATAATAAACTATATGCAAGCCAATATGTTGAGCTAAATGATGCTATAGTTGCAGGAGAATAAAAAAAAGTACATATGAAAATTGAACCCCAAACTATTATGTAGTTCACAAAGTCTATAGAAAAGTAATCTCTTAGAGATTTAATAAAAGAATTGTTAAATTCTAAAAAAAAACCATGTTTATTATTTTTATTTAATTCTAGTTTTGAGATTACTAAATAAAATAAAATAAAGTTATTAAAACTAAACGTAAATAAACAAGAAAATAAAAAAAATAATGAAATCCTGTAAACATTTAAATTAAATTGGATAAATTCAAAAAATAAAATCATTGTTGAGCACAAGAATAATAAAGAACCGATGTCAGAAAAATTAGCTAATGCTGGAAGCTTAAAAGACTTGATTAAGGACTTTTGTAATTGAATAAAAGTAAAAATAGGCAAAGAAATAGCAAATATCTTTAAAACTCCTCTAATATTTTTGTCATTATAAAAATATGTGGCAATCTCTTTTTCAAAATAAAAAATTAAAACTGATATAACTATACTTATTAATCCAGATAAAATTAAAGCTGTTAAAATAATTTGATTAATTTTTAGTATATCTTTTTTTTCAAAAAAAATACTGGATAATCTTAATGTTGCATGATTAAGACCAAATTTACAAAATATACTTAAAAAAGTAATAAGAGATATGGCTGTTGTTAAAGTGCCTAAGATCTCTTTATTAGTAAAATATATAATTATTATATTAAATGTTATTAAACCAATGCTTGAAAATAATTTACTCGAGGATGATAAAAAAAAATTAATTAAAAAACTGTTATTTTTGATCATTGTTTAAGTTAAAGATTTATTTATTTTGTTTAATTATACTTATAATATATATAAATAATTTTATACATTTTATTGGCGGAGTAGCTCAGTTGGTCAGAGCGCACGGCTCATATTCGTGATGTCGGGGGTTCAAATCCCTCCTCCGCTACCACATCCTTTTATTAAGTAAGAATCGACTCAATTGATGAAAGAATATTCTTTATACATAATTTTCTTTCATGTTTAGAAAATGAATCATAGTTTCCTCTCCAAATTAAACCTGAGTCCATTTTAAAAGATATGTCTAATACGCAATTAATAAATTTTTTTATTTCCTCATCTTTAACAATTTGCATATCAATTAGTTTTTTAATTGCCTTGGAATAATCTTCATAAAATCTTGCTTGCACAATTCCATTTTTAAAACATAGGTAGGGTGAGTCACCTAATATCATTACCTTCTTTTTAAACATTAATGCTTCCCAGGCTATCGTACCACTTATCGTTGCTACAATTTCTGATTTTTTCAATATTTCTATGCTGTTGAAATAAGTATTTATTAATAGAACTCTTGGGATTTTAGATATAATTTTATAATAATCTTTTGGCCGTCTTCCTAACATTGGAATATGTTCTTTAACAACAATAATCATATCTGATGGAGCACTTTTAGCCAATGCCTCTATGATACCAATCTGGTCACTTTGATAAGGTGAATATATTGAAATTGATGCTTCTGGTTCTACTTGAAGCGTAAAAAAAATAAATTTTTGTTTTTTTGGTAATTCATTTTTAAAATATTTTTTTTGAATAAATAGTTTATTAAAAGTTATTTTAAATTCAAAGAATGATCTTTTTAATCTATAAAACTCATAATTTTTACTAAAAATAAAAGATAAAAGATACCTAACAAAATTTTTCATTACTTTTAAAAACATAATTAAAAAAGAATTTTTTTTTATAAATTCAATTTTTTTTACTTGATAATCTGGCATTAAAGGAGATTTATAAAACCTACTTATTATCTTTTTAGTTAAATTATTCTCATTAATTGTTTTATTTTTTTTATTTAATTTATTTTCAATAACTTCAAATCTTGCATTATAATTCGTATCAATAAAAAAATAATCTTCTATCCTTGAAGACTTTATAGTAGTGAAAGTAATTCCTTTTATTTTACATAAGTCTGCTAAAATTAAAGTTATACTGCTTGCAATAGCATAACAAAACACAACTTTTGGTTTTGATAAATCTAAGATTTTGTTAATAAAATAAAATAAGTTTAAGCAATAGTTTCTTGGATAATAAATTGAATTTTTTGATATTTTATCTTTCATTTTATCACTACGTACTAAAGCTCCACGAACAAAACCAAAACCAATTTTTCTATCTGAAACTATTAATTTTCCTAAATAGTCATAGCCTAAATATTTATCTATTAATTTATCTTTATAATTAATGATTGGGTTATCTAAATCCCACTTTTCTTCTTCGCTTTCTAAATCCCATATCTCCTCTAGATCATTACCAAGTGTTTGTTTTATTTCTTCTGAAACCTCCTTTTGTCCATCACATAAAGCATAAATTTTGGAATTTTGATTTTTTTTTAAATAACCCTGTGCAAGTTCACACCCCATTTTTCTAAAGTTAGGAGCAAATAAAATTAATATATCTTTATTTAAAGACATTTTTCTTTAATTATTTTTTTGACTATTATTAATCATTATTTCAATTAATTCATCAACTGTAGTTTTAGGTTTCCAATTTAATTGTTTCTTTGCCTTGGAAGAATTTCCAATTAATTTGTCAACTTCAGTCGGCCTTAAATATTTCTTATTAATTCGAACAATTACTTTTTTTGTTTTAGCGTCAATCCCTTGTTCATTTAAACCTTTTCCTCGCCACTTTATTATTATCCCAAGATAGGCAAATGTTTTAGTCACAAATTCTCTAACACTTGTACCAATTCCTGTGGCTATTACATAATCATCAGGTTGTTTTTTTTGCAACATTAACCACATAGGTTCTACATAATCTTTTGCATAGCCCCAATCTCTAACTGCGTTTAAATTGCCCAAGATCAATTCTTCAGCCTTACCTGATTTAATTTTTATAGCTTGTTCAATTATTTTTTTTGTTACAAATGTTCCACCTCTTCTTGGAGATTCATGATTAAACAATATTCCATTACAAGCAAACAAATTATATGCTTCTCTGTAATTTTTAACAATCCAGTATGAGTATAGCTTGGCTATTGCATATGGTGAACGGGGTGAAAAAGGTGTTTTTTCATTTTGTGGAAAGGATTTTGTGTTTCCGTACAACTCACTAGTTGAAGCTTGATAAAACTTTATAGTTTTTTTTTGCTTTCTAATTATATCAAGCAATCTTAGTGTTCCTAATGCATCAACTTGGGCTGTGTAATCAGGAATTTCAAAAGAAACTTTAACATGGCTTTGTGCAGCTAAGTTGTATATTTCATCTGGTAAAATTTTATTTACTATTGAATTTAAATTAGTTGAATCTACCATATCACCATAATGAAGTTTAAATTTATTATTTGATAGTAGATGATCAATTCTAGATGTAGAAAATGAACTATTCCTTCTAATTATTCCATGAACTTCATATTTTTTACTAAGTAAAAATTCACTCAAATACGAGCCGTCTTGGCCAGTAATACCAGAGATCAATGCTTTTTTCATACTAAATTATTTATTTAGAGATATAATTATTTTATAGATGTTTAAAGGAATAAAATAAACTATTAAATATAAAATATTAGGCACAGCACTTAAAATATTTATTAAAAAATGAATATCCTTATTTTTAATATTTATTCTCATTAATTGAATTTTTCTATATAAAAGAACTGATACGCAAAAATACTTTACCCCCAAAGGAATACCATCAAGTTCAAGTTGAGAATAAATTATCTTTAAATTCTGATTTATCGTTTCTAAAATTAATTTTTGATTTTTTTTTCCAAAAGTTATTGATTCACTGTGTGACCTAATCAAATATGAAAAATGATTTATATTAATGCATTTCATCTTTAATGAACCAAGATTAATTAAAAATTTTTTATCTGCAGAAATTGAATAAAGTAAGCTGAAATAATCTAATCTTTTAAATATATCTTTTTTAATATAACATCCTAATATTGACTGACTATTAAATTTAATTATTCCTCTTGAAAAAAATTTTGAATTTGTAAAGTATCTTTTACGTAAAATTTTATTTGTAAGTGTTTCAAATTCTAAACCATTTGATGCATACAAATCACATTCTTTATTTTTATTGTAAGATTCAAGAAATTTTTTAAAAGCATTATTTTCCAATTTATCGTCAGAATTTAAAATAAATATAAATTCACCTTTTGCTCTACTAATCCCTATATTATAAGCTTTATATACACTCGAACCTTTTTTAATAATTAAATTTAAATTTTTGAATTTTTTACAAATAGCTATGGTATTATCTTGACTTCCACCATCAATAATAATGTGTTCATAATTATTAAAATTTTGATTTTCAACACTTTTAATACATTCTCCAATATATTTATGACTATTTAAAGTTGGTGTAATAACTGAAATTAACATAGTCATAAAATAAATTATTTTTTGTTAAAAAAATTAAAATATTTTTTTTTAAGTGGCGAATTTTTTTTTAAATTTCTATTAACTGTTTTATTAATTATTTTCTCATAATATATTGGTTCAAGTCCAGTGCTAGGTCTCACTACTTTTATATCCTCTTTTTTTATTTTATCACCTTTATTCAAATCATTTACTAAATATATTGATCTTCTATGTTTTAAAGATGGCATTTCACTTTTTGTAGGTCCATATTTAATTTTCCCTATTGATTGCCAAGCTCTTAAGGTTTCGATATTTAAAAGTTTAAATTCATCAGGTTCAAGAGAAAATTTTGAATCTACTGCTCCATTATTTCTATCTAAAGTTATATGTTTCTCAATTATACTTGCACCAAAAGCAATAGAAGATAAAGCCACACCGATACCTGGAGTATGATCTGAAATACCAACTTCACATTTAAATTTTTGTCTCATATCTTTAACAGTCAAAATATTTGAATCTTTTGGACTTGCTGGATAATTACTAGTACATTTTAATATAGCATAATTTTTACTTCCATAGGATTCAAGAATTTTTATAGCATTTCTAATTTCTTTTATTGTTGCCATACCTGTAGATAATATCACTGGTTTTTTTGTAGCAGCAATTTTTTTTATAAGAGGAATATGAGTTACCTCAAAAGAAGCTATTTTATAAAGGGGAACACTTAATTCCTCAAGAAAATCAACAGCAGTTTCATCAAATGGACTGCTAAAGCATATTAAATTTAATTCTTTGCATTTTTTAAAAATTATCTTGTGCCACTCCCAAGGAGTGTATGCTTTTTTATATAAATCATAGAGTTTTTTTTTACCCCATAAAGAATGTTTTGAATTTATAAGAAAATCTTTTTTATTTGAATTTAAAGTTATAGTGTCAGGCGTATAAGTTTGTATTTTTACAAACTTAATACCTGCTTCTTTAATTTTATCAATCAAATTCAATGCTACTTCTAATGATTGATTATGGTTTCCAGAAATTTCTGCAATTATACAAGGAGGGTAATTGAGTCCAATTTTTATATTTTTAATTTTCATAATTTTATATAATTTTTATTTTTTAAAAAAATGATAGCATTTTTTAAATTATTAAATACATATTTAGCTTCATATTTTTTTTCAATAGATATATTTTTAAATCTACCTTGATTTATTCTTATTGTAATAGCTTTCTTTATATTTAAATTTAAAAAATCTTTATTTGGATCATCACCAATATATATTAAATCGTTCCAATTACATTTTTCTAATTTTCTAATAATATTAAAGCAAAAAAGTGAAGGTTTTGAATATTTAATAGCATATTGATGTGTAATAAAAATTTTTTTAAAAAATTTTTTAATTTTTAAGGCTTCAATTTTATTTTTTTGAACTAACTTATTTCCGTCAGTTACTAAATAAATATTATTTTTTTTACTCAATTTAAATAAAATATTTTTATTTTTATTGTCTATTTTTATATTGGGTTTATGAGATCTATAAATATTAATTAATTGTATTAGATTTTTCTTATTAAATACATTATTTTTTTTTAATATAAAATCAAGTATGTTGACTCTTTCTTTTTTAGTGTAGTAATTTTTTAAATCATTAAATGTTTTTAAACTGTTTATTTTATATTTTTTTTTTATAAAATTCGATACCGCAGAGAGTCCACTGAATACAAATTGTTTTTCAATATACAAAGTATCATCTAGATCAAAAATAACTATTTTATTCAATTATAAAACTTTCATATTTAATTATTTTTTTTATTTTTTTATTTTCTATCATTTTAATTTTTAATTTTTTATTATTACTCTCCAAGAGACTCCAATAAAAACTATCCAAGCCCCTAATAATTGAGAAAACAGAGGATCCACCTAATCTAGGATTAATTTCAATAACTTTCAGCGATGATTTTTTTACAAACGCTTGTAAATTAATATGACCAAAAAATTTAAATTTTGATAGAATTTTTTTAATTTTATTTTTGATTTTTATATTTTTATAAATTGATGTAATCTTAGATTCACCATCTATTATTAGATTTCTCTCTCTCATTATAAAATTTACTAGCGTATTTTTTTTATTAAAATAAGCATCAATTGTAATTTCTTTTCCATTTTCATATTTCTGGAAAATTGGATTTTTAATATAATTCATAAATTTTTTTATTTCATTTTTTTTAATTTTAATTCCTATTTTTTTTGATCCGGATCCTAACTTATCTTTAATAACTAAATATTTATGTTTTATATTTTTTAAATTTTCAAAGGTTTCTATTGAGTCAATATTATTTTTTTTACAATATTGATAAAATTTTAATTTATTTAAGCAGATATCTAAATACTTTAATTTAGAAACAACAATTTTGATATTATATTTTTCAAATAATTTTATATTTTTAGACCAAAACATTAATTCAGAGTCTCTTGTAGGAAAAATAATATTAATTCTATTTTTTATGCAATATTTAAGTATTGTATTTATATTTTTATCTTCAGTTTTTGGCATGTGCCAAAATTTATAACCATAGTTCTTAGATACTGATTTTAAATTCGAATCTCCTAAAATAATTTCAAACCTATTAGTTAATCTCGATAAGGCATTTTCTAACGATTTGATAAGAATTAATTTATTGCTAGAACTCGAAAATAGTACATTAAGTTTTTTATCTATTGATATTGTTCTTTTATAATATGAATGTTTAATTGAATGAATATTTTTATCATTTTTATTGTACTGATTTTTGTAATATCCTTCAAATTTAAATCCATTCTCATTTAATATTTCTAAAAAAATATTTCTATGTGAGAAAGTTTCTGTAGTAAGTTTATTTAATTTCAGTTCTTTAAAGGCAATATCAAATAATATATCCTTGAAATTTACAAAATAAGTTTTGAATTTTTTTTGATTTTCCTTTATTTTTGTATCCAAAAGAAAAGAGATTTCCCCACACCTATTTTTCCAGGAGATATGAACTATGCCTCCGTATCCAATTAATATTTTTTTATAAAAAAAGCACAAAAGTATATTTTTTGGCCTAAATACATTTTTTTCTTTGTGTATATAATTTATAAAATAATTTTTCTGTTCCTTTTTATTTATTACCTTGTTTTGCCTTAGTATATCAATTTGATCATTTCTCCAGTTTCTTATTTTTTCCATATATTTTGGATCTATACTTGTTAAATAGAAATGATTTTTTGAATATTTATATTTTTTTAAAACTAAGTATTTTTGATTATTCATTTTTTAAATTATATATATTCTTATTTCTTATTTATAGTATAACTTTAAAAATAACTATATATGAAGAAAAACATCAAAGTAATAATAACTGGTAGTTCAGGTTTTTTAGGTAAAAAACTATTTGATAAATTTTATAGAAATAAAAATTATAAAGTTTATAAATTTAATAAATCTAATGGCCAAGATTTAAGAAATTATTCAAAATCTAATTCATATATAAAAAAAATTAATCCAGATTTAATAATACATTGTGCAGCTTATGTAGGGGGAATACAATTTGTAAAAAAAAATGCTGTAAAAGTATTTGAAGACAATATGCAAATGTCACTAAACATAACAAAAATAGTTGCTAAAAATAAAATTAAAAAATTTATTAATATAATGCCTAATTGTGCATACCCGTCAAAATATGAGAAATATTTTGAGGATAATTGGTGGGATGGCAAAATTCATGAATCAGTTTTAGTCTATGGAATGTCAAGAAAGATAATTGAAACAGCCTGTTTTGCATTTCAACAGAAATATTCCTTTCAATCTCTTCATCTTGTTTTACCAAACTTATATGGGCCAGGAGATCATTTTTCACCAATTAGATCTCACGCTTTAGGTGGAATAATTACAAAAATTGTAGATGCAAAGATTAATGCTATTCCTAAGGTTGAAATTTGGGGTTCTGGAAAACCAATTAGAGAGTGGTTATACATAGATGATGCAGTTGAAATAATTCTTAAAATTGCAAAAAAAAATAATTTTCTTAAAAACAATGAGATTATTAACATTGGAACTAACCAGGGGATATCTATAAAAAATTTATCAGAAAAAATTAAAAAAATTAGCAAATACAGAGGTAAATTAATCTATAACAAAAAAATGATTGATGGATCAAAGATTAAAATATTAAGTTCAGTTAAAATAAAAAAATACTATAATTGGTCTCCAAAAACAAAATTAGATAACGGATTATTAAAAACTATAAAATATTATTTAAAAATTAAGGATAAATAATATGGAAAGAAAAAATTGTCTAATTTGCAATCAAAAAAAAATTAATGATATAATAAATTTGGGAATGCACCCATTTGCAGACACATTTATAAATAGGGAAAGAATTTATGAGAGTGAAGACATATACCCTTTGATTGTCCAGCTTTGCTCAAATTGTGGAAATATACAAACCAAAATAGAAACACCGACTAATGAAAGGTATAATAAATTTGATTATTCTTATACGTCATCAAATTCCGATTTTGCAAAGAACCATTGGAAAAGTTTTTATGGCGATATTCATAAAAAACTTAATGTCGGTAGTAATAAACTAATTTTTGAAATTGGTTCGAATGATGGATATCTGCTAAAATTATTTAAAAAAAATAAAAATTTAGTACTTGGAATAGATGCATCAAGTTATATGACAAGAATCGCAAATAAAAATAAGATTCGAACTGAAAATTTAATATTTGATATCGATACTTCAAATAAAATTTTAAAAAAATATGGTAAAGCTGATTTAATTATTGCAAATAATGTTTTTAATCATTCTGATAATCCTTTGAATTTTGTTAAATCTATCAAAAAAGTATTAAAATCTGAAGGAACGTTTGTATTTGAAGTACCTTATTGGCTAAATAGTATTAATTATAAAAAATATGATCAAATTTATCATGAACATATAAGTTATTTTACAATTAAATCCTTAAACTACTTATTTAAAAAAAATAAACTTTACATAAATGATTTTGATATTGTTAATTATCATGGTGGATCATTAAGGGTTTTTGTAAGTAATATTAAAAATAATAATAATGTAAGAAAAAAAATTTCCTCTCAAATTAATTTAGAAAAAAAATCAAATTGTTTTAATTTAGATTTTTATAAAAAATTTTCTAATGAAATAGGGCGAGATAAAATTAAATTAATTTCAAGATTACTTGCATTAAAGAAAAAAGATTCTATAATTATAGCTGTAGGCGCAGCAGCAAAAGCTAATACTTTTTTAAATTATCATGGTTTAAATAGTTCTATTATCTCATTTATTACTGACACATCTATTCATAAAAAAGGGAAATTAACTCCTCTTTCGCGTATAAAGATAGAAGATGATAATATTTTTAAAAATTACAAAAATGTTTTCGCATTAATTTTATCTTGGAACATTGCCGATAAGATTAAAAAAAACTTAAAAAATATTAATTCAAAAATTAAGTTTATTAGTGTATCATAATATAAATGAAACTCCATCTTGGCTGTGGCAAAAGATATTTAAAGGGATATACTCACATAGATATAGATCAACATTCTCATATTGATTTTTACAGTACTGTTGAAAAACTCCCCATGATAAAATCCAATTCTGTCGAAGTTATTTATTCATGTGGTGTTTTAGAATATTTTGATCTTGAAGAAGTAGATTTAGTTTTACAAGAATGGAATAGAACACTTAAATCAGGAGGTATTTTGAGAACTTCTGTTCCAAACTTTGAGTCAATAATTAAAGTATACTTAAAAAATAAAGATATTTTATCAGAAGGAATATTAGGTCCTTTATTTGGAAAAATATCGATAGTCGAAACAAAAAAACCATTAAAATTGTATCACAAGATTGTTTATGATTATAACCTTCTATCTTCTGTTTTGTTAAAAAATGGTTTTACCGAAATAGACCATTTCGATCCTTTTGAAGTATTTCCTGAAGATTATGATGACTACTCTAAAGCGTTTATTCCTTACAAAGACCGTAATGGTTTGCCAATACATTTAAATTTAGAAGCAAAAAAAATATAATTTTTTATTTTTAAAATGGATTTATTTGTATAAGAAATAAATATGGAAAATAAAAATATTTGGCACTTGTGTGATCATGATACCTCAAATCAATTAGAGTTACACGAAGACAACAGAGGGAAAATAAAAGATATTTTTTATAATCATAATATTAAACATATAGCAATGATAACTTCTAAGCCTAATGTTATAAGGGGAAATCACTACCATAAAGATGCAACTCAGCATATTTTAATTACCAAAGGTAGTTTAGAGTATTGGTACAAAAAATTAAATAGCAATGAGCCTGCACAACATATACTAATGCAAAAAGGAGATTTTGTTACTACACCTAATTATGAAATCCATGCTCTTAAAATCCTATCAGAAGGATGTGATTTTATTGCATTTAGTGAAGGTTTGAGAGGTGGTAAAGATTATGAAAAAGATACCTTCAGGGTTGAATCAATAATTAAATAATTTGATTTAATGAAGTCAAAATCAAAAAATAGATTTATTTTCCAAATAAAACCAAGCATAGGAAAAGAAGAAAGAAAAGCATTAAATGATTATATGTTATCAAACGGTTGGCTTACAGAATATGAAAAAACAAAATATTTTGAAAAAAAAATAGCAGATTTTACGAATTCAAAACATTGTATTGCTACTAATAACGGAACTATAGCACTTACCATTTCTGCAATAGCAAGTGGAGTCAATGCTGGAGATGAAGTTATTATTCCAAATTATACAATGATTGGAACAGCAAATTCTATAGCAATCTTGGGTGCTAAACCAGTATTTGTTGATGTTGAGGAAGCCACTCTTTGTCTTGAATTAAATAATGTTAAAAATAAAATTTCTAGCAGAACAAAAGCAATTATTTTAGTTAGTCCAAATGGAAGATATCCTAAAACTCATATTCAAGAATATGAAAATTTTTGTAAAAAAAATAATTTAGTACTTATTGAAGATGCTGCACAATCTCTTGGATCAATTTATCCAGATGGAAGAAGTATTGGCACAGTTGGATTAACGGGAATATATTCTTTAACGCCGCATAAAATAATTTCAACTGGTCAAGGTGGATTAATAGTCACAAATGATTCTAAAATAGCAAAATCAATTAAAAAAATAAAAGATTTTGGGAGACCAAAACCAGGCATAGACTTACATGATTCTATGGGATACAATTTTAAATTTACTGATATTCAATCTGTAATTGGGATAGAGCAATTAAAAAAAATAAAAAAAAGAATAAAAATTAAAAAGAAAATTTTTAAATATTATAAAAAATCTCTAAAAGATTTAACAAACATAAAGTTTTATGAACATAATTTAAATTACACTAGCCCATTATTTGTTGATTGCTTGTTAACAAAAAAAAATAAACTTAAAAAATATTTATACGATAAAGGTATTGGAACAAGAGATATGTATCCTCCATTAAATAGACAGAAAGTTTTTAATGAAAAAGAAAATTTCAGAGTTTCGAATCTTGTAGGAAAACAAGGTTTATGGCTTCCATCATCTGTGGACTTAACTCAGAAAGAAATTGATTATGTTTGTAATTCTATAAAAGAATTCTACACTTGATGTTTCAAAATAATAAAAATTATAAATATTTGATTATTGTGAAACTTAGCTTTTTGTTATAAATAATTTAATTATGAAACCTTTTTTAGATGTTGAGAAAAATAGAAAGGCTTATCATGCCCTACCTTTTGAAAATACTGTTCATCGATCCTCATTAATTGTTCCAAAAATAGAAAATACTCAGACTATAATCAGTTTTTTAAATCATTTTTTACTAAAAAGAGGTAATTTAGATGTTGTAATTAAGATTTCAGCTATTGATAAAAATGGATCAAGACTTTCATCCAAAACATTCGATGTAAATGAAAAAAAAGTTTATCAATATAATCTAGACAATTTATTTGCAGATTATGATTTTAATAATTTCATTATTGAATTTTTCTCTTCTAAAAATCTGTTTATTCCATTCCCAGCAGTAATGATTAATCATCTTGGTAAAGATTTTTGTAATGTTGTGCATTCTTACAATCGTATTTTAAATGACATTTTTGAAGATGATGCTGTAAACAAAATACAAGTGTCGGAAGCTTCATTTGATGTTTTAGTTAACGATGACTTCGATACATTTATAAATATTTCTTCCGGTATAAATGATTTAAATGATTCTATTTATTTTAGTTATGAAAGTGACAAAATCACAATTAATAAAAAAATTAATTTAGAATTACCAAGATTATCTCATAAAACATTCTATTTATCGGATCTTATAGATGGCTACACAGAAAAGGGTACAATAAAAGTTACTCAACCCAAACAAAATTTATTTTTTGGCAGAATTTTAGCTGGTATACAAAATAAAAAAACAAGATCTTTTAGTGCTAATCATTCTTATTATGATTCTAGTAAAACAAAAGAATATTTTACAAATGACACCTCATACAGAGTCTATCCTTTTTTTTCAGATCAAATAAATAAAATTTCAATGTATCCAATAATGAGTGAAAGTAATTTAGAAATTGAGTTAAAAATATATATGAAAAATAATAGACAAATAACTGATATTTATAATTTGAAATCTCCATCTGCGAAGCCACTTCATATTAACATAAATCAAATAGCTGAAAAAAATAATTTAGAATTAATTGATATTGACACATTTTCTATTTTTGCAAAAAATAAAGATGGGAATGCACCAACTAGAATTAATCATCAATTAATTTATGGAAGTAAATTAGTAAATAACCCATTAAGTTCCTCTATTAATGTATCATTAATGAATGATGATGTATTTAAAGCTAAAAATAAGACAAGTCATATATGGGGTCAATTATTAAGTTCTGATAGTTATGAGAGTAAGCTTGGATTAAATTTTATTAACCCTGATGGTAATTCAAGTGATGTTGAACTAGAATTTTATAATTCTTCAGGGTTAATAAATAAATTCAAAAAAAAATTATATCCAAAAAAAACCCTAACAATAAAATCATCAGACATTATTCCAAAGAATGACAATGTTGATTTTATTTGGTATATTGCAAAATCAAAAAGATCAGATTTATCAGCATTTTTTAGCCACACAAATATATTTAGCGGTAATTCATCTGGTGATCATACTTTTTAATTAATTGGATAATATTAAAATTACAACTAACAGGTTCTATTTAAGAAATCTTACTTCTAAGGATGCTACTAAAGAATATTTATCTTGGTTGAGCGATGTTGATATAAAAAATAACATTGACAGATCAAACAAAAAAGAATCTGATTTAGTTAGTCTTCAAAAATTTATAGAAAACGCAAACAAAAAAAAAGATGTTAATTTCAAAAAACACGAAGAGGGATTAGGTAAAGAATATACTGACAAATTACGAAATATTTATAGCACTGACCTTATAAAAGTTTTATTTTTAGGTATTTTTGATAAAGACAATAATAAACACGTAGGAAATATAAAGTTCGAGCCAATTGATTTGAAAGAAAAAATTGCCGTAATGGGAATACTAATTGGAAATTCAGATTACAGAGGTAAAGGCGTATTTAAAGAAGTTTTTTTGGCAACGAGCGAATATCTAAATAAACAATTTAATATATCAAAAATATTCTTAGGTTTAAAAAAAAATAATAATAATGCATTAGAAGCATATAAAAAATTTGGTTTTAAAATTCATAAACGGACTAGTAAATTTATATATATGAATGTCTTAATTTCTTAATTAGTATTGAAGAATATTTATAATCCTTCATTATAATTTAAAATTAGTTGTAATTTACTCAAAAAGTTATAAATGAAAATTTTCCGCGGGATGGAGCAGCCCGGTAGCTCGTCAGGCTCATAACCTGAAGGTCGTAGGTTCAAATCCTACTCCCGCAACCAATTTTTAAGATGATTCTCTATTTTTTTGATTTAATTTACTGATCTATAATAAATATCCCCAGAAAATAAGGAAATTTTTTTATTTTTAATGATTTGACAAGGAAATTTTATACTATTATAGGCTTTACTCTTTTCTTTTGAAAAGAACAAAATTCTCTTAAATTAAATCATTTTTGAGGTTTTGTATGCTCTTTGACATGTTAATAAGATACTAAAGAGATACGTAGACAACAATTCGTAATTAATAAATTACGAAAGTTAATGGAATACGTATCAACAAATATTTTTTGTTTATACAAGAAGTATTCCGCTTTAACGGACGTTCCGTAATTTTTGACTTCGGTCAAATTTACTTAACTTAAGAGTTTGATTATGGCTCAGAACGAACGCTGGCGGCATGCCTCATACATGCAAGTCGAACGAGGTCTTCGGACCTAGTGGCGCACGGGTGAGTAACATGTGGGAATCTACCTGAAGGTTCGGAATAACTGCGGGAAACTGTAGCTAATACCGGATGTGTCTGCAAAGAGAAAGATTTATCGCCTTCAGATGAGCCCGCACTAGATTAGCTAGTTGGTGAGGTAATTGCTCCACCAAGGCTACGATCTATAGCTGATTTGAGAGGATGATCAGCCACACTGGGACTGAGACACGGCCCAGACTCCTACGGGAGGCAGCAGTAGGGAATATTGGACAATGGGGGAAACCCTGATCCAGCAATGCCGCGTGAGTGAAGAAGGCCTTAGGGTTGTAAAACTCTTTCATCAATGATGATAATGACATTAGTTGAAGAAGAAGCTCCGGCTAACTTCGTGCCAGCAGCCGCGGTAATACGAAGGGGGCTAGCGTTGTTCGGAATCACTGGGCGTAAAGCGTATGTAGGCGGATCAAAAAGTTAGATGTGAAATCCCTGGGCTCAACCCAGGAACTGCATTTAAAACTAGTGATCTAGAATTTGGTAAGGGTTAGTAGAATTTCCAGTGTAGAGGTGAAATTCGTAGATATTGGAAAGAATACCAGAAGCGAAGGCGACTAACTAGGCCATTTTTGACGCTGAGATACGAAAGCGTGGGTAGCAAACAGGATTAGATACCCTGGTAGTCCACGCAGTAAACGATGAGTGCTAGTCGCTGGTGCAATAGTATCAGTGTCGTAGCTAACGCATTAAGCACTCCGCCTGGGAAGTACGGTCGCAAGATTAAAACTCAAATAAATTGACGGGGGCCCGCACAAGCGGTGGAGCATGTGGTTTAATTCGAAGCAACGCGAAGAACCTTACCAGACCTTGACATGGTATGTTTGAATTTCAGAATCGAAATTCTTCAGTTCGGCTGGCATACACACAGGTGCTGCATGGCTGTCGTCAGCTCGTGTCGTGAGATGTTGGGTTAAGTCCCGCAACGAGCGCAACCCTCATTTTTAGTTGCCATCAGGTTAAGCTGGGCACTCTAGAAAAACTGCCGGTGATAAGCTGGAGGAAGGCGGGGATGACGTCAAGTCCTCATGGCCCTTACGGTCTGGGCTACACACGTGCTACAATGGTGGTGACAGAGGGCAGCAATATCGCAAGATAAAGCTAATCCCTAAAAACCATCTCAGTTCGGATTGGACTCTGCAACTCGAGTCCATGAAGTTGGAATCGCTAGTAATCGTAGATCAGCGTGCTACGGTGAATACGTTCTCGGGCCTTGTACACACCGCCCGTCACGCCATGGGAGTTGGTTTTACCTTAAGCCGGTGCGCTAACCGCAAGGAAGCAGCCGTCCACGGTAGGGTCAGCGACTGGGGCGAAGTCGTAACAAGGTAACCGTAGGGGAACCTGCGGTTGGATCACCTCCTTTCTAAGGATATTGATATCTAGTTCGCTAGTTATCCGGGTTGTTGTCTATCTATCTCTTTAAAATATTAGCTAGTACTGGGTGCTTATTTAATTATATTGGGCTGGTAGCTCAGTTGGTTAGAGCGCGCGCTTGATAAGCGTGAGGTCGGAAGTTCAAGTCTTCCTCGGCCCACCAATAACAGGGGGATTAGCTCAGCTGGGAGAGCGCCTGATTTGCATTCAGGAGGTCAGCGGTTCGATCCCGCTATCCTCCACCAACATCTAATATGTCTTATTTTTTCTTTAAAATGTTAATATGAAAATTAATAACTGATCAAAATAAATTTTTATTTGATTAATATACGTACAAAATTTTTCTCTGTACGTAATTGCAATCAAGCGCAAAAGGGCATTTAGTGGATGCCTTGGCATCAAGAGTCGATGAAGGACGTGGCAGGCTGCGAAAAGTTAAGGGGAGTTGTCAACACACTTTGATCCTTAAATATCCGAATGGGGAAACCCAACTCTTTAGAGTTACTTATTAGTGAATTCATAGCTAATAAGAGTTAACCTAGTGAATTGAAATATCTTAGTAGCTAGAGGAAAAGAAATATATTCTGTTAGTAGTGACGAGCGAACGCGGAACAGGCCAATAATAAAATTATAATAACTAGAATTATCTGGAAAGTTAGACCATAGTGGGTGATAGTCCCGTATAGGTAAAAAGTAATTTTATTTTAGAGTAGGGCGGAACACGTGAAATTTTGTCTGAATATGGGGAGACCACTTCCCAAGCCTAAATACTCCTTGATGACCGATAGTGAACAAGTACCGTGAGGGAAAGGTGAAAAGCACCCCGATAGGGGGAATGAAATAGTATCTGAAACCGAATGCCTACAAGCAGTCAGAGCTTCCTAGAGAAGTGATGGCATACCTTTTGTATAATGGGTCAGCGACTTAGTCTGTGCAGCAAGCTTAAGCCGTAAGGTGTAGGCGTAGGGAAACCAAGTCTTAATAGGGCGTTAGTTGTACGGATTAGACTCGAAGCGGGATGAGCTTAATATGAGCAGGTTGAAGATGCAGTAACATGCATCGGAGGACCGAACCAGGAAACGTTGAAATGTTTTTGGATGACTTGTGTTAAGGGGTGAAAGGCCAACCAAATTCCGCTATAGCTAGTTCTCCGCGAAAACTATTTAGGTAGTGCGTTGTGTGAATGATATCGGGGGTAAAGCACTGGATGGGCTAGGGGGAAGCGATTCCTACCAAACCTAACCAAACTCTGAATACCGATACTCTATGCACAGCAGACAGACTATAGGTGCTAAGGTCTATAGTCGAGAGGGAAACAGCCCAGATCACCAGTTAAGGCCCCCAAATAATGGCTAAGTGGGAAAGTATGTAGAAAGACCAAGACAGGCAGGAGGTTGGCTTAG
>CACNAF010000005.1:0-20000 GCA_902618385.1 uncultured Alphaproteobacteria bacterium | reverse complement strand
TTTCATATAGATTTGTTTTTCTTCCAGAAACCATTGGCGCAATAGCTTACCTATCTAAAAAAATTAAAATTTTAAAAAAAAATGTAATTTGTGGCTTTGTTTTATCATGTGTTGGAGATGAACGAAGATACAGTATAATAAATTCCAGAGAAGGAAATACATTAGCTGACATAGCTTTAAAGGCATCATTGATTGGAAAAAAAAGAGTTATTAATTATTCATATTTAAAAAGAGGTTCTGATGAGAGGCAGTATTGTTCTCCAAATGTAAATTTGCCCGTTTGTGGTTTTTCAAGATCTAAATATGGAACATATCCAGAATATCATACTAGTGCTGATAATTTAAATTTAGTTTCACAAAAAGGTCTTAATCAATCATTTGAAATAATTAAAAATATAGTGGATGCATTTGAATTAAGTTATATTCCTAAAAATAATCATTTTGGGGAACCTCAATTAAGTAAAAAAAAATTATATCCAGGTATTAATGCTTTTAATGGAAAATTTAAGCCACTTACAACTTCTGAGGAAATGTTTATCAGAATGAATACTATAGCTTATTCAGATAATAAGAATTCTATATTTGATATTGCTATCAAAATTAATAAACCATTAAAAAAAATAATTGATGAAATTATTATTTTAAAAAAAGCAAAAATATTAAGTTAGCTAACTAAAAATAATATTATAATATTTTTTTAATTTACCGCCTAGGCTCATTTTATATTGCCCTCTCATTGGACTATTAACTCCTTCTAAATTAACTCTTGATATTCCTTTAGTGCTCATAAATTTAAAGCACTCCCACAAACAATAAGTCGCTGAATATCTGGTCATATTATTTTTTTCTCCAGATCCATACAAATAATATGCCTCATTTTTAAAATAAGCAAAAAAACAAAAATAAAGTATTTTGTTATCTGATTTATCTCTTAATTCAAAAAGATTACCATTGCATTCACTGATTAGATTAACAATTAATTTTTTTATTTTTTCAGACTCAGTTTTAGGTATTAATACTCCATTATCTTTCATCATTTTATTATAAGAATTCATAAATAAATTTATTTTTCCTTCATAATTAAATTCTAGATTTTTGATATTTGCGATCCCCTTTTTTATATCACTTTGTCTAACACTATCCATATTAATAAATAAATCATTTTCATAATCTTTTTTTCTTAAAAAAAGTTCATCTATATTTAGTATTGAAGTATATTGAATATTAATTAAAAATTTTTTATCTTTATTAGAATGATAATTTTTCCATAAAAAAGGCCTTAGATCTTTAATATTATATAGGCAAATATTTATTTGAGAGTAATTTTGAGTGATAAATTCAATTATAAACTCAGTTATTAAAAATTTTTCACTATTTTTTTTTACATTCTTTTGGTTATCAATATCATTAAATAATATTCCAGAATAAATTAATAGATCAGATAAAATAATACTTTTTTCTATAACAGGAAAATATATTCCTGCTTTCAATTGATTACCTTTATATACAAAATATCTATCAATTTTTTGTGAACAAGCACTTATATAAAATGATGATGCAAATAAAGTTGACTCTTTTGAATGAGTAACAAGTTTATCCCATAATTCTACTTCATTTTTTTTGTATTTTACAATTTTAAAACTCATATTTCATTTTTAATTTTGAAATTTTTGTTAAAAATCATATTATTATTTTTTGAATATAAGACTCTTCCATTAGACATATCTAGATATTTTTTTGGTGTATAGAATTTATCTCCAAGTTTTACTTTCTTTATAATATCCTTGTTTTTATATTTTATGTCTTTAATGTAGATTGATCCAAATTTTACTGAAACTACTAAATAATTATTAAATTTTCTAAGTATCATTCCATTTGAAAATGAGTGTAGAGAAGAATCTTCTAATGAATATTCAATGTCTTTAATTGTTACTTCATTTCCATTTAACATTGTCCTAGATCCATCATACGGATTATCAAAACTTCTAATAAATCTATCTATTTCATAAACACTCAATGACCAATCTATCCATCCATTAACATTTGAATTTAGCCTTGGAAGATAGGAAGTAAAAAATTTATTTTGTTTAAAAAAAGTAAATTTTTTATTATTTGTATAATCATTTAAAAAGTTTTTAATCATAACTCTATTCTCTTGCTGGATATGATTATTAACCTCCAATGGATTGTGTAAATTTTTATTTATAAATATATTTTTGCTATAAATTAAATCACCTGAGTCAAAATCATTGGTAACTACATGAATCCAGCTTTGAAGAGCTTTTATTCCGTATAAAATTACATAGCTTGCTACACTTCCTTTGTATTTTGGTAATGGAGATTGATGAACATTAAGCAATTTATTTTTAAATAATTTAATTATTTTATCAGAAAAAATCCAAGGTGATCCAAATGATAATATTAATGAATTACTAACATCAATATTTTTTTTTAAAAACTGTAAAGTAATTTTATTTGTAGAAATTATTTTTATCTTATTATGTTTTGCTATTTTATTATTTTTATCAGTTATTATAATGATGTTCTGAAAATTGTTTTTAGGTATAGCTTCTTTTATTATTAGACTTACCCATTGACTATTGCAAAACAAAACCAAATTATTTTTTTTATATATATCCATATTTAACTTAAATTAAGATAATCATCTTTACAAATAGACTTTATATAATCATGTCTACCAATGACTTCTATTCCAGGAATTCTAAATTTATTTTTAAAATTATCACTTAAATATTTTTTTATTGTTTCTAAATTTGCTGTATAATTTACTAATGGAATTGGAAAAGTTTTTTTTAATTTTATTATTTTATAATCATTGTATTTTTCTTCTGGATTGGCTACTTTCATCATTTGTAATTCTTTCCAAATTTGATCAATATACATTTCTGGTTCATTCCATATTTTTGAATTTTTGTTACAAGGAACTTCGGCTATTAACACAGAATTATCATTTTTTAAAGTTTTACTATAAAGTGAAATATTCGAAACCCTATTAACATTTATATTTAAGTCATTGCCATGAACATATTGTAAATCACTATAAATTTTATTTTGACTAAATAAAAAAATTACTTGAGATACATAATGAATAGATTGATTTAATGATTGATTAAAGTTTAGCAAAGATATTAATTTATCTAGATCTTCACAAAAATAAATTTTTTCACATTGTATTTCTGTTTCATCAACAATAACGGATATATTATTATTTTTATTATTTTTTACACTGTAATTTATGTTTTGATAGAATTCTACACCATATTTATTTAGTTTTTCATACATCAATTTTGCAATAAAATTTATATTTTTTTTATATGGATAAAGTGAAATACAATCTAATTTTAAAGCTCTTCTTTTTGTTGCGAGTGTTTTTGAAAAATATTCAAAATTATTTTTTAAAAAAAGTGAAACCTTTTCTGAAAATAATGTCTGTCTAAATTCTGCAAAAGGTGTAAAATCACATGCTAACCAACTCAATTTTTTAGGCTCCAAATTAAAATTTCTTACAGATGCTTTTTTTAATATATTATTTATATTTAACGGCAACTGATCATATAAATCTTCAAGAGATACTATTTTACTTTTATTTTTAAATAAATGATATTTAATAAAATTTATTATTAGATTTAAGGTAGCGCTAAAAATAAATAATTTACCCATATGCGGCCAGTAAGGTAATGCATGGTACTTTTCTAAATTACCATTTGTATATGAACCAGCACCATATCCTAAATCAGTAAGATTTTCTTCGCCAACAAAATCATGCAGTATCTTTTTTGTACTAGTATCTAAGCCATCAAAAAATTGATAACCTAGATCAAAATTTTCTTCATTCCAATTAAGCTCACCCATAGTACCAAAAAAATTTGAGCTATCTGATATTACTAATATTTTTTTTTTTAATTTAGTTGCAGCATAGGCTACAATCATAGCCTTAAAACCTTTACCTAAAATAACAACATCATATTTTTTAGAATTCATAAAAATTTATATAATATCTTAATTTATATATATCCATATTAAAATATTGATGCAAAGATTAATATAATAGTTTAATCAATCAATCACTTTTATGAAAATTTTGATTACAGGTTGTGCAGGATTTATTGGCTATAGCCTTTGTAGAAAATTATTAAATTCATCAACAATTAAAAAAATTTATGGAATTGATAATGTTAATAGTTACTATGATATAGAGCTTAAAAAAACAAGATTGAAGCTTCTAAAAAATAAAAAATTTGTTTTTAAAAAAATCGATATTTCAAATAAATCTAAACTAAAAATATTTTTTAAAAAAATTGATGTAGATATTGTAATTCATTTAGCCGCACAAGCTGGAGTTAGGGCATCAATTTATAAACCAAGTTTATACTATAAATCAAATATAGTAGGTTTTTTTAATTTAATTGAAAATTGTAGAATAAATAAAATCAATAGAGTAGTTTACGCATCTACAAGTTCAGTTTACGGCAATTCAAAAAAATACCCAACTGATGAAAACTCTAACACATCTGAACCTGAGTCTTTTTATGCTGCAACGAAAAAAATAAATGAATTAATTGCCTATTCATATTCTAAGATTTATAACATTGAGATGGTTGGTTTAAGATTTTTTACTGTCTATGGTCCATATGGAAGACCAGATATGGCTATTTATAAATTTACAAAAAATATTCTACAAAATAAAAAGATTGAAGTTTTTAATATGGGCAAACATTACAGAGATTTTACTTATATTGATGATGTTACTAAAGCAATTGTTAAAATATTAGATAAAAAATTTAAAGAAAAACATAATATATTTAATATTGCTAGTGGAAAAATTATAAGACTTGGTGATCTTATATCAAGAATTGAAAATGTTATTAATAAAAAAGCAATTATAGTATATCGAGAAAAGCAAATGGGTGATGTAATCAAAACCCATGGCAATATAAAAAAAATATCAAACTATATTGAGTATGAAAACCTAACTTCAATTGATAAAGGATTAAAAAAATATATTGAATGGATAAAAAAATATGAACGATAAAATTGAAATAAACTTAAATGAAATAATTAGTTTTATAAAGAAATATTATTATATCACGCTAGCAACTTTAATATTATCAATTTTAGTTTTATTTTATTCACCTTTTGAATTTAAAAATTCAAAACCAATAACCTTTAAATATAATATTGTTTACAATATTCTTGATGATTTATCATTTGAACGTTTCAGCAAAAATATTAAAAGTTTGAATAGACTTATTTCAACATGTAAAAATTTAGAAATTTATTTTGCACCTGGAAATCAAATGTTAGATGATACAAATAATGATATTAAATTAAGACTGATGGATCTATATAGTACTTGTGGTTATTTATCACAAAATTCATTTGCAAAAATAGATGCGGCAAAATTAATGTCTGTTTTTGAGAGAATGATTAGAAATAAAATAGTAAATATTAAACAAATCAAAATGTCAAAAGATAATAATTTTGGAGAAATTTCATTGTTTATAGAAAATGATAGTAAAAGTTTACTAGAAGCTAATATAAAAATTATTAATAAAATTGAAAATCAATTAATTCTTTGGTTTAATAACGAATTACAACTTACAATCGAGAGCTTATTACAAATTGATAATTATACTAAAAAAATTAACAATGAAAAAATTCAATTAAGTATATTAAATTCGTTATTAACAAATACTATTAATGGTTTAAATAATTCTCAAATAGTTAATTTTAATGAATTAATAGCAAAAGATACTGAATTTATTGATAATGATGTAAAAAAAGTAAATAAGGAACAACCTCTATATTTAAAAATACTTTATGCTTTGATAATAGGCCTATTATTAGGAATTTCTCTCTCAATATTAATTGGATACATATTTAAATCAATAGTATTAGTTAAATAATTTTTTTATGCTTAAAAATAAAATTATTTTATATAATTCAATACTAATATCATTTATTCCTTTAGCTTTGATATCTGGACCTTTTATAAGTGATCTTTTTTTAGTTATTTCTTCAATATCAATCCTATTCTTAATAATTAATGGTAGAGAATTTAAATATTTCTTAAATATTTTCTCATATATCTTTTTTAGTTATTGTTTATTTATTATAATCAGTTCACTTTTATCTTCTAATTTGCTTCTTTCATTGGAGGCTAGTCTTTTTTATTGTCGGTTTGGTTTTTTTACAATTAGTATATGGTATTTATTAGACAATTTTGAAAATTTTAAAAAATTTTTTTTTGTAGGTCTGATATCCTCTTTCTTAATTTTATTAGTTGACGGATACATTCAATACATATTTGACTACAATACTCTTGGTTGGCTAAGGCACGGGGATAGATTGTCTAGTTTCTTCGGTGAAGAATATGTAATGGGAAGCTTTTTTTCCAGACTTTTCCCCCTGCTTGTTGCATTATTTATTGGTATTTTTAATAAAAATTCTAAAATTATTCTTTTTACTTTCATTATTTTAATTTTGGTTGATGTTATTATTTTTTTATCTGGTGAAAGGGTTGCATTTTTGAATATTACTTTATGTACAATTCTTATTATCTTTTTATTTAACAATTATAAAATTTTAAGATTGATTTCATTTATCATCTCAATTTTAATAATATTATTCTTAACTTTTTATGATCAATCTATTAAGATTAGAATGATTGATAAAACTTATGATGATATATTTGTTAATAATGAAATTCAAAATAATACCTCAGATGAAATTGATCAAAATAAAATAAATTTATTCTCACAAGCTCATGAGGCAATATATTTAGTTGCTTTTGATATTTTTAGAGATAATTATTTAATTGGATCTGGACCAAAGACATTCAGGGAAGAATGTAAAAATACAAAATACTCCTCTCTTAATGGATGCTCATCACATCCACATAATATTTTGTTACAATCTTTGTCAGAAACAGGGATAATTGGTTTTATTTTTTATATAGGAGTATTTTTCTCAATTACTTTTTTCTTTCTAAAAATTTTTATAAGTAAAATTTTTAAGAATAGTAATTCCCGTAAGTATACAGATGATTATTTTATAGCACTTCTAATTGCAGTTTTTGTTAATCTATTCCCCTTTTTTCCGTCTGGAAACTTTTTTAATAACTGGATTTCAATAATTTATTTCTTACCAGTTGGTTTTATAATTCAATTCCATTACAAAAATGTTAATAATTAAATTCCTCTCTCTTCTTGATAAGAAGCAAAAAATTATATTATTTTTTATAACTTTGCTCTCATTTGTAGCAATGCTTTTAGAAACTTTTAGTATAGCATTGCTCTTACCTTTAATCGACACTATCGTTAATGGAAATTTAAATTATAATAATATTTTCTTTGATTATTTTATAATAGAAACAAGTAAATACTTTAATATTTCAATATTATTTATTATTAGCATATTAATATTATTATTATTTATTGCTAAATCAATTTTTCTTGTCTTTTTCTACTTTCAACAGAGTAAATTTGCTTCAAATATACTTATCCTGCAATCAAAAAAATTTTATAATTTATATATTAATCAATCATGGAGTTTTCATATAAATAATAATTCATCAGTTTTTATTCGGAATTTAATGAATGAAATTGGTAGTTTAATGGTTTTTACAGAAACACTAATTATAATGATAGTCGAAATTTTTGTTTTTTTTGGATTGATAATATTACTATTTTATTTGAATTTTATAGCTTCCTTAGTAGCTTTTTCTTTTTTATTTTTTATTTCTGGTTCTTATTACTTTATAACTAAAGATTATATTAATAAATTGGGTGAAAGAAGAGTGAAAAATGATTTTTTTAGATTAAAATCATTGAATGAAACTTTTCGTGGTATGAAAGAAATTAAAATATTTGGTAAGGAAGAATTTTTTCTGAACAGTTATGATAAATATAACTCTATAGTTGCAAAAACTAGACAGATAAATAAAATTTTTTCTTATTTACCAAGAATATTAATTGAGTTATCACTAGTAATTTTTATTATTAATATTATTTTAATTGCAACTACATATTATGATTTTGATTTAAAAAAATCTATTCCATTAATAACTATATTTTTTGCATCTCTGCTAAGATTATATCCAAGTATTGTTAGAATATTAAATTCACTTCAAGCAATTAAATATAATTATAAGTCAGTAAACATTCTTTATAAAGATTTTGTTAATTTAAAGAAATATAAACCTAATATAAACTCACATAAGAAAAAACCTTTTAATTCAATTGATTTTAAATCTGTAAGTTTTAGATACTCAGAAAAATCTGAATATGTTTTTAAAGATATAAATTTAAAAATTGAAAAAAATTCATCCTTAGCTTTAATTGGAGAAAGTGGAGGAGGTAAAACAACTTTTATTGATTTGTTACTAGGATTGCTAAAGCCTAGCTCTGGATCTATTATCATTGATGAAAATAAAGAAAAAAATTTAGAAAGTAGTTGGAAACTAAACTTTGGCTATGTTCCTCAAGATGTTATTTTATTAGATAGTGATATTAAAAATAATATAGCTTTTGGTTATAAAAATAACACTATAGACGAAGATCGTATTATGGAAGTATTACGAATGGTTGATCTTGACAAATTTGTGCTAAGTTTAGAAAATGGTATTAACACATTGATTGGTGAAAATGGATCGAAATTATCAGGAGGTCAAAAACAGAGACTTGGAATTGCAAGAGCGTTGTATAATAATCCTGAAATTTTAATATTTGATGAATCTACAAGCGCCCTCGATAACGAAACTGAAAATAATATATTAAATACAATAAAACAATTAAAAGCATCAAAAACTATTATACTTATTTCTCATAATATGAATGTTGTAAGTATTTGCGATAAAATATATAAAATAAATAATAAAAATATTAATTTAACCTGAAATTGGAATAGATATAATAGACTTTAATGTTTAAAGGTAAAAATATACTCATAACTGGTGGGACAGGCTCATTTGGTAAAGCTTTTTTAAGATATTGCATTGAAAATCACCCATCAATTAATAAGCTAATCATTTTTAGTAGGGATGAATATAAACAATTTGAATTGGAAAAGTTATATCCTACAAGTAAATACAAATACCTTCGTTTTTTTCTAGGAGATATTAGAGATTTTGATAGATTAAAAGTTGCTTTTCAAAATGTTGATTATGTAATCCATGCAGCAGCTTTAAAACATGTTCCAATTGCAGAATATAATCCAACAGAATTTATTGATACTAATATAATTGGTTCAAAAAATGTAATTAGAGCAGCATATGAATGTAAAGTAAAAAAAGTAATATCACTTTCAACAGATAAAGCTTCATCACCAATTAATTTATATGGGGCAACAAAATTATGTGCAGATAAATTATTTGTATCTAGTAATAAATATTATGGAGATACAAATGTTAAATTTACAGTTGTTAGATATGGTAATGTTATGGGTTCAAGAGGTTCTGTTGTTCCCTTTTTTATTAAGAATGCTCATAAAGGTGTTTTACCTATAACTGACAAAAATATGACAAGATTTAATATTTTGATGAAACAATGTATAGACACCGTTATTTTCTCTTTAAAACAGGCAGTTGGTGGAGAATTGATTGTTCCAAAAATGCCTTCTGTAAAAATTACTGATTTAGCTAAAGCAATTAATCCTAAAATAAAACTTTCTTATATTGGGATTAGGCCAGGTGAAAAAATTCATGAAGAGTTAATTTCAGCAGCTGACTCAATGAATACTTATGATGTAGGTAAATTTTATATTATTTTACCGCCAACTTATAGAGAAAATATAAAAATATATCAAAAATATATAAAGAAAAATACTGTTGAAAAAAATTTTTCTTATTCATCCAATTTAAACAAAGATTTTCTCAAGATTAAAGAAATTAAAAGTATTATTAGTAAAAATATGTCAAGTTTTGAATTAGATAAATAAAAATAATGATACCATATGCAACACAATCTATTAATGCAAATGATCTGAAAAATGTAAAAAAAACATTAAAAAATAAATTTCTTACTCAAGGACCTTTAAATAAAAAATTTGAAAATAATTTATCAAAAAAATTTAATTCAAAATACTGTCTAACAGTAAATTCTGGTACATCTGCATTACATCTTGCCTGTATATCTTTAGGATTAAAAAAGAATGATTTGGTATTAACATCTCCTGTAAGTTTTGTTGCAACAGCTAATGCAGTAATTTACACTGGGGCTAAAGTAGATTTTGTAGATATTAATGAAAGTTTTAATATCGATCCCAATCAACTTGAAAAAAAAATTTTATTTTACAAAAAAAAATATAAAATTATTCCTAAAGCTGTTATAGTTGTACATCTCGCAGGATTACCAACTGGACTATCTGAAGTTTGGAAATTATCAAAAAAATACAAATTTAAAATAATCGAAGATGCATCCCATGCTGTTGGAGCTAAATATAAAAATAAATATATTGGAGGATGCCAATACAGTCACATTACAACTTTCAGCTTTCATCCTGTTAAGATTATTACTACTTCTGAGGGGGGAGCTTTATTAACAAATATTAAAAACTTATATGATAATGCTTTGTATGCCCGCTCACATGGCATTAAAAGAAAAAAAAATTCAAATAAGTTTTGGATATATGATCAAAAAAGAATAGGATGGAATTTTAGAATGTCTGAAATACAAGCTGCTCTTGGTATCTCTCAGCTTTCAAGAATAAAATCATTTACTGACATAAGAATTAAAATATCAAAAAAATATAAAGATAATCTGAGAGATCTACCAATAAAATTTCAAAAAATAGATAAAAATAGTCAGAGTAGTTGGCATTTATTCATAATTATAGTTAATCAAAAATATAGGGATAATTTATTTTATTATTTAAAACAAAAAAAAATTGAAACCAATTTGCACTACATTCCAATATATCGACATTCTTTTCATAAAAATAAGGAGATAAAATATTATAAAAATGAATATAGAAAAACAGAAGAATATTTTAAACAGGCAATTAGTTTACCAATGCATGCTAACTTATCTAATAAGCAACTAAATTATATAATCAATTCAATTAAAAAATTTTTCAAAGAGAATTATGCACCCAAATAAAATAATTTTAGGGACTGCACAATTTAGAATGAAATATGGATTAAAAAAAAATAGACCAAAAACAAATAGTGAAATTGAAGAGATTCTCAAATATATTAAACAAAATAGATTCTTTGGTATTGATACTTCTCAAACATATGCTGATACTGAAAAAATATTAGGAAAAAAAGATTTAAAAAATATAAAAATAATTTCAAAATTTATTATAAAAGAAAATCAAATTACTCAAAATACTGTAAATAAAACTTTAAAAAATTTAAAAGTAAATAGTATATATGCTTTTATGTTTCATGATGAAAATCAAATTCTCTCAAATAAAGGATCATTTATTTTTGACGAACTAAAAGTTTTTAAAAAAAAAAGAATTATAAATAAAATTGGCGTTTCAGTTTATAATCCTGAAAAAGCAATTGAAATAATAAATAAATTTGACATAGATATAATTCAAATTCCAGTATCTATATTTGATAGAAGATTTCTTAATCAAAGATTTATTAATCTAATCAATAAAAAAAATATTATAGTTCATGGGAGATCAATATTTCTACAAGGTCTTTTGATAAATGATAAAATTAAAAACCCAAATTTTAAAGATTACTATAAGAAAATTAATGATTGGCATAATTGGATTTTAGATAATTCCCTAAATCCAATATCTGAATGTATTAAATTTATCCATGGATATAATTTTATAAAAAAATTAATAATCGGAGTTGATAATATCAATGATTTAATTTCAATAACTGATATTATTAAAAAGCCCTTTTCAGAAATTAATATACCTCAAAAATTTAATTATAATAAAATGCCTAAGCTTATAAACCCAACGTTTTGGAAAAAATGAAAAATGTTGTCATAATTCAAGCTAGATTAACTTCCACTCGTTTGCCTGGAAAAGTTTTAAAAAAAATAAATGGCAAATCAATTATAGAAATAATCAATTTTAGGTTAAAACGTTCTCAGCAAATAGATAAAATTGTTTTTGCCATACCAAATAATAGTAAAAATTCAAAACTAAAACAACACTTAGATAAATTAAAAATAGATTACTATGAAGGTGATGAATTAGATGTATTAGGTAGGTATTATTATGCAGCAAAAAAATATAAGGCTGATAATATTATCAGAATTACTGCTGATTGCCCCTTAATAGATCCCAATATAGTAGATGAAGTAATAAAATTACACATTAAAAATAAATCACATTTTACTAGTAATGTAAATCCTCCTACTTTTCCTGATGGATTAGACGTACAAGTATCAACGTTTAAAACTTTAGAGAAAATTTGGAAAATTGCAAAAAAGCCTTATCATAGAGAGCATGTTTTTACATATTTAGAAGAAAATCAATTTGTAAAAATAAATAATTATTTTTCAAAAAAAGATTTTTCTCATATAAGAATTACATTAGACGAAAAAAAAGATCTAAGAGTTATTGAAGAAATTTTTAAATTCTTTAAACCAAATATATATTTTAATTATTTTGATCTAGTAAAATTAATGAATAATAATAAAAGACTATTCCTTTTAAATAGCAAGTTCAAAAGAAATTATGGTAAAGATCTTACAAATACTGAAAAGTTATGGAACAAAGCTAAAAATTTAATTCCTGGAGGTAATTCATTGTTATCAAAAAATCCAGAAATATTTCTTAATAATGGATGGCCGACTTATTTTACAAAAGCAAATAAATTTTTTGTTTGGGATATAGATGGAAATAAATATCAAGATATGGTTATGAGTCCTGGAACTAATGTTTTAGGATATTCTAATTCTAAAATTGATAATAAAATCAAATTAGCAATCAATCATTCTAATATGAGTACTTTAAATTCAGTTGAAGAAGTTGAATTAGCTGAAAAATTAATTGAAATTCATCCCTGGGCTAATATGGTAAAATTTGCAAAAACTGGTGGTGAAGCAAATGCAATTGCAATAAGAATAGCTAGGGCTTATCAAAAAAATAGGACAAAAGTTGCTTTCTGTGGATACCACGGTTGGCACGATTGGTATGTAGCCGCAAACATTAAAAGCAAAAAATCTTTAGATGATCATTTGCTCGAAGGATTGCCAGTAGAGGGAGTCCCAAAAGAATTAGTAAACACTGTTTTTCCTTTCAAATATAATGATATCAAAGGATTTGAAAATTTGATTAAAAGAAATCAAGATATTGGCATAGTAAAAATGGAAATTGTCAGAAATTTAGAAATCAACATTAAATTTTTAAAAGAAATAAAAAAAATCTGCAAAAAAAATAAAATTATCCTCATTTTCGATGAATGTACCTCAGGCTTTAGATTAAATTATGGAGGAATGCATAAAATTTATAATATTAATCCTGATATTGTTGTATTTGGGAAAGCATTAAGTAATGGATACCCCTTAACTGCTGTATTAGGTAAAAAAAAAATAATGAAAAGCGCTTTAAGCACTTTTATTAGTAGTACTTTTTGGACAGATAGAATAGGTTTTGTTGCTGCTTTAGAAACTCTTAAATATATAAAGGAAAATAAAACTTATAATATAATCAGAGAAAACGGCAGATACATAAAAGAAAAATGGAGTAATTTAGCAAAAAAAAATAATTTAGATATTTTAATAGAAGGCACTGACGCAATACCTAATTTTAGTTTTCCTAAAGATATTAAAGGAATTTATAAAAGTCTAATAGCTTCTGAAATGCTGAAGGATAAAATCTTAGCATCAAATATAATCTTTGTATCAATCCATCACAATAAAAAAAATTTAAAAAAATATTTTTATAAACTTGATAAAATATTTAATACAATTAACTTGATTGAAAATAAAAAAATAAAAATTAATCTTAACTCATTCAAGCTGAAAAGAAGTTTTTTCAAAAGGTTAAATTAATTGTTTTTAGTTAAGTTAAAAATTTTTTTTTGGTATTTTATAAGACCAAGGTATTTTAAGCATTCAATAAGATTATCTAAAAATTATTTATTTAATAAGAACAAAAAAATTAATAAGAATGAATTAATAAAGACAATAGATAATTACTTAATTTCTTTAGAAGATTTTTTTATTTTACATTTTAATGTAAATAAAATTAATCATATTAATTACAATCAATTGAAATCAAATAATAATACAATGGGTGGAGGTAGTAATATTGATTTAATTTATAATATTACCGAGTTTACAAAATCTAAATTAGTTTTGGAAACTGGTGTAGCTTCTGGATATTCTTCATTATTCTTCTTAAAATCACTTAAAAACAGAAATGGTCACTTAGTTAGTATTAATTTACCGTATCCTGATAAAAATAAAGAATTATTTATTGGAGAAATGGTAAATGATAATTTAAAAAAATTTTGGACATTGTTGGCAGGTGCAGATATGGATATTTTACCAAAAGTAATAAAAAAATATAAACAGTTTGATATATTTCATTATGATAGTGATAAAACTTACAGAGGTAAAATTTGGACCCTGAATAAAATTTGGCCCAAAATAAAAATAGAAGGATTTTTGATTTGTGATGATATTCAGGACAATTACGCCTTTATTGACTTTGCAAAGAAACTAGAAATTAAGCCAGATGTTATAAAATATAAAAATAAATATATTGGAATTATAAAAAAAATCTCAGAATAAAATTGGGTTCATTTTCAGGATTTAAAAATATTTTTTTATAGTTTTTTTTATTTTCTTCAATAATTGTATTGTAATTTTTAAAAATATTTTTACCGATATTGCTTAAATTCTCATAATCAGTGGCACTAAAAAAAAGTTTTTGATACGCAAGATATGAAATTGGATTATTGTTTTTATCTCTTAATGCATCTTCGTTATCAAATTCTCTGATATTATTTAAATCTCTAAATTCGATAGAAGGTATATTTAAATTGATTAAATCTACAGGTAAACTTCCTCCAAAAGAAATACACAGTTTTGCTCTTTGTGCAATTGTGAATATGTGATTAGATGAAATAAACCAATTTTTTTTGTAAAATTCTTTACCTAATAAATGGCTATATAATCCATCATCTTTTTCTTTAGGATGTAATTTAATAATCAATTTCATTTTCATATTGTCAACAAATAATTTTTTGATAATTTTTATCATTTTAATTTTATTATTTCTTGGGAATGCTCTATTTGTTCCCGGTTTAGAAGCTATGATGATATAATTATTAAATGATAATGGTATATCTGTTTTTTCAAATTTAATTATACTATTTACCCAGCTTTGTTTATGTCTCAGTATAGGAATGTGTAAAATTTTTTCGTCACTAATACCAAATTTTTTTTTATAATAATATTTTTCTTTTGTATTAAATATAAAAACATAAATTTTTTTTAAATTCTCAGTATTCATATTAATTATTACCTTATCTTCATCTTTATTTGATAGTTGAGCTAGAGCAATTCCATTAGGAAATGATAAAAAATTAGCATTAGGAACAAATTTAAAAACATTAATTAATTTATTAATCTCTCCTATATCAATTAATATATTATTTAGATTGTAGAACTTTTTTTTAAAATTTATAATTTTGTCTTTACTTGAATTTATAAAAATATCTAAAAATAAATTAAAATTTAAGAATTTTGTTTTCCTATATATTTTCTCAAATAAATTATGAATTTTTTTAAATTTTTTATAAAAATTTAGTTTAATATAAAAATCTTGTATATTTTTGTACCTATAAAAATTCTTTTCATCAAACGTAACTATAATTTCATCTAAATAATTGTTCATTAGTAGAATTATTAAGCTTTTATTATAGTTAAATGTGGTTTTCTTATCTAAAATGAGTGCATAAACTTTTAAATCACTATTTTTTTTTTTGATTTTATCTAATAAAGGAATTAAATTATCAACTATTCCTAAGTTTGGTGTAAGTACAAAAAGTAATTCTTTATTTTTATTACTACGCCTCATTATTAGACATAATATCAAATATTTTATTTAAATTTTTTGGGATTGGTGCACTTTTAAAATATGCTAAAGCAGCTTGATAAATATTCATCTTCGAACCATTTAGGCATTTAATACCTTTTTTCTTGCACTCTTTTATTAATTTACTTTCGAAAGGTATATATATTATATCAAAAATTAATGTATTTTTTTTTATTACATCCATATATTTTGAATTAAATGGTAACTGATCCTTTAAAAATTCAGATCCTAGGCTTGTACAATTTATAATTACACTTGATTGACTAACTAAATTACTATTAATTAAATCTCTATGTAACCATTTACAATTTAATTTAGCACAAAATTCTTTATCAGTTTCTTTTCTGCTTACACATACTAAGTTATCAGAATATTCATTTGCAAAATAGGTTGATACTGCTTTACCAGCACCACCCAAGCCAAAAAGCAAAATATTTTTATTTTTAATTTTTCCAAAATGAATATCAAATGATTTTAAGGCAGCTTCCCCATCAGTATTTATTCCAAAGAGCTTATTATCTTTATCTCTATAAATACAATTTATTGCTCCAATTTTTGCTGCTTCATCTGAACAATTATTATTTATATATTTTAGCACTAATTCTTTATAAGGATTTGTTATTGCTCCACCAATAAAATTATTATCTTTCTCTAACTTCTGAATAATGTTTTCTAAATTTTTTTCTTCTACATCCAATGGGATCATTTTTATTGGGTGATTGTAATATGAAAAAACTTTATTCCATAGCTTAGGAGAACGTGCACCTTTTGATGGGTTCTTTCCTATTATGGCTGCATATTTCATATATTTTTATTATAAAATCCTATAATGCACTATAGATGAAAATATTGTCGATTAAAACGTTTGTTTTATCAAATAAATTAAAAGAATATAAATTTCCTTTACCATCTTATTTTTATGACGGTATTTTATTAGTTAAAATCAAAACAGACCAAGATATATATTCATTTATAGAAATATCACCTTATGCAACTAATATCAAAAAATTAAAATTGATTTATGATAAAAAAATTATTCCTTTTTTAAAAAATCAGAATGTCAGTAATCTTCTTAATTTAAGAGAGGAAGTAAAAAAATTTAAATTTGGAAATTTAATTTCTTCAGTTATTATTGCTTCAATAACTCAAATTTATTTTGATTTATTAAGCAAGTTCAAGAAAAAAACTATCTCAAAAATACTAAATAAAAATCTCAGTATAGAAAAGAGAAAAGTTAAACTCTATGCAAGTGGAGGTATGATATTTGAAGATCAAGATTATAATATTCTAATTGAAGAAGCATTAGCTGCTCAAGAGAATGGGTTTTATGGTTGGAAATTTAGACCAAAAACACCAAATAATAATCCATCTCATAATGAAAGAAAAAAAAATCCTCCTAGTTTTGATAAAAAATTAATTATTTCTTTTATTAATAATCTTAAAAAAAGAGTAAATTCAAATTTTAAAATAATGATTGATTTTGGGCAAAGAATTACAAATTTAGAAGAAAATTTAGATCTATTAATTTTTTTATCTGAAAATAATATTTACTTTATTGAAGAGCCAATAAAATATTCAATTACAAAATATTCAAAATTACATAATAAAGTAAATATCAATGTTTCTGGATGTGAGTCATTTACTAGTACAGGGGATTATAATAAATGGTTAAATAAATCATTAATTCAATTTATCCAGCCAGATACTAATCTAATTGCAATTGACAAATTATACAAATACTTCAATCAACAAAAATTCAAAAATATAATTATGCATAATTGGTGTCTGCCTTTTAATATGATTTTTAATATTTCACTTCATAATGCATTGATATTAGATAATTTGTTTGAATACAATATAACTTTTAATCCTTTAAGAGATATGATATTTCAAGAAAATTTTAAAATGAAGAACAATATTCCTGTTTTAGATAGTTTTAATTCAAATGTTGAGATTAGTAACGAATTACTTAGCAAATTTGATATTAGTGACATGATATGAAAAATATAATTGCTGTTGTGCCCGCAAGAGGAGGATCAAAAGGTATTAAGAGAAAAAATATTAGAAAATTAGGAAATAAACCTCTTGTATATCATATTATCGATACACTTCTAAAATGCAAAAGTATTGATCAAATAATTGTTTCATCTGAAGATGAAGAAATAAGGAAAATTTGTAGTAATTATAAAAATAAAATTGAGATTTTAAATAGGCCATCGCATCTGGCAAAAGATAGTACACCGCTTACAAGTGTGGTAAAATATGTTTCTGAAAAAGTTTATAAAAAATATAAACAGAATATTGTTCTTCAAGTAGCTCCAACTTGTCCATTTATAAAAATAGAAACTATTAATAAAATTATAAAGTTAATTTCAAAAAAAAATAATGATTGTGTTGTAACTTTAAAAAGGATTGAGCATGAGCATCCATACAGAGCAAAAAAATTGCAAAAAAATAACACTTTCTCACCATTTATTAAAAATATAAATGTTGAAAAATTTATATCCCGACAAGACCTTCCTGAGCTTTATTGTACTTCTGGAGCTATTTATGCAAGAAAATATAATTTATTAAAAACATTTAATGAAAAAGATTTTTGTTTAGGGAAAAAACCAAAAGGTATTGTTGTTGATGAGATAGAGTCTACAAATATTGATAGAGAAATAGATTTTAAATTTGCTGAATTTATTATTCGGAATAAATTAAATTAAGTTTATGTTTAAACCACTCGTATCTATTATAATTAGAACTAAGAATGAAGAAAATTGGATAAATAGCTGTATTGATGCAATTTTAAAGCAAAAATATAAAAAATTTGAAATTATAATTGTCGATAATTATTCAACAGACAATACTCTAAAAAAGATTAAAAAATATAATCTAAGAATTTGTAAAATAAAAAAATTTTTTCCTGGTAAAGCTCTTAATTTAGGAATTAAAAATTCTAAAGGATCAATAATAGTTTGTTTATCAGGGCATTGTATACCAAAAGACGAACAGTGGTTATGGAATTTAATTAAAGCTCTTAAAACTAAAAAAGTTGCTGGCGTGTATGGTAAACAAGAACCTTTATCATTCACAAATGATTTAGATAAAAGAGATCTGCTTAATATGTTTGGTAAAGATAGAAAGGTTCAAATTAAAGATTCTTTTTTTCATAATGCTAATAGCGCAATTAAAAAATCATTATGGAATAAAGTAAATTTTAATGAAAAAATTCAGCATATTGAAGATAGGTATTGGGCTGAAGAAATCATCAAAAAGAAATTAAGAATTATTTATGAACCAAAAGCCTCTGTTTACCACTGGCATGGTGTTAACCATGGAATGGACAAAAAAAGAGCAAGGGAAATAGTGCAACTTTTAGATAATATTAAGCATAGTAATCAAAAAATTACTAATAAGAAAATCAAAAATCTAAACATTTTAGGAATAATTCCAAAGCGTGGAAGATCAAAGACTGTAAATGGATCACCTTTAATTCGTTATACAATAGAAAATTGTAAAAAATCAAAATATATTAATGATATTGTTGTATCTACAGATAATAGTTTCACTGCCTCGCAATCAAAAAAATATGGTGCAAGGGTACCTTTTTTAAGACCAAAAAATTTGTCAGAAAATTATTCTCATATATTTGATGTAATTCAGTATTCATATGAGAAATTAGAGAATTTGAAATATAAATATGATATTGTTGTAATACTAGAAGAAACTTATCCTTTTAGACATGACAATTTAATTGATAAAATGATCGAATATTTTATTGAGAAAAATACTGATACATTAATTGCAGGTAAATTAGAGCAAAGAGCATTATGGAATGAGGATACAAAATATCATGATTTTACATTAATTGAAGAAGATAGCTTTATTCCGAGATCATTAAAGAGAAATAAAAATTATATTGGCCTTTTTGGATTATGTTGTGTGACCTTACCTTCTAATATAAAATCGAA
>CACNAF010000004.1:0-74015 GCA_902618385.1 uncultured Alphaproteobacteria bacterium | reverse complement strand
TAAAGAAGCGTTAAAAACAAAAAAACATTTATTAATTGAAAAACCCTTATGTACAAAATTAGAAGATTGTCTTGATATTAAAAAATTATCAACTTCATATCCATCAGTAATATGGGTGGCTATGGAGTATAGGTACATGCCACCTGTTCAAAAAATGATCCAAGAAATAGATACTAATAAAATTGGTAAGCTTAAAATGCTTTCAATTCGTGAACATAGATTTCCATTTCTCAAAAAAGTAGATGATTGGAATAGATTCCAAATAAACACCGGTGGAACATTAGTAGAAAAATGCTGTCATTTTTTTGATTTAATGCGCTTAATTACAAATAGTGAAGTTACACAAGTATATGCAAGTGGTGACCAAAGTGTAAATCATCTTAATGAAAATTATAATGGAAAAGTTCCTGATATATTGGACAATGCATTTGTAATTTTAGATTTTAAAAATGGAATAAGAAGTTCTTTAGAACTTTGTATGTTTGCAGAAAATTCAGAAATGCAAGAAGAGCTATGTGTTGTTGGAGATAAGGGTAAAATAGAAACAGGTGTGCCAGCTGATGCATCTGGAAAAAACTCTTCAGAAGTTAGAATAGGTTTAAGAAACTCTAAAAATGCAATTAAAGAATTAGTTGAGGTAGATAAAAAAATTTTATCAGCTGGGCAACATCATGGATCGACTTATTATCAACATTTAGAATTTATTAGAGCAATTAATAATAATTTAAAACCACAAGTTTCTATAAACGATGGTCTTCATGCAGTGGCTATTGGAGAAGCAGCAGAGAAATCAATAAAAGAAAATCGTGTGGTTAAGATGAGTGAATTTAATCTTTAAAATTTTCAAAAAATTTATTTGTTTTATCAATTACAAAATTACTTACTCTAACGTTTGATTCAGCAGTTACACCTGCAATATGAGGTGTTAAGATGCAATTCATATCATTTGTAATATTGTTATAAAATGCTTCATTTACTGGTTCATTTTCAAAAACATCTAATGCGAAACCAGAGATATATTTATTTTTATAAGCATCAATTAAGTCTTTCTCATTGATGACGCCACCCCTAGAAGAATTAATTATAATTGGTTGTTTTTTCATTTTAATAAAAGCTTGTCTGTCAAATAGATACTTTGTTTCATTATTTAATGGGACATGAATAGAAATTATGTCGGTCAAATTAAGAATTTCATCGAATGAAACTTTCTTAACATTTTCTGCCTCCATTTGTTTCGAAGTTATAAAAGGATCATATGCAATACAGCTTACATCAAAAACATTTACAAGATTTAAAACTTTTTTTGAAATATCCCCAAAACCTATTAGACCAAGTGTCTTTCCTCTAAGTTCCTTTGTAACAATTGATGTCCTTGGCCATTTTCCTTGTAGAGTTTGTTCTTTAATAATGTGAGTTTTTTTTAATAATGTAAGAGAAGAATTCACAACGTATTCTGCAACAGAGTCAGAATTCATACCTGTTGCTGGCTGAACAATGATATTATTTTTTTTACAGTATTCTGTATCTATATTATCAAGACCAACACCTAATCTTCCTATAAACTTTAAATTTGACGCATTTATTAAAATTTTCTTATCTAAACTTGTTTTATTCCTTACGATGATGCCATCAAATTTCTGAATTTCTCTCTCTAAAAAATCTTTATTTTGCCAGGCATCTTTTTTATAAATTACATCAAATTTTTTATTTATATTTTGCAATGATTGTGAATCTATAAATTCTGTAATTAAAATTTTTGTCATTTAATTTTTCTAATTTTTAATTTTTTTAAAAACTTTTTTACGTTATTTAAATTTGGTATTGAATATATGCCTCCAGCTTTCGTGCATTTTAAAGTTGCAGTAGCTGCTGCCAATTGAATACTTTGAGAGTTTGATTTATTTAATGATAGAGCTGTTGCAAAAGCACCATGAAAAACATCTCCTGCACAATTCGTTTCAACTGTTTTTACTTTTGGAACATTACAATGATATAATGAGTTATTTTCAACCCAATAAACACCTTTTGATCCCATAGTAACTGCAACAAATTTATTTGTTTCATTGAATATTTGAAAAAGAGCCTTTTGCATATTGATGTTTTTTTTATAAGTTTTCAAACCTTCTTCAGAAAATATAGGGTGCGAAGCTTTGTGAACAATTTCAGAAATTTTATTAGAATTTTTAAAATTATCTAGATCAGCAACACATTTAATATTTTTTTTATTGGTATTAATAGCAATATAAGAGGCCATATCTATCCATCTCATATCTATTGAATAAATATCCTTTTTTTTAAAATTTAATTTGGGTATTTTCTTATAATCAAGTAATTTTGGATCATTGTATGCTGCTAGTAATCTTTCACCTTTTGTATCCTCAATTACAAAGCTTTGCGAAGACTGACATTTTTTAATAAAAATTGATTTACTAGTATTAATAGAAAATTTTTTTAATTCATTTTTTAAAAAGTCTGATGTATCATCATCTCCAAATTTTCCTATGAATTTTGATTCAGAGCCCAAAATTTTCGCGGTAAATGCCGATACTGCTGCTGAACCACCTAATCTTTTATCAATACCTCTAGATAAAACTTTAATTGGTTTTTTTGGAAATTTATTAATCCTACTTATGTAATCTGTAAATATTGATCCTGCGCAAATGATCATAAAATATTAATTAAAGGTATTTAACTTTACCAATAAACTTTCTAAACCTATCTCTTATAGTTATGGGATTGAGTGGAATGGGATCAATTTTAACATTTCCAGAATTGATCTTTGAAATTATTACATATGAATTATCTTTATCATCAATGGCTTTGTTCAATTCATTAACTGTTTCCTCGCCAGAACATTCAACCACATTTTTGCAGCCAGCTCCTAATGCAACATCCTTTAAGGAAGTTTTTTCATCAGTAAATGTTCGTTGATCTCCTGTTGATCCATAAGAACCATTATCAATTATCAATAAAGTATAATTTGATGGCGCTCTATTACCTATTGTTGCTAGGGTATTCATATTCATTAAAACTGATCCATCACCATCTATACTAATGACGTGTTTATTTTGGGATAGTGCCAAGCCTAAGCCAATAGAAGATGATAAGCCCATACTGCCTAACATATAAAAAAAATTTGGTTGATCACTAATTTTATATAATTCTTGAGATGGAAGACCTATATTACAAATAACTAAGTTATCTTTAAGAATATTTTGTACCTTATTTAATAAATCAAAACGGTTCATTTATCATCTTTCATTAAATTGAAATCGCATAAAATAGCTACTGGTGATTCAACAACTTTGGCATGTTTGCTAAAAGTTGAAATTTTATCTAATTCTTTTTCAGAAGAGCAATGCAGCATAGGTATTCTCAACGTTTGTAAAATATCTTCAGTAATTTTAGCCATTCCACCTTGCGCTCCTACTGGCTCACCAGGTGTACCCCTGTAACTAATTAAAAAAACAACAGGCATTTGATATAATTGTAATAGAGAAACAATTGCATTCACTGAATTTCCAATCCCTGTATTCTGCATCATTATACACGGGAATTTATTTCCTAAATAAGCTCCAGCACAAATACCCATACCTTCTTCCTCTCTAGGTACAGCCGAATAATAAACATCTTTATCATTTTCAAGAATATCAATCATGTTGGCTAATAACTTACAAGGAACACTTAAGTAAAAATCTACTCCACCTTTTTTTAAATTATCTATGATTTTTTTACTGATTTTCATTTATGCGGTTGTCTATAGATATAAAATTATAAAACAATAAATTAATTTATTTAAAATCATTTCTTAATTTTATTTTTGTATTTGAATTATATGTTTCGCCTACTTTTAATATAGTTGATGGAAAATTTGGTTGATTAATAGCATCTGGAAAAATTTGCGTCTCTAGACACATACCATATTGTAATCCATAATTTCGATTATGTTTGCCATGATATGAATCTTTCATCATATTACCAGTATAAAATTGTATTCCAGGTTGATCAGTCGAGTATTCAACTCCCATACCAGTAATATTACTGTAGATGGAAGCTATAGGTTGATCAATAGAATGATCTTTGAGAACATAATTGTGATCAATACCACCGCCATCTAAAAAAGATTTATTTATTACAAATGAATTATTAAGATCATATTTTGTATTAACTACATCGAATAGTTTACCAGTAGGAATTGATCCCTCATCAGTTTCGCAAATTTGATTAGATGATATTTTTACAACATGGTCAGTAATATTTTTATAATTATCTTTATGGCCATGAAAATTCCAATAGTTATGATTAGTCAAATTAACAATAGTATCTTGATCTGTTGTAGCATTAAAGGAAATTAGAATTTCGTTATTATTATTAAGTTCGTAAATAGTTTTACAATTTAGGTTGCCTGGATAATTTTCTTCTAAATGTTTAGACTGGTAAGTGAGCTCTACTTTTATACTTTGGCTTGTTTTTTTAATATCGGCTATTTTCCAAATCTTTTTATTGAAACCTACCTCTCCACCATGAAGATGATCAGGTTCAGTATTAGAATATAAATTATATTCTTTCCCATTAAGAGTAAATTTACTTTGCCCTATTCTATTACAAACTCTTCCAATAATTGAATTGAAATATCCATGAGCTTTCAGGCAATCATCTAAATTACCATAACCTAATAAAACATCCTCTGTTTCAGAAACATTCGAAGAAATTGGAATACAAACTTCACTCATATAACCACCATAAGTATAAAAACTAAAACTATAATTGTTTGAGTTAATAATATTAACTATGTCAATATCTAAACCTTTATCATTTTGAATTTTGGTAATTTTATATTCCATTATGTTTTCCTTAATCTTTGAAAATTATTTTTTCTTTGTTGAAGATAAATGATTAATCCACCTAAAACTATGAAAAAAGCACCTGGGAAAAGTTGATCAACTGGCCATTCTGCAAAAAATATCCAACCTAAAATAAGTGCAAAAAATATTTCGATATAATCAAATGGCATAATTTTACTAAGTTCTGCTTTTCTAGCACCATATATTAAAAGTAAAGTTCCAGATCCTCCTGCAATCCCCATTATACATACTACTAAGAAATCATTTATACTTTTGAAATTTTCCCACATACCAAAAAACACCACTAACATACATGCAACTATGATTGTCCCTGTTTGACCATACAAGTTGATAAGTGGTGAAGGAACATGATCCTCAAAACTTAAGGATGTTACCCTTGCTAATGAATATCCAAAAGCAGCAAGTATAGGAAGTAATAACATATAATTAAAATCTGATGACCAAGGTTGCATAATTAAAACGATACCTACAAAACCAGAAATTACTGCACTCATTTTGTACCAACCAAATTTTTCACCTAATAAAGGAATAGCAAGAAGGGTGACCATCATGGGTCCAGTGTATTCCATAGTAGCGACTAAAGCAAAAGGTAAGTAAGCATAAGAAGTATAGAGACATAATTGAGCCAATGCTACAAATACTCCGCGGAATAATCCTAACTTCCATTGCGTTATTTTTATTTGTCTACCGTTTTGATGCCAATCATGTGAAAAATATAAAGCAATAACACATGGGATCATTCCAAATAAATTTCTAAAAACAGAAAGTTGAGCTGCTGGATATTCGTTTCGTAAAAACTTTATCGCAATCCCCATACAATCCAATAAAAACAAACCTGAAAGTGATAACATAACAGCTAAAAATAAATTATTTTTCATTAATCATAATCTATTATTCTAAAATAATTTCTTTTCCTACTTCTTGACTTTTATAAATTCCATCTAAAATTTTCATTACTTGTAGAGAGTGTTCAGGCGGAATAGTAACTGGTTGATCGTTTGCAACAAACTCTGCAAACTCGATACATTCTTTGGCATGAGGTTCAATAGTGTCTTTTAAATTTCCTTCAATTTTTTTAGTTATGTGAGTTTGAGAATTGATATCATTTTTTATAATCTCACAATTAGGCCAATGCAAACCAGCTTCTCTTCCGTATAACCATACCTGCATATCTTCTATTTTATCTTCTGGTAGTTTATGATGAAGCATCCATGATACTTCAAGCATCAAGGTTGCACCATTTTTAAACCTAACAAACGCAGCTGCAAAATCTTCAACGTTCATTGCTTCCTTATCGTACTCTCCATTGTAACTAAAAGAATTTGGTTGCTTTGCTAATTCTGTTTTTGACACACCCGTCACAGAAAGTGGTTCTGGATTGTTCATAAACCAAAGAGTTAAATCTAATACGTGCACCCCTATGTCAATACAAGGCCCTCCTCCTGAATTTTCTTTTTTTAAAAAACCAAGTGAGACTGGTAAAAAATTTCTTCTAAGCATCCAAGAGCGTGCATGATATATCGAACCAATTGATTTGGATTGATCTTTTATTAATTGAGAATCTTTTCTGAATCTAAAGTGTTGAGCACACATTAATTTTTTTTTCGTTTGATCTCTTACTTCAATCATTTTTTTTATTTGTGAGGCATTTGGAGCTAAGGGTTTTTCACATAAAACATCTTTGCCTGCTTGCATTGCTTTAATTGCTAAATCACAATGATAGTTATTAGGCGCACAAATATCTATTACATCTATATCTGGATCATTAATCATATCTAAGGGATCAAGATATAATTTTTTTATTTGATTTGTATTACCCCAATCTTCGAGAGTTGATTTGTTTATATCAGAGCCTGCTATTAATTCTGCATGTTCTGACATGCGCCAACCAGGTACATGTAACTTCGCAATGCCACCGACGCCAATAATGCCAACTTTTATTTTACTCATATTTATATTTTTTAATTTAGATATTTATCCATTTTTTTTCTTTTTCTGATTGGTAAATTGATTCCATTATACTACTTCTCAATGCTGCTTCTAAAGGAGTAATTAAGTTTTTAGTATTGTTATTAATTAATGAATTGAGAAATAAATCAAATGCATGAGGTAATGCTTCTGGTAAATTTTCTTCTATTCTTTCTGTTTTTTTACCATCCTTATTTTCGTTTATAATTAGTTGCTCATTCGTTGTTCTTGCGTGAGCTTTTGTTCCACTTAAAAAAATAGTATAAGGCTGTGCTATATCTATCCATCCTGCAGCAATACTAGCTATCAATCCACTTTTAAATTTTATTAATGCTTCTCCACTCTCTTCACAACCTGGATATTGATTATATACTTTTGTAAAGGTTGCACTTACTGACTCAACATCAGAAAAAAACCATAAAAGAAGATCTAAAACATGTGTTCCTAAATCGCCAAAAGCCCCAACGCCTGCAACTTTAGGATCTGTCATCCATTGATAGTCTTTGAAAATATCCCTCATAATACCATCGTGACAATTAATGAGTCGAATTCTTGAAATTTCGCCAAAATAATTATCAGTAATTAATTGTTTAAGCTTTATGTAAACAGGATTGCTTCTCATGAAATATCCAGTTTGAAAAATAATTTTTGAAGATTCAATAAGATTTGCCATTTCAAAAGAGTCTTTTTTTCGTATCCCCAAAGGTTTTTCTATAAAACAGTGTTTTTTATTCTCGGTAATTTTTTTAACTAATTCATAGTGCAAATTAGTTTCTGAACATACAATAACACCATCTAAATTAGGTTCTTTCAATAAATCAATGTAGTTATCATAATTCTTACATTGCAGTTTATCAGAGTCAATTTTTGACCTATTCTTGTCTTTGTCCCAAACACCAATACAATTAATTTTAATGTTTGAAATTACCTTAGAAATAAAATTTGGTGTATGAATATGAGAGGTTCCAATAAATGCTATATTTTTCATTACAGTTGTAAAAACTACTTATAGAGCACAACACTGATCGACCCAGTGACCTGGTTCAACTTCAATAAGGCCCATTTTTATTTCTCCACCTTTGCATTCTACTCCAGGATTAGGACATCTGGTTCTAAATACACAACCTGGAGGTGGATTTAATGCGCTAGGTATTTCTCCCTTTAGTTCTATAGCTTCAGATCTTTTCTCTGGATCAATTGATGGAATAGAAGATAATAGTGCCTTTGTGTAAGAATGTTTTGGGTTCTTAAATAATTCTCTTGAGGGTCCCATTTCAACTATGTGCCCCAAATACATAACTGCAACAACATCACATACATGAGCTACTACACTTAAATCATGACTTATGAATAAATAAGTTAGGTTAAGCTCGGTTTGAAGTTGTTTTAAAAGATTTAATATATCTGCTTGTATTGATACATCTAAAGCAGCAACACTTTCGTCTGCTACTATAAATTTTGGATTACTTACTAAGGCTCTTGCAATTGATATTCTTTGTCTTTGTCCTCCAGAAAATGCATGAGGAAATCTTCGTAAATGCTCAATATTTAATCTACATTTTGAAGCAATGTCTCTTACTCTTTCATCAGTTTCTTGTCTTGAGTTTGTTATTCTCATCACTTCTAAAGGCTCTGCAATAATATCCCTCACTGTCATTCTTGGACTTAAAGCAGCATAAGGATCTTGAAAAATTAATTGAGCTTTTTTTCTATATTCCTTTAAATCTTGTTTATTCATATCTGTTAAATCATAATCTCTTTCATCGTCATGAAAAATAACATTTCCAGAACTAATTTTATTAGCTCCAAGTATTGCTCTACCAAGAGTAGTTTTTCCTGAACCAGATTCACCCACTAAACCAAAAAAAGATCCTTTTTTAATTTTGATATTGATATTGTTTACAGCATGTATTTTTTGTTTTTTTGAAATAAAATTTTCTTGATAATCAAAATTTACTGAAACATTATTTACTGAAATTAAATTATCACCCATTTTGACCACACTTAATTCCACATTGATCAACCCAGTGACCTGGTTCAACTTCAATTAATTTCATTTCTATTTTACCATCTTTTCCCTCCGGATTATGATGGGGGCATCTAGTTCTAAATACACACCCTGTTGGTCTATCTAATGGACTTGGAATATTTCCAGGTATTGGAGATAACGGTGCGTCTAAGTTATTTATATCAGGTAAAGCTTGTAATAGCCCTTTTGTATAAGGATGTTTTGGATTTTTAAGAATCTCATTTACTGGACCTTTCTCCACTACACTTCCCAAATACATAACCGCTACATGATCAGCTACCTGAGCAATAACACCTAGATCGTGAGTAATAAATATTACTCCCATTTGATATTCTTTAATAATATCTTTAATTAGATTAATTACTTGAGCTTGAATTGTTACGTCTAAAGCAGTTGTTGGCTCATCTGCTAATAAAAGTTTAGGCATAGTGGATAATGCCATAGCTATCATTGCTCTTTGACGCATTCCCCCAGATAATTCAAATGCATATTGATTAAACCGTTTTTCTGCATCTGCTATGCCTACTCTTTTTAGCATGTTTATGGATATTGATTTTGCTTCCTCTTTATTAATATTTTTATGAATTAGTAATTGCTCAACCATTTGTGCGCCAATTTTTATTGCTGGAGCAAAACTTGCCATAGGCTCTTGAAAAATCATTGATACTTTACCACCTCTTATTTTTTTTAAGTCTTGCTTAGAGGTAAATTTAAGAACATTTTCGTTGTCTAATATTATTTCTGCGTCTTCATTATAAGAAGTATTACCTGGATTTAATTTCATAATCGATTTAGCAGTCACAGATTTACCTGATCCGGATTCACCAACTATACCAAGTACTTCACCTTGATCTACAGAAAGAGAAATATTTTCAACTGCTGTAATTCTACCTTCATCAGTATCAAATTTTACATCTAAATTTTTTACTTCTAATAAATGACTCATATTACTTTACCTTATGAGGATCTGCTGCATCACGTAATCCATCCCCTACATAGACAAATGTTAAAATTAATACGACTAAGAAAAATACAGGGATAAAATACCATTGATAGTTTAAAAGTACGTCGGCCTTTGTTGCATTTTGCAAAAGTACACCCAGAGAGTTTACTGGTTCTCTCAAACCAAGTCCTATAAAACTTAAAGCTGTTTCAGATAATAACATGTATGGGAAACTAATGACTAAATCGACAATAATATAACTCGTGAAACTTGGTAATAAGTGTCTTACAATAATATGAGTGGATGATGCTCCACAAAGCTTTGCAGCAAGAATATATTCTTGGCTTCTTTCACTAAGTAGATGCGTTCTTACTCTTCTAGCAAGTGTTGGCCATGAAATTAATCCAAGCAAACAAGAAATAAAAAAGAACCGTAATTCAGAACTCCATTCTAATGGCGCAAAGGCAGCAAGACACATAAACAGAGGTATGGGTGGAACCGTTCGAATTGCATCGGTAAACATTTGTAATACGCTATCAATCCAACCACCATAGTAACCTGAGATCCCGCCTATTATTAGGGATAGAACAAAAGATATAAATACACCAAGAGTTCCAACAGCCAGTGAAATGTAAATTGCGCTTAAGGTTCTACTGAATAAATCTTTTCCTGCCTTATCTGTGCCAAATATATGGATACCGCCTTCTTCAACTCCAAATAAATGAGTATTAAATGTAAAACCTGGAATTTTAAAATCTAAAATTTTTCCTGGAAGATTTATATTAAAATCAAAAACTTTATATTCCCATCCTTCAACAAAAAAATAAACGTATCTTCTTTTTTCAGTATCAACTTTATAGACCCATCTAAAATTTGTATCTGCACCTCTATACTTTTCTAATGTGTGTAAAAACGGCCTAGCAGAAAATCCATTATCATCCCAAAACATTGGAATTTGAGGTGCTCCGTTTTCATAATCTTTATCTCTTCCTTTAATTGTTGGATCATAAGGAGATAGAAAATCTGCAAATAGACTACAAATAATCATAAATAATAAAATAGAACCAGCAATCATAGCAGATCTATTTCCAAAAAAGCGTGTTCTTACTAACTGCATCTGCGTTGCAGTATAATAAGCTTCTTTTTTTTGATTACTAACCTCCACCCATAACTCCTTTTCTTATTCTTGGATCAATTATAGCTAAAATAATATCCGTTATAAAATTTACAAAAACAATTGTTGCTGTCAGAAGAAAAATAATTGCACCTGCTAATTGCTGATCATTTGATCTTGCTAAAGCTTCAATCAACAATGCTCCAGCTTCTGTAAGAATTAAAATTAAGGCCACAATCGGCAATGCACTAAATATACGATTAAGGTCGAAACCTATAGAATTGATTACTGGACCTAAAGAATGTTTTGCTGGATATCTCCACAACAAACTCATTCCTGATATTCCTCTAGCCCTTGCAGCCATTACATATAGTTTATCATTTTCATCTAGCATTAGTGCTCTTACTGTTTGAAGAGCAAAGGCAGTTGCATTCCAACCTAAAACAAATATTGGAAGCCAAGCTCTACTTAAAAAATCAAATAGTTTTGCTGATGACCAGGGTTCGTTTTCATATTCTTGAGAAAATAAACCTGTCATCGTATCGCCATAGTAAACAGTCATAAAAAGCATAATACAGAGTGCTACTAAAAAATTGGGAAGTGCTATTCCAAGATAACTAATAAATTTAAGCGTATTATCTAATGATGCATATTTTGTCGTGGCCGATATGATCCCAACTGGTATGGCAATTAAATATGAAAATATTAGTGCAACCAAACATATTGTTAAAGATAAAGTAAATCTTCCACTTAATAATTCATTAATATTCATTCTTAGAATACAACTATCACCAAAATCTCCATTAAAAACTATATTAGAAACCCATTTGCCATATCTATATAAAAAAGGTTTATCTAAACCTAAACGAATTTTTTCTTTTTCTATATCTTCATAAGTTATTTGTGATCCTTGTGTATTTTTAAATGCTAGATATCTTTCAGCACAAGTTCCAGGAACTAATTCCATTAATGAAAAAACAATAAAGCATACAAGAAGCAAAGTTATAATTGCAAGTCCTGCTCTTGTGAGAGTAAATTGTATAAAATTAATCATATAAAATAATTAGGAGACAAGAATAATTAAAAAAAGAAAAGCGGCAATATATAATTGCCGCTTTTTTTACTATTTATTGAGTTAAATTACTCGTCTAACCACCATTGAGTAGCTAGGTATGGGTATGTTCTATAATACTCATACGAAGTAGTTTTAAACTGCGTAAAGTTTTTCAAAGCATTTCTATGATAAGTTGGGAAAGGTGCTTTCACCGTACCAATCAATAGACTTTGCTCTGTTAACATTGTTGCAATTTTTTCACCCCACTCATTAGACTCAGCAGTACCAAGAGCGTAAGATTGGAATTTATCAATTCCATCACTTAAGTCATATACCCACTGAGGAGGTTTAGTACCTTCGTCACCATTACTATCAATGTATGCTGCCCAATCTAAACCTTGTGTATGGTTAAAGTAGTTACCAAACGGAGGTTTAAATGTTTCTGGGTTACCAGCAACAATTGCTAATGGTTGACCTTTATCCCAAACATGAACGTCAAGTTGGTTAGCAGCTTGCGAACCACGATATTCATCTGGAGTTACCTCTTTAAAAGTAGTTTTTACTCCTACTTCATTGAAGTATCTTGCAACAAGTTCAACTTCAACACCACCAATACCTTGAGTAGCATAGTCAATGTTAATAGCTAGAGCATCACCATTTGGTAATTCTCTAAATCCATCACCATCAACGTCTTTTAATCCTACTTCATCAAGCAGAGCATTAGCTCCATCTGGATCGTATTGAGTCATATGCATTTTTATACTTTCAGGAACGAAGTCAGGTGCAGGAGAAAATCCTACAAACTGCTCAACTTTACCTAAACCGTAATATGCAACTTCGTTGATCTCGTCTCTATTCATTGCAATTGACATTGCTTGACGGAAACGAATATCCCCATAGACTTTACGTTTTTCAGGATCAGGATGTGTTACATTAAAGCTAAATAATGCAGCACCACAACCTGGATTGATTTGAACTTGATATCCACCAGACTCAGCACCATCAAGTAATTGAGGAGCGGACTCTAATTGAACAGACTGTGATTTATAATCAACTTCACCATTAACAAGTTTTAACAATCTTATTTCATTTTCATTGATGTATCTTTCATTTTGATAATCAATGTATGGTAATTGATTCCCAGCTGTATCAACTTGGAAAAAGTATGGGTTAGCTGCATAGACTCTACCTTCAGTAGTGTCTTCAATAGTCATGTAAGCTTCTAAAGAAGGATAAGCTGCATAAGGTAATCCAGCAACTAGATCTGGTTTAGCTAGTAAAGGAGTTGGAGTATCAGTCCAACCTGAGTTACCATAATATGCTGCTAAAGCATCATAACCATCTGCAAATCCTAATGCCTGAGCATTTGCATCAGCATTTGAATCAATTTCCGGATGGAATTGTTCTAGGAAATGTGAAGGCATGAAGAACTGGTTATATGACCATGCAATAGTTGCAGTTAAACCAGGGAACGGAGATGGTAAGTTAAATCTTACTGTTTGATCATCAATTACATCAACAGTCATTGGCTCACCACCAACTAAAAGATATGGATATGGTTTTTCACGAATCTTTGGATTCATCATCAAATCTTCGTACCAAAACTCAACATCTCTAGCCACAAAAGGTTCACCATTTGACCACTTGTGACCTTTACGTAACATGAATGTTAAAGTAGTAAAATCATCATTCCACTCATAATCTTTAGCAACGTTTGGAACAATTGTAGTTAAATCATCAGCAAAACGTAATAAGTTTACGTGTCTTGTAGATAGCATATCAGAAGTTCCAGCTTCAGTTGCATTCGATAAGAAGTTTATTGTATTTCCATATTTACCAATAGACTCATATGGTACTACAACAAGTGGCTCATCAGGTAATCTATCCTCAACTGGGGGTAGACTTCCTGGGTTACCTTGTATTGTAGCGTTTATGCTAGCAATATTTGGATTATCTGAAAACTTCATAGTACAGCCGGCTGCACTTTCATATTCTGATAACTCATATTGCTGAGGATATTTTCCGCCTGTCTGTGCATCGTTCATTGTTGTACCTACGCAATGACCACCTGCAAAAGAGCTTCCACTCCAGACAAAGGTTGCGGAAGAAAATACTAACGCTATGAATAGTTTTTTTAACATATATTTTCTCCTATAAGATAAATTTATCGTATGATTTTGTTTGTAAACAATTTTGATTTTTTAGCAAAAATATTTGACGTTTTTATTACAATTTTTTTAAAAAAATTGTGTATTTCTTCTTAATTAATTACTTTAATAATCATTAGTAAATATGGAAAAATCCAAAAAATCTGTTCTTTTTATATGTGCTGATCAATGGCGTTTTGACTGCTTTAGCTTCCTAAATCATCCATATGCTCTAACACCAAACTTAGACAAACTTGCAAAAAAAAGTGTAGTTTTTAAATCACATTTTGCTGGAATTGTCCCTTGTGGTCCATCTAGAACTACTATGCTTACAGGTTTATATCCATTTATACATCGTTCAGTATATAATGGCGCTCCTCTTGATAAAAGATTTACAAATATCGCTAAAGAAGTTCGTAAACTAAATTATAATCCAAGACTTTACGGATACACTGATACTTCTTGGGATCCAAGATACTTGGATCCAAAAGATAAAAAAAATTTTACCTATGAATCACCAATGGAAGGATTTGATGATGGTTGTGTTTTACCAGGGGGAAAACCTGAGCCTTGGGCTAACCATCTTAATCAAAATGGTTTTGAAATTAATAAAGCAGAAGATTTGTACAAAGGAAGAAAGCCTAAAGATGATCAAGCGTATATTTATGAGCCATATTATATTCCAACTGAATTTTCAGACACCGCATTTTTAGCAGACAAAGTTGTTAACGACTTAAAAAAGGTTAAAGATTCATTTTTTATGCATGTATCTTTTTTAAAACCACACCCACCCTTTCATGTAGCTGATCCATGGTTTAGTAAATTTAATCCAGATAGTATTAACTTATCTAAAAATGATATTTCACTGAAAGAATTATCAAAAAAACATCCACTACTTGAAGAGTTATGTAAAAAATTTTTACTAAAAGAAAATTTCTCTGAAATTAATTATGATCTTTTAAAAGATCAAGATATCAAAAATATTATGAGTGTCTATTTTGCTATGTGCGCAGAAGTTGATTTTAATATTGGTAAAATTTTGAATGCTCTTAAAGAATCAGGGCAAGAAGAAAATACAATGATAATTTTTACTAGTGATCATGGAGAGATGTTAAATGAAAATAATTTATGGGGGAAATTAGGTTGGTGGGACTCTTCTTATAGAATTCCATTATTTATTTATCTGCCTCAAAACAATCCAAAAGAAATTAACCATTTAACAGAATCTGTAGATGTTGCTCCTACAATTTTAGAATGGCTTGGTGGTGACATCCCCATTGATTGGAATGGTCAATCACTGATGCACAATATCAATCATAAATACGAAAAATCACCTAATAAAGAATATGTTGTTTTTGATTATGATTTTAGAGAAAGTACTTCATTTGTTAAAGATAAAAAATTAGCACCCGAACAATGTAATCTATCGGTCATTAGAAATAATAAATGGAAATATGTTCATTTTCCTTCATTGCCATGTTTATTATTTGATTTAGAAAAAGATCCTGAGGAAATAAATGATCTATCAGACTTAAGAGAATTTAAAGATATAAAACATGAACTAGTATCAAAATTGTTAAGTCACCGCATGATTCATCAGGAGCGACAATTATCAAACACTAAACTTTCCAGTTCAGGTGTTAATACAAAATCTGGACCATTTAGCAGAAAAATGGAATAATAAAGATATGTTAACGACTGTTATAGGCGCGTATCCAAAACCAAGCTACTTAAAAATAACTGATTGGTTTAATGCTTCTGGTGGCACAGACACTGAATATCCAACTAAATTTTACGAAGATGAAATAAAAAAAATGGGCGATAATGTTGAAGAGTTATTTAATAAAGCTAGCAAAGAAATAATTAGTGATCAGGAAGAATGTGGTATTGATATCGTAACCGATGGTGAAGTTAGAAGAGAAAATTACATTCACTATCATTGTAGATATTTAGAAGGAATTGACTTTGCAAATCTCACAGAAAAAGTTGCTAGGACAGGTAATTATAAATGCTGGTTACCAACAATAACTTCAAAAGTTAAAGCAAAAGAATCTTTTTTGGTTGAAGAGTGGAAAAAAAATCAGAGTTTAACGAATAAAGATTTAAAAATTACTATACCTGGACCAATGACTATAACAGACACCATAGCAAATACATTTTATGATTCAGATGAACATATGGGTGAAGACTTAGCTGATGCTATTAATGTAGAAATTAAAAGATTGGTTGATGCAGGATGTAAATACATTCAAGTCGATGAACCGTTGTTTGCTAGAAAACCAGAAAATGCTCTTAATTTTGGAATTAAAAACCTAGAAAGATGTTTTAAGAATATTAATAATCAAAGTATTGAAAAAATTACTCATATTTGTTGCGGCTATCCTGATAAATTAGATGCAGTAGATTATCCAAAAGCGCCTTTAGATTCTTACAGTAAAATTAGTAAAGCTTTAGATGAGTCAATTATAGATACAGTTTCTATTGAAGATGCTCATCGATATAATGATTTAAATTTTTTAAAAGATTTTAAACAAACAAAAGTTATTTTTGGTTTAGTAAAAATAGCAAGCTCTCAAGTAGAGTCTAAAGAAGAAATTGTCTCGAGAATAAATGATGCATTAAAGTTTATTGATAAGGAACAATTAATTGTTGCTCCTGATTGTGGCCTTGGTCACTTACCTCGAGATTTGGCAAAAATAAAATTAAAGATAATGGTAGAAGCTTCTAATAGTTTTTAGTGTACTAAAGTTTCTGGATTAGCATAATCATAATTTAAATCATCAGCAATAGCCTTATATGTAACGGCACCTTTAAAAATATTTAAACCATTCATAAAATTTTTATCATTTTTTAAAGCATCTTTAAAACCATTAGAAGCTAAGTTTTGAATAAATGGCAAAGTGACTGCATTTAAAGCAAGAGTGGAAGTTCTAGGAACTCCCCCTGGCATATTTGCAACACAATAATGAACAACATCATCAACAACATATGTAGGGTTTGCATGAGTTGTTGGTTTACTAGTTTCAACACAACCACCTTGATCAATTGCAACATCAACAATTACAGATCCACTTTTCATCTCTTTTATCATGTCCTTAGTTATAATCTTTGGAGCATTAGAGCCTGGAACAAGTACTCCGCCAATTAGTAAATCACATTCAGAAATATAATCTTTTAGATTTATTTTATCACTATGTAGTGGTTCTATTTTATCACCAAATTTTTCTTGTAATTCTTCTAATCTTTTTTCTGATTTATCAACGATGAAAACTTTTGCTTGCATACCTGTAGCAATTATTGCTGCATTTTCTCCAACAACACCTCCACCTAAAATTAATACATTTCCAGGCTGAACTCCAGGTGCGCCACCTAAAAGTAAACCACTTCCACCCTTATGTTTTTCAAGAGAATAAGCTCCTGCTTGTATCGACATTCTACCTGCTACAGCACTCATTGGTGCTAGCAGAGGTAATTTATTATTATGATCACTTACCGTTTCATAAGCTATACAAATAGAATTTGAATCAATTAAACCCTTTGTCAATTCTGGAGCTGCTGAAAGATGTAAATAAGTAAATAAAATTTGGTTTTCTCTTATCATTGCTACTTCATTCATTAGAGGTTCTTTTACTTTTACGATCATTTCAGAATCATTGAAAACATCTTCAGCGGAATTTACAATTTTAGCACCTGACAATTCATAATCACTATTTGAAAAGCCAGCTCCAATACCCGCATCCTTTTGGATTAGAACGGTATGTTTATCTTTTACTAATTCTTTAACACTTTGTGGGGTAAGCCCAACTCTGGACTCCTGAGCTTTAATCTCAGAGGGAACACCTATTTTCATTATCTGTCATGCATATAGTTTGAGATACCTGTTCTTAATTTTTCAATTATCTCATCAATATGTTTTTTTTCACAAGTAAATGGAGGTGCAACAATTAAACAATCACCTGTTGCTTTCAAGCTTAAGCCTGCTTCAAATAATTTTTTAAAACAAGCATATCCAGCTTTGCCTAAACGCTCATCCATTTTAATGTCAATTCCTCCCATCATTCCATATCCTCTTATATCAGTAATGATATCTAAGTCTTTCAACGAAAATAAACCATCTAAGAAATATGGAGACATATCCTTTGCTCTATTAAATAAATCTTCTTTCTCGATTATATCTTGCATTGCTAAACCTGCTGCCATTGAAACTGGTATAGCAGAATAAGTATAACCATGAAAAAATTCTATAGCTCCTGTAGGTGATGCATCAACAATAGTATCATAGATATGATCACGTGAAGCTACTGCCCCTAAAGGTACAACGCCATTAGTAATTGCTTTAGCCATTGTCATGATATCTGGACAAACATCAAAAGCTTGAGCTGCAAATGGAGCACCCATTCTTCCCCAACCAGTAATAACTTCATCAAAAATTAAAAGAATTCCGTGTTTGTCACAAATTTCTCTTAATCTTTTTAAATATCCTTTTGGTGGAACTAAAGTTCCTGTTGATCCTGCAACTGGCTCTACAATACATGCTGCAATATTTTCAGCACCTATGTTACCAGCAATTCTTTCAAGATCATCTGCTAGATCAGCACCTGTTTCAGGTTCGCCTTTTACAAATAAATTTTCAGGTAAATGAGTATGTCTTAGATGATGTACATTTGGCATGAGAATATTTGAGAAAGTTTTTCTATTAGCAATCATTCCACCAACAGAAATTCCTCCAATATTCATTCCATGATAACCTCTTTCTCTTCCTACTATGTGAGATCTATGACCTTCTCCTTTTGCTTTAAAATATGCTATGGCTGTTTTAATTGCTGTTTCAACAGCTGACGAACCACAAATAGTAAAAAATATTTTATTTAAATCTTCGGGTGTATGTTTTGAAACTTTTCTAGCTAAATCAAATGAACCACCAAAACCTTGTTGAAATGGTTGAACATAATCTAATTGCTCTAATTGTTTTGATACTGCTTCTCTTATTTCTGGTCTTGAATGACCCGCTGGACTACAAAATAGCCCTGAGCTAGCATCAATTAATTTATTTCCATAATGATCAGTATAATAAACACCTTCTGCCTTAACCATTAATCTTGGACTATTTTTATAATCTCTATTAGATGTAAATGGCATCCAATGTTCTTCTAATGAATTAGGTATTTCTGTTCTTTTTTCTAAGTCCATTTTTTTCCTTATTAAAGATTGAGTATATGAAATTATAGATAAATCAAAGAATATTTCTTACACAATAAAGAAATATCATAGGAAAAATTGTAGCAGTGGTATAGAGAGAATATCAAATATGAGCACATTACCAGAAGATCTTAAAAGTAAAGCTTTAGAGACTCCTAACATACCAGCAGCAGTTGTGTGCCCCAATCAAGAAAGCATATTATCAGCTGTAATTGAAGGTAAGAATATGAACCTCATCGATCCAACTTTAATTGGAAATAAAAGTTTAATTACTGAAACAGCGAAAAAATTAAGTTTGGATATTTCTAATTTTAATATTGTAGAGGCTAAAGATGAAGAGGATAGTGCATCAATTGCTTGTCAAATTTCTAATGAAAATAAAAGTAAAATCATAATTAAAGGGAATCTTCATACTGATATTTTAATGCGCTCTTATTTAAAAAAAGAATTTAATTTACTTGATGGTAGAAGATTAAGTCATATTTGGCATATGACTACGCCACAGCTTAAAAAACCCCTTTTTATTACTGATGGCGCCTTAAATGTTTTACCAAGAGTTGATATAAAATTACAAATTCTTAAAAATGCTGTTCAATTTTGTAATAAATTAAATATTACTAAACCAAAAGTTGCAATTTTATCAGGTACAGAAGATCCAATTGACAGTATGCCAAGTTCAGTAGATGCCAAAAAAGTTATGGAACTTGCGTTAGAAGAAAAAATTAATGCTTTTGTTCATGGACCGCTTGCTTTTGATAATGCTGTTTCTAAGGAAGCAGCTAAAATAAAAGGAATAAATAATGATGTTGCTGGTGATGCTGATGTATTATTAGTACCTAATTTAGAAACTGGAAATTCTTTGTCCAAAATAATGGTTTATTTTATGAATGCTTGTGCGGCAGGAATAGTAATTGGTGGTAAAGTACCAGTTGTAGTCCCTAGCAGAGCAGATAGTAAAAATTCTAAACTTGCGTCAATTATGGCAGCTGTAGTTGCTGCAAATAACTAATTAGAAAATAAATTTTAGCTCGAATGCTTTTAAGACATTACTTTTTAATTTTAATAATCACTTTTTTATTTGGAAGTGCCTACCCTGTTCAGAAAGTTATTTTTAATGAAAATGTTCCCCCATTATTAATGGGAAGTTTAAGAATGTTAGTGGTTTTCATATGTCTTTTGCCTTTTTGGCAATTTAGAATTCCTGAAAAAAAATACTGGTTACCACTTCTCTTTTTTTCAATTTCTATGGGTTTTTTGGCAAATGTTTTTATGACATTATCTTTAAATGAAGCAAACATAGTTTCTCCGATAATTATTGGTTCTCAACTGGCTGTACCATTTGCAATATTATTAAGCTCATTTTTTTTAAAAGAGAAAGTAAGTATTAAAAAATGGGTACTTATATTTATTTCTTTTTTTGGCATTATTTTGTTAGGCTTTGATCCATTGATAAGAAATGAAATTTTTGCATTAATCTTAATAACGTTAATGGCATTCTTCTATGCTAGTGCACAAGTATTTTCCAGGTACCTAAAAGATTTAGAAGTTACTCTCACAAATGCAGTAATGGGACTAGTTGGATTTGTATTACTAATTATTTCATCATCAATATTTGAAGGACAAACGATAAACGAAATAAAAAATATTAGTTTTCAGTCATGGTTATTAATATTGCATTCAGGTATCTTTGTTTCAATTGCTGCACATATGTCGATGTTTTATTTGTATAGGATGTATCCTGTTAATAGAGTATTTCCATTTTACGCTTTATTTCCTGTATTTGGTGTGTTGTTAACATTTATAATTTTTTATGAAATACCAACTTTAATTACTTTTATTGGTGGTGTAATTGTAATCGTAGCAACTTATTTTATAAATAAAGAAAATTAATTTTTGATTATTTAGCTGTCCATCCTCCATCAATTACTAGTGATGAACCAGTCATCATTGATGCGGCATCTGAAGCAAGATACACTACAGCACTAGCAATATCACTTTCTGTTGCTACTTTCCCCAAAGGTATGTTTTCAATTACAGATTTTTTAAAACTTTTATCTTTAAAAAATTTTTTGACCATTGGTGTTTCCACAAATGTAGGACAAACAGAGTTAACTCTAATGTTATATTTAGACAAATCAATAGCCATTCCTCTAGTGAGACCTTCAACGCCAAATTTAGTCATATTATAAACACTTCTAAGAGGAGCTCCAACTTTACCTAATTGAGAAGAGATATTTATTATTGATCCACCGATTTTTTTTCTATTTTTTGATTTAAGCATAACTTTTGTAGCTAATTGAGCAATATCGAATGATGCTTTAATATTAAGATCAACAACTTCACTCATGTCTTTTCTTTTAATTTTGGTAAAATATTCAGGTCTGTTTGTACCAGCATTATTTACTAAAATGTCTAATTTATTGATTTCAGAAAATATTTTTTTTATTTCTTTTAAATTAGTTACATCGCACACATAATAACTACATTTCTTTTTGAGTTTTTGAATTTTGTTTTTAACAATCAAAAGATCTTTTTCTGTACGACTAAGAATAATTACATTTGCACCTGCTTCTGCTAATGCTATAGCACATGCTTTACCGATGCCTTTGCCTGATCCTGTAACAAGAGCAGTCTTATTTTTTACATTAAAATTTTTTAGAAACATTGATCTGATTATTTACAATGAAAAGATAGATTGATCTAATAAATTCATTTTTTTGATGCACATCTGAAAATTATCTTCTAGGTGATAATCTCCTGGAAACCCTATACACTTAATTCCAGCGTTTACGGCAGAGTTACTACTTTCTTCAGTATCTTCTATTGCAAGACAATCTTCTGGGTGTAAATTTAGTTTATCTAAAGTTACTTTGTATATTTCTGGATGGGGTTTTTCATTTTTAACAAACGATTTATTGCCAATAAAGTCAAAATCTTCTTTAGCAATTTGACTAGAAAGACTTTCAAATACTGCATCGACATTATTTAAAGTTGTAGAAGTTGAGAAAGCAAGTTTAATATTGTTATCTTTTGTATACTTAATTATCTCATCAACACTTTTTCTTAATTTTTGTTTATTCTTAATAATGAATGAACTAAAAATTTCTGTTTTTCTATTTCTAATTTGTGAAGCATTTACATTAACATTATTTTTTTCAGCAAAATCTTCTACTCTTTTTGTCCCACCAGATTTTTTTAACAAAATTTTATAATCTTGCTCATCCCAATACCAATCTAGACCAGCTTCTTTAAAAGCTTCATTAAATGAATTACGTTGAATATTAGAAGATTCAATAAGTGTTCCAATAGATCCAAATAAAAGTGCTTTATAATCCATTTTATCCTTTCAATTTTATGGAACAAGAAATCATATAACTTATTATTTTATTGACCCAAGTCCTTTAGAAATATTAATATCTCCAATGTTTCTCGCTTTGTTAAATTCTTTTATTCTATCAAAAACATTAACACCTATTTGCTGGTAAACATCGAGAAGGTCTACTAAAACCCAATTCTCTCTGATAAGACCATTTTCTAATCTCCAAAAATCTAAACTCCGCATTTCTATAATTTGATTTGATGGAGCAATACCCATCCATCCATCTTGAGAAATTGTAGATCGCATATTTGGCCAACCAGTTTCACAAACATAATCGCCTTCATATATCCAATGTGTTTGCATATCCTGCAACCCCTCATTTTTTAAACTATCATTTGATGAGCCTCCCTTTCTATCAGGCATTGCACGCAAAAAAGGTATTTGATGCCAATGGCGAAATCCTTCGATACCTCTTGCTGTGCCAATTCCAACTGGTCCGTACCAATTAAATCTGGGGTGCCAATATTTATCTAAATTCATAACTTGTGGATTTGGATTACTAGGGTGTAAAACCATATCTCGAAGCATATTTATTACAATGTCAAAATTTTTTGATCCATCACCTTCTATCTTTAAGCCGTCTCCTGTCATAGGAGATGGTGTGCATAAAAAAGATCCTAGCTGAGGACTCATTGGCCATGCATTTGCCTGCATCATCAATTCAGGTAGATCCCAAATTGATTGCATTTCTATAATTTGATTATTTTCTATTTGGAAAAACTCATGATAACGCATATGAACTAAATTTCCTGTTGGCGGAATATCTAAAAATGATTTTAAAAAAGTTCCCATATAATTGCCCATAGTGCCTAACCAATCTTTACCTTCAGGTGTTGTGCCTGCCATAACAATCATATCTCTTCTTTCAAGATCAGGAATGCTATCTAAAAGGGGGTTTATACAATTAGTTAACAATTTATCTAAACCATTAAATGTTCCAAAAGGATAGCAGAAATGAAACACCGAATTTTCAGAAAAATATTTAACTAGAGAATTTTTTATTGAATTTTTGTTAAAATTTTGAGTAGCTAATTGATAATTTTCAAAATATTTTTTTAACTCTTCAGGTTTCATAATTTTTAACCTTTAACTGCTCCAGCTGTTAATCCGCTAACAATCTGTCTTTGAAAAAACATTACAAGAAAGAATAATGGAGCAGTTGCTGAAACAACGGCAGCTACAGCATACATTACTTTACCTTCTTCCTGTACGGTACCTAAAAAGCTAGCAATTGCTGGGATCATTGTTTCATTTTCATCTGAAAGCAACATAGATGTAACTGTAAAATCATTGTAAGCAAGAAGGAAACTAAATAATCCAGTAGTTATTACACCCGGCCACATTATAGGAATGATCACATATCTAAATGCTTGAAATCTATTACAGCCATCGCACATAGCGCTTTCATCTAAATCTTTTGGTATATTTAAAAAAAATGAATGTAACATCCACAGAGTAAAAGGCTGATTAATTGCAACAAGTACAATTATTGTTGTAGGTAAAATTCCCCAAACATTCCAAGCAAAAAAAGGTTGAAGATATCCTGAAACTAAAGTCATATGAGGCATCGCACGAAAAATAAGACCTGCCATTAAAATCCAGAAGGCATATCGATAAGTAGACCTTGCAAGAGCATAGCCTCCTAAAGTTCCAAATGTAAGAGAAATTAAAACTGTAAAAAATACTACTATGCTTGTGTTAATAACAGCGCGCCAAAATTCCTCTTCTATCCAAGAGCCATAATATCCATCAATAGTAAAAAAATTACCTGTTTGTTTTTCAGTATGAAAGCCAAATATTGCATTTGCCCAGTCAGCTTTTGAAAAAAAATCAGCTTGTACTTTAAAAGACCCCCACAATGTCCAGATAAAAGGAAACATAGCAACAATCAACCAAAGAGCCACGAATACAAAAGCAATAATTCGAACTGGGGTTAATTTATTTTCAATTTTTGTATTCATAAATTTCTAACCCTTATTTTTTTCATTAAAATCTCTCCATGTTCGAATTAGCACTGGCAAAAGTAAAATTCCTACACAAAAAATAGTAATCATAGATGTTGCGCCTGCTGCATTATATAGAGGGTAAGCACTTTCACGCAAATGATTCCATATTAACCAGGATATTGAGGTAGCGTGGGCTTCTGCTCTAAAACTTATTATTGGTTCAAAAACTCTAAAATTATCCATTAAAAGTATTAAAGTTATAAAAATAGCAAGTGGCATTAAATGAGGAATAACGACATGGCGTGTTCTTTGAAATTTAGATGCACCATCTATAGTTGCTGCCTCAATTGTTTCATGAGGAACTGTTTGAAGACCTGCATAAAAAACAATAAAACTAAACGGCATCAAATGCCATATACCATAGACCATCAACATGACCCAGGTAAGCACAGGTGATGCTTTCAAGCTCAGAGAATTATCATTAAATAATTTTTGGAGTGTGGCTCCAATAACACCATCGCCATCAACCATCCAAAACAATATCAATGAACCCACAAGAGGTGTAACTATCATTGGAAGAAGAGATGCAAAAATTGTTGGACCTTTTAACAACTTAGGAAGATTATTGACTCCAAGAGCAACTAAAAAACCAAGAAATAAAACAAACGGAGTAACTACAAAGGTGTAAGTAAGAGTAAAGCTAAGCGCTCTATATAAGGGGTAATTATATATTTTTTTTACAAAAACTATAAAACTATCCGAGCTATTCCAAGCCTCTCCTATTTCATCAAATGCAAAATGCATTCTGTTTGAATACGTTTTAAATCCATTAAATTTACCAAGAGGTGCTTTTTCTTTTAACTTCGCAGAAGCTTCAGTATCCACAGATGTTGTCGTCTCACATCCAAAAGGATCACAATTTTCTGAAACAATTATTACTTGTTTATGTTCTATATGTAGGGATTGAATAAAAACAGAAACTATAGGTATTGCAATAAATAAAAACATTACACTTAATGAAGGAAAGATGAATAATAAGAATGTGCTGTGCTTCATTATGCTATTTTAAATTACATAGAAAGATATAAGGGGTTTTCAAATTTGAAAACCCCTTTTTATTGATTTATATTTATTGACTACAGATAACCTGCGTCTTTAGCAGCTGTTTCGTAAACAGCCTCTACATCACTAAGTGCTTGTTCAGCACTTTCTGCTCCCTTTAAAAAATCAACTAGCTCTGCACCTAATGCATTGTGCAATAATCCCATTTGAGCAAACATTGGATAAGATTTAGCGCCGCCTTGAGCAGTTGCAGACACTCCTGCTGCAGCTGGACCAGGTTTAAAACCATCAATTAACCAAATTGCATCATCATTATTAGCAGCAACCATTTCTGAAGTCATACCACTTACAAGTGCTGCAAACGTTGCTTCTGCTTCACTGTCAGACACGTTAGTTGCTATAGTTATTCCATCCCACCATAAAGTTGCTCCTGGTATTGAACCACCAGTAACAGTTGGAGCTGCAGATAGAACAGTATTTGAAGTCACCTCAGCTGAAGAACCTTCATTATCTAGTATAACTCCTCCACGAGAACCCCACATAAAGCCAATTGCAGCTTGACCAGCTTCCCATAATCCTTGCGTATCATCAGATGCCTGTGTTAAATGATCAGGATGAGCATACTCAACTAGAGCTTTCATTGTTTCTAGAGCCGCAATACCTTTAGCGTTATTAATAGATGCTTCTGCACTACCTTGCTTAAAGAATTCTCCACCATGTGCTAAGTATATAGTATTAAATACTTCTCCAACATTCCATCCTACTTTAAGATTCATTACAAGTGGATGCTCCATGATACCAGCTGAACGTATTTTTTCAGCAGCAGAAATTATTTCATCATAAGTTGCTGGCATTCCATCAACTCCAGCTTTATCTAAAATATCTGTTCTATAATACATGTGCTGAGAATTAGCCATGAATGCTATAGCCATTATTTTACCATCAATAGTTATAAGTTGATTAGATTTTAAGTTGCCACCATATTTTTCAACTAGGTCATTTAATGGTCTCACTAGTCCATCATTCATTAACTGAACAAGAGTAGAGTTAGCTACAATCACTGATGTATACTCTGCTGGATCTGGTGTTTGAGCAGCGTTCATTATTTGGCGCGCTTCAGTAGTATGATTGCGAGTGAATTCAGATGCAGATCCTGCACAATTGCTTTCAGCAGAATTTGCTATTGCGTGAATTGCTGGAAAATCACTTGCTAAAATTCGGATGGATTGTCCATTAGGACCACAATCAGCCGCAAACAAAGATGAGCTGAAGAATAGTGCTGTTAATCCACCTAAAATTAATTTTTTTAAAAACATGTTTCCTCCATATATTACGTATAAAAAACAATTTTTTTACGCGTATGTATATTACTATAATTATTAAAATGATATTGCATTACTTTGAATTAATATGCAATGTAATGAATAAATTAATAGTGGATAAATGAACATTCAGAAAGCAAAATTACCGACATCAAGTAGTGTGGCAAAGCTAGCAGGTGTGTCACAATCGGCTGTTTCACGATGCTTTACAAAAGGAGCAAGCATTTCTAATAGAACAAAATTGAGAGTTATCGAGGCAGCAAAAAAACTAGGATATAAACCACAGGCCTTTTCAACTAATTCTCTGAGTTTAGATGAGGGAGGTTTAGTTGGTGTTATATTACCATATATTACGAATAGATATTATCCTGAAGTTCTTATCGAATTACATGAAGCTCTAAGAGTATCAGGGTATAGAATTTTATTAATTACTACTGATGATGGTGAGGAATTAGATGATAATTTAATTCAACCCTACTTAAAAGAAAAGTTAGTTGCAATTGTTTCAGCAACAAAGCCTACTGATGCGTTTGTAGAAAACTGTTTAGCCAAACAAATTCAACTTATTGCATTTAATAGAAATTGGAAAATACCTACACTGAGTTCTGTAGCTTGTGATCATAAGTATGGTGGAGAAGCGGCGGCAGAACATTTCGTTAATAATGGGCATACTAAAATAGGAATGGTTGAAGGACCAATTGGATCATTTGTGAGTAAAGAAAGATGTAAAGGTTTCAAAAACTATTTAAATAATTTAGACAAAATTAAACTGTTTCATGAAAGAGGAAATTTTACATATGAAGGAGGTTTAGATTCAGCAAATAAACTTTTAAAAAATAATATTACAGCATTGTTTTGTGCTGATGATATTATGGCTTTTGGTTGTGTTGATTATATTAAAAAAAATACAAAACTTAATATACCAGAAGAGATAGAGGTAATTGGATATGATGATATATCTTCAGCAAATTGGCATTCATATAATTTAACAACAATTAGACAACCAGTAAGACAAATGTCTAAACTTGTAACCCAAATAATAGATGATAACATTAAGGATCCAGAGTTAGAGCCTATCAATCATTTAATTCAGGGTAAATTTATTTATCGAAATACAACTAGATAGAAATTGTCTAAAATAATTTTGATTCCAGGATATATGTGTACCAATAGCATTTGGGATGCACAAATATCTATTCTAAAAAAAAAATATAATGTTTCCATTCCTTCTCTAAAGAATATTGCTACAGTTGATGATGCTGTACAAAAAATCATAAACAAAAATAAAAAAAAAATTTCTGTTATTGGTTTTTCAATGGGAGGATTTATTGCAATAAAATTAGCAATCGATTATCCAGAAATATTAGATAAATTAGTTTTAATAGGAACTAATGCAAGAAATATTTCACAAAAAAGAAAGCTGCTTTTAGAAAAGTCATTAACAACATTAAATAAAAATAACTTCGCAAAATTATTTTATCAAAAAAACTATAGTTCCTATTTTTCTTATAAAGATTTGAAAAATACATCATACCAAAATACTGTTTATTCAATGGCTAAACAATTAGGATATAAAACTTTTTTAGACCAAACGAATTTGACTCTAAAAAGACCTAATCAATTAAATAAACTAGATAAGATTATATCAAAAACTCTTATTATTCGTGGCAAAAACGATAAACTATCCTCTAATATTATGAACAATGAATTAAATAAGAAAATAAAATATTCAGTTTATACAGAAATTAAAAATTCTTCTCATTTTGTAATGCTAGAGAAGCCAAAAACTTTTAATAAAATTATTACTAATTTTTTATTTTAAATCAAATCGTTTTAGATGCTATTTGAGTGCCCTTAACTAACGAAATTAATTTCTCATAACAAATTTTTTCATCAACTTTTCCAAATCCAGCAAAAGTACTAAAACCACAATCTGTACCAGCCATAATTTGCTCCTTTGGTACAAAAGTAGAAAATTGTTTTAACCGATCAGCAACAACTTCCGGGTGTTCAACAAAATTTGAAGTAGAATCAATAACACCTGGCACAATAACTTTATCTTGTGGCAATTTGATCTTTTCAAAAACTTTCCATTCATGAGCATGTCTTGGATTAGAAGACTCAATTAATAAATATTTACTTTTTGCCTTAAGTACTATTGGTAAAATTTTTTCCAAACCAATATCAAAGGTATGAGGTCCTTCATAATTTCCCCAGCAGATATGCATTCTAATTTTGTCTTGTGGAACTGATGCCAGTGAAAGATTAAGAGCTTCAATTTGTTTTTCTGCTCGCAGCAAAAAACTTTTTTCATCTAATTCTTTAAAATTCATATGCCTTGCTAGGGCTAAATCTGGACAATCAACTTGCAAGAATAAATTATTATAAGTAATTTGTTGATATTCTTCTGCCATAATCACGCTAAGCTTACTTAGGTACTCGTCATCATTTTTGTAAAATTTATTTGGTAAAAAAACATTTATGACTCCTGGTGAAGCAGCATTCATAAAGCCCTTAGTATGATTATTAGCATTTAATGCAGAAGATAGATTATTTATATCTTTTAAAAGATCATAATTATTTTTAATAGAGAGTTCTCCAGTACAACAGGGTCGGGTATAAGTAGGTGTTCCCCCACTTTTAGCAATTTTATCTTTATATTCAGGAAATGCATCTAAGTCAGCTGGCGCTCTTCTTTCACTTTCACCGGAAAAACCATTAATTCTATCTTTAACATATGTAGCATAACTGATTTTACTCATTTCACCATCACTGACAAAATCAATACCTGTATCAAGTTGTTTTTTGACAATGTCACTTACATTTTGTTTTACAACATCATCAAATTCATTTTCACTAAAACTATCTCCCTTATCTTTTGCAAAAAGTAATTCTGATAAAGCTTTAGAACGAGGTAAACTTCCTACATGTGTTGTTAAAATTTTCGTGTTCAATCTTTAGCTATCCTGTTTTCATCAAAATTTGTTTCCAAATTTCAGTTTCATCAAACAAAATCCATTCATTTTTAATACCTCGTGGTCCAAATTCAACATGTGATATAGCCATGACATGAACTGCTGCTTGACTAGGTACTCCAAAATATCCCGAACCCGAATGAACACCATTAAGTGACCATCTAATAGCTGCCTTTCTGTACTGATTTGGTTCTTCTAAATAGCTAACATGATCAATTGAAAATGTTGCATCAGGAAATGATGACAATAGAGAAGTCCAAAAAGTTTTTACTTCTTCTACTCCGTAAGCTTTCAATCCGCCTGGTAATTCTTGATTTATTGCTCTATCATATTTTTTATCAACTATATTAATATCTTTATTAAATATAGATTTTAGGACTTCTGCATATTCATAACCTGAATTTTTTTCCGGTAAATTTAATTGTGAATATTTTAAATCCAAAGGCGTATTTTTGTTAAAAGGAACTGCGCAATTTTCAACACCCCCTTGATTATCAATTATTTGTTTTGCATATTTTTTTGGATCTAAATTAAGTTGTCTTACGATTGCGCCCTGATCTCTAACAAGCCATTCATCATACACTTGATTATCCTTGCATGCACAATCTGCAATTACTCTATAAATAAGTTTTTTTCCTGTTGCTTTTCCATAAACACCATCATTTAAGTGGGTTGCTCTAGTTAAAATTCGGTGCGAAGATAAATACCCATCATGTTCATTACCTATCCATATGACATCTTCACCTAAAAGTTGACGGTCAGGAAATTCTTCTAAAGTTGCATAAGTTGCTTTCACAACTGCATCAGGTCCATACACAACTCCAGCAGGGGACCTAACTGGAATTCCTTTTGCATAATATTCTCTTATTGACTCAACATCCTTGTCTTCCCAAATTTGATGTGTAATTTTTAGTATATAATCGGGTAGATCTCTAAATTTTTTATCAAAACCCTTCATCTTTTAATTTTTTTGGCGCACTATATAAATGCTACCTTTATCGCTACTTATATTTTTAAGGCTTCTTGTAGAGTTTTTTGGAGGGGAGAAGGCATCTCTAGGGCCAATTAACACCTTTTTATCATTACATGTAATTTCCCATTCTCCCGCCAAACATAAATAAACTTCAGATTTTGATGAGGTGTAAGAATGTATATGAGCATTATTACCTTCAAGAAGAGTAAGTCCAAATCCAGTTTTATGACTAATATATGGTTTAAATTCTTTATTATGAATAGTGAAATCATCTAGATAATTTAAAATAGAATTTGAATTATAATGTTCGTCATCTAGAAAATAATTTTTTTGATCTGCATAACGAATTACAAATTTTTCAATTTCTTCAGAAGTGTAATGATCAAATTGTGTTAATTCATTATCTGTGATTGGCTCTATTGCTTTTTTACCATCAGGTATTTGATTTTTTTCTAAATCAATAAGAGAGTTATCATTTAAAAGAACCATTCCAGTTTCTTTTGCTTTTTTTAACAATGAAGGAGTCCATGTAATTACTCCAGGATCATTTTCACCTAAAACTACAAACATTAATGCTTGTTGATCACTAACATTTTGAAATCCTCTAAACATATTAGTAGGAAATGAAGCGACATCTCCTTTATGTAAAATAACCTCACCCTCTTTTCCATCTGGTCCCCAATAAAAACGCCATGAACCAGAAAAGATAATAAACACCTCAGCTGTTGTATGACTATGAAGCCCAGAACCATTCATCGGTGCAGCACTTACTGCCCCAATATTAAACCCATGCTCCTCAGCAATTTTTACATTTTGTTTAGAATCTTCACTTACGCCAGGACCCACTAATGAGTAATTCAATCTATCTTGATGTCCTTTTAATTTACCCTCAACAAAAGGAACCTTACTTGGTATTAAATCATTAAATCTCGCAAGACGACTTTCTATATTTATTGACATATTAAGAAAAATTATATTTTATGCATTTTTAATGAATATTATTCAAAATATTGAATAAATCAATTAAATATTGAGCCTAAACTGTGAGTAACTGAAACTAAGTAAATTATGACAGAAATTGAAAATTTTAATACTGGAATAAAAAAAGAAGGAAGCACTGAAGTAATTAATTTAAATCCAAAGATAAATATAGCAAATAAAAAAAAAATCAGAATTCTTTTAAAAAATATAGCTGAATCCAATTCAGAAAATATTAATAAAAATATTAGTGATGCGTATCATGATGATGCAGAAATAAGAACCTTCCATCCACTTAATGACTTAAAAGGCATTTCTGAAATAACAGAAAAATTATGGAAACCGCTTTTAAATGCATTTCCTGATCTTGAGAGAAGGGATAACCTAATTCTTGGGGGTTCTTTTCAAAACTCAGTTTTTGTTTCAACAATAGCTCATTTAACTGGGACTTTTGTTAATCCATGGCTTAATGTTCCTGCTCATGGCAAAACTATACATTTAAGAATATGTGAAGCGCATCAAATTAAAGATAATAAAATCATTCAATCACATATTTTGATTGATACTCTAGATTTTATTCGTCAGGCAGGATTTTGGCCAATAAATAAATCATTAGGAGTAGAAGGAATGTGGCCTGGTCCTATAACCGGTGATGGTACAACATTTGAAAATATGGATGATAAGTTGTCCATCAATTCGATGAATCAAGCTTTAACAATGCAGAGAAGTTTAAATATAAAACCAGAAACAGATCCTGGATCAACGCATGAATACGTTAGAGATAAATTACTAAATCATCCTCAAAAAGAATTCTGGCATCCTAAAATGATGTGGTACGGACCTTGCGGTATTGGTACAGCAAGAGGTTTAAAAGGATATGTTGATCATCATCAATTACCTTTTAGGTTTACATTTAAAGAGAGAGATTATTGGAAAATTGGTCATTATATAGAAATAGCTGATGGTAATTATTCAATGACATCAGGCTGGCAAAGTATTGAGTGTATACATGGTTCTAATGAGTGGCTAGGCTACCAAGGTACTGGTAAAGCTGTCACAATAAGAGTTATGGATTTTTATTTACATCATGAAGGGCGAATTAGAGAAAATTGGGTACCAATCGACATAGCACACATATTAGATCAAATAGGCATTGATATCTTTAAATTAATTCATAAAAAATAATTATGGCAATTGAATATTTAAAAAAAGGTTTAGATGAAAAACAAAGAATTGAAGATAATGATAAAGTAAAAAAAATTGTTGAGGAAACATTAAGTAAAATTGAATCAGAAGGTGATAAATATGTTAGAGAATTATCACAAAAATTTGATAACTATTCACCAGATAGTTTTCGATTAAGTGAAGATCAAATAAATCAATTAATGAGTGAAGTCTCTGACGAAGACAAAGAAGATATTAAATTTGCTCAAAAACAAGTGCGATCATTTGCAGAAGCACAACTTAAAACTTTAAGTGAATTAGAAGTAGAAACGCATCCAGGTGTTATTCTAGGTCATAAGAATATACCTGTACAAGCAGTAGGTTGCTATGTACCTGCCGGAAAATTCCCAATGGTAGCTTCTGCTCATATGTCAGTTGTTACTGCCTCTGTTGCTGGGGTTCCAAGAATTGTTGCTACTACACCACCTTTTAAAGGTAAGCCAAATCCAGCTGTCGTTACTGCAATGAAAATGGGTGGTGCTCACGAAATTTATGTTTTGGGAGGAATGCAAGGAGTTGGTGCTATGGCTATTGGTACAGAAACTATTAGACCTGTAGATATGCTTGTTGGACCTGGCAATGCATTTGTTGCTGAAGCGAAAAGACAATTGTATGGCAAAGTTGGTATCGATTTATTTGCTGGTCCAACTGAAACAATGGTAATTGCAGATGAAACTGTTGATGGTGAAATATGTGCAACAGACTTATTAGGACAAGCTGAACATGGATATAATTCTCCTGCTGTGATGATAACGAACTCAAGAAAACTTGCAGAAGAAACATTTAAAGAAATTGATAGAATTTTAGAAATTTTACCTACTAAAGAAACAGCAAGTACAAGCTGGAGAGATTATGGAGAAATAATTTTATGTGATACCTATGAGGAGATGTTATCTAAAGCAAATGAAATAGCTTCAGAGCACGTACAAGTTATGACAAAAAAAGATGATTGGTTTTTAGAAAATATGACATCTTATGGAGCTCTATTTTTGGGCGCCAGAACTAATGTTGCTAATGGTGATAAAGTCATAGGCACTAACCATACTCTTCCAACTAAAAAAGCTGGAAGATATACTGGTGGTTTGTGGGTTGGTAAGTTCATTAAAACCCATACTTATCAAAAGATTATGACAGATGAAGCTGCAACTCTCATCGGAGAATATGGATCTAGACTTTCACATTTAGAAGGTTTTATTGGCCATGCAGAACAATGTAATGTGAGAGTAAGACGATATGGGAAAAAAAATGTTGGATATGGAAAACCAGCAGGAGAAAAAATTTAGCTTATTTTAATTCCCCTTTAACTCTCATTTCATTTCTAATTTTTGTTGCCGAGATATCATGTATTTCTTTTCCTAAATCATGTTCTGTAAATGAATAACCAACTCCTCTTCCATAAGAAATATCAATAATGTTTGGAACCTTAACAACTACATATTCTTTTCCATCAGTAAAACCATGTTGGGCTAAACCTTCATTAATTTTTGCTTTTACTTCTTCAAATTGAAATGGATTGTCACCTTGACCTTCTACACCTGCATCTACACCTCCCACATCACGATACATAATACATACCTGACCTGTTTTCTGAAGTGCCCTTTTAAATAATTCTGTATGTCCATCATGCCATGGTTGCCATCTACCTAACATTTGTACTGTTGGTTTTTTCCAATCAAACATTTTTAATCTCCTTTGCTAGATTTTCTATTTCTTCATCTGATAAAAATTTGGTTATTTTAATGTCAGTATTATTTGGTTGTTCAAACATTTTATTTGTATCTTCAAACCTACCTTCTTTAATAGTATCCAGCCAGATAACAAAATCAGGCTCAAAAGCTTCTCTTGCTTTTTCAGTTGGTGCTACAAAGTCACAAATTACCCATCTTCCATTTTGTTTTTCAAAATCAGCAAATGTTTTCATTCTATTGGCTTGTCGTATTCTACCTTCCATCGTAAAATCCCAATCGTTTGCTGACTTCCTTACTACATCTGCGTTATACCAAGCACAATTATCAATTACTTTAATAATCCTTTCAGCTAACCAAGTTTTACCAGCACCAGGAAGGCCACAAATAAGTATTTTCATATCTTTATAATTTAAATTTTAGCAATAAAATTAGGGTTAATAACACTTTGTTTAGTGTTGTATAGTAATATATTTTCATTAAAATCTTTAATTGATCCTCCTGCCTCTTCAAGAATAATATGACCCGCAGCAATATCCCATTCTGAAGTTGGACCTAGTCTTGGATAGATATTTGCCTTACTTTCAGCTAAGTAACAAAATTTGAGAGAACTTCCAATTTGGATTAACTCAAAATTATTACAATTATCATTTATCCAATTATCAAAATCTTTATTAGAATGTGATCGACTACCAATAACCTTTGTTAAATTACTTTTGTCTTTTACTGAATTTATTTTTATAAAATCTTTAGTTGTTTCAATATTTGACTCTGTAATTAATTTATATGCGCCATTGTTTTTTAAAGCATAATAAAGCAAAGACTTAGCAGGCGCATATATAATACCAAATATTGGTGAATTATTTTTTATTAATGCAATGTTAACTGTAAATTCTCCATTTTTTTTTATAAATTCTTTAGTTCCATCTAATGGATCTATTAACCAATATGAATTCCAAGTTTTTCTTTCTTTCCATTCTATTAGACTTTCTTCGCTTAATATAGGAACATTCGGGCTAAAAGATTTTAATCTATTTAAAATTAAATTATTTGATTTTATATCAGCTTCGGTAATAGGTGAATTATCATCTTTTATTTCTACATTAAAAGATTTTTTATATACTTTTTGAATTTCCTTACCTGCATCTATAGCAGTATTTAATATTTTTAATAAATTTTTTGATTTATGTAATTCTAAGTTCATGATTCTTTTAAAAGAATTTTTTTATTAATTAAAATTATATGTAAATGAAATACATATATCCAAAATACAAAGTTAATCCAATAATTCCATAAATACGTCCAATTTTTTTTGCAAAAATCATAAAAATTAAAATTAATGCTGTAATTGATAACATGAAGTATAAGTCTTGATTTGCTAAAACTGCAGGAACTTTAAAATTACCAAAAAAAGAACTAATACCTAGAACACCTAATACATTATAAATATTAGACCCCAGAATATTTCCTAAAGCGAAATCAATCTTTTTTCTAAAGGCAGAAACAATACCAACTGCAAGTTCTGGAAGAGAAGTTCCAAAAGCTACTAATGATAATCCAATTACTGAAGCTGGAACATTATAAGTTCTTGCAATATTAATTGCTGAATCAACAAGTAAATCTGCACCAAATACCAAACATGCTATACCTATTATGATTAATATTAATGAGATTGTTATTGAATAATCGTTTTTATCTATTTCTAAATTATCAATTTCTCCTTTTTTTATTTGAACATACATTAGATAAATCAATGAAGTAGTTGCAATTAATCCAAAAATAAAATTAAAATAAAAAAAAGTCATAATAATTAATACAATTCCTAAAATAATATTTATCCAAGCTTGGTTAATTTGATTTTTATTTATATTTACAATTGGAAAAATTAATGTCGTCGTGGCCATTACAAGTATCAAGTTTGCAATATTACTTCCAACTACAGCGCCTAAAGCAAGATCCGAAAAATCATTAAGAACTGCATTAATGCTGCTCGCCAATTCAGGTAATGATGTTCCCCCAGCTACAATTACAACACCAATTGCAAACAATGAGATATTAATCTTTCTTCCAAAACTAACTGAACCTCTTATAATTATTTCAGCACCTAAAACTAGAAGCCCTAATCCAATTATCGAAAATAAAATATCCATTGAAAATTTTTAATTATTTAAGTTAGTTATATGTTTAAATTAAATAGTATATAATAAATAAATTTTTCTAAATTATGAACCAAAGTTTTGACTATATTATTATTGGTGCAGGTACAGCTGGTTGCATATTAGCAAATAGACTTTCAGAGAATGAAAACATTAAAGTGCTTTTGATTGAGGCTGGAGGAAAAGACACTAATCCTTGGATACATATTCCAGGTGGTTATTTTAAAACAATGCATAATCCTAAAACTGATTGGTGCTTCACAACTGAAGAGGAAAAATTTTGTAATAATAGAAAAATGCTTATTCCAAGAGGAAAAACATTGGGTGGAAGTTCATCAATTAATGGGATGTTATATATAAGAGGTCATGCAAATGACTACAATTACTGGAGACAATTAGGTAATATTGGATGGTCTTGGGAAGACGTATTACCGTACTTTAAAAAATCTGAAGATTACAGAATTTCTAAAAGTGAATTTCATGGTACCAATGGACCCATCAAAGTAGAGAAAATTAGATCAAATTTTAAATTATTGGATTTATTTTTAGAGGCCTCTCAAGAATTTGGATACAAAAAAAATGAAGACTTTAACGATGGTGACAATGAAGGAATGGGTTATTTTCCAATGACAATTGATAAAGGGTATAGATGTAGTGCTTCAGTTGCTTTCTTAAATCCTATAAAAAATAGAAAAAATTTAAAAATTATAACCAAGGCACATGTTAAAAAATTAACAATTGAAAATTTAAAAGTAAAAACTGTAAATATATGGAAAAACAACGAAGAATTTTCATATTCTGTAAATAGAGAAGTTTTATTGTCTGCGGGAACTATTGGATCTCCTCACATATTACAAGCTTCAGGTATTGGTCCAGGTAAATTATTAAATGAAAATAATATTAATATTGTAAAAGAAATTAAAGGTGTTGGAAAAAATTTAACCGATCATTTAATGTTAAGACCAGTTTACAAAATTAAAAACTTAGAAACATTAAATGATATATATCACAGTTTTACTAAAAAATTTTTAACAGGATTAAATTATTTAATTTATAAAAAAGGACCTTTAACAGTTGGAGCAAGTTACTTGTGCGGCTTTATTAAAAGTGATTCCTATTTAGAAAACCCTAATCTACAATTTCATATCTCGCCAGCTAGCACTGATTTATTAGGAAAAGCAGGCCTACATAAATTTCCAGCATTCACTCCTACAATAACAAATATACAACCTACAAGTAGAGGCTCTGTAGAAATTAAATCTTCAGATACAAGAATTTATCCTCAAATAAAAATGAACTATTTATCTACCGATGAAGATAGGGAAATTGCAGGAAAATCAATTAAAATTGTAAGAAAAATAGTTTTAGAATCAAAAGCATATAAAAATTATGAACCAGAAGAATATAGGCCAGGAATACAATTTAAAGATAATCAATCTCTAGCAAAAGAAGCGGGTAAATTTGCAAACACTATTTTTCATCCAGTAAGTACCTGTAAAATGGGTAATGATGATAACTCAGTTGTAAGTGATAATCTTAAAGTAAAAGGAATAAACAACTTAAGAGTTGTTGATGCATCTGTGATGCCAACTATAACTTCAGGTAATACGAATGCCCCTACTATGATGATTGCTGAAAAAGCATCAGACTTAATTATTAACGATCAGAAATAATTATTGAACTACTGTATCTTTTGGATCAATTCCAGCAACTTCAACTGGGGCCTTCATAGCATCTCGTCTAAAAGGTTCTCCTAGTTCTTGATTTAACATAACTTCTATAAAAGTAGTTATGCCTTCCATTTGATCCTTGCAAGATTGTTGCAAAGCTTCTGTTAGTTCCTCTTGAGTGTAAACTTTAACACCTTTAAATCCACATGCTTCTGCAATCTTTGCATAGCTTAATTTAGGATCAAGTTCTGTTCCAACAAAATTATTATTATACCAAAGTGTAGTATTTCTTTTCTCCGCTCCCCATTGATAATTTCTAAAAATTATCATTGTAATATTTGGCCAACCTTCTCTATTACAAGAAGTCATTTCACTCATACTAATTCCAAATGCGCCGTCACCTGCAAAACCAACAACTGGTGTATTAGGGCAACCTATCTTTGCTCCAATTACAGATGGAAAACCATACCCACATGGCCCAAATAAACCAGGTGCTAAATACTTTCTACCATTCTCAAATGTTGGATATGCATTACCTATTGCACAATTATTTCCTATATCACTTGATATAATTGCATCTTCAGGAAGACCTGCTTGAATAGCTCGCCATGCCATTCTTGGTGACATTTTTTCTGGTTCTCTATCTCGTGAATCTTTATTCCAAGATGTACCAGGATCATCTTCTTCATGATCAAGGCCAGTTAATGTTTGAAGCCAAGCTGACTTTGTTTTATGAATTAAATCCTCTCGTTCTTTTCTATTTTGATCACCTGCATTTGTTGTAAGGTTTTCTAAAATTTGTTCTGCAACTAGTTTTGCATCTCCACAAATACCAACGCTAATTTTTTTTGTTAAACCAATGCGATCAGAATTGATATCAACTTGAATAACAGCCGCATTTTTTGGCCAATAATCTATTCCATAACCTGGTAAAGTTGAGAAGGGATTTAATCTTGTACCAAGTGCTAAAACTACATCTGCCTTAGATATTATTTCCATTGCTGCTTTAGATCCATTGTATCCTAAAGGACCAACCGCAAGGGGATGTTTGCCTGGAAAACTATCATTGTGTTGGTATCCGCAAGCAACAGGAGCGCTTAATTTTTCAGCAAGTTTTTTGCAATCATCAATAGCATCAGCTAATATCACTCCAGCACCAGACAAAATGACTGGGAATTTTGCATTAGATAAAAGATCAGCAGCTTCTTTAATTGCTTCTGTTCCACCAGCAGGTCTTTCAAATTTAATTATAGGTGGCAGATCAATATCAACAACTTGGGTCCAAAAATCTCTTGGTATATTTAATTGAGCAGGAGCGGATCCTTTAATAGCTTTTGAAATTACTCTATTTAAAACCTCTGCAACTCTGGAGGGATCTCTTACTTCTTCTTGATAGCACACCATATCTTTAAATAAGTTCATTTGCTCGACTTCTTGGAATCCTCCTTGACCAATAGTTTTATTAGCTGCTTGAGGAGTAACTAAGAGCATTGGAGTATGGTTCCAAAAAGCAGTTTTTATAGGTGTAACCAAGCCAGTTATACCAGGTCCATTTTGCGCAATACACATTGCAATTTTACCTGTAGATCTTGTATAGCCATCAGCCATAATTCCACCATTTGACTCATGAGCAACATCCCAAAATGTTATTCCAGCTTTAGGAAAAAGATCTGATATCGGCATAAATGCCGAACCAATTATTCCAAAAGCATGTTGAATACCGTGTTTTTGTAAAACTTTTACGAAAGCCTCTTCTGTAGTCATTTTTGCCATTATAAATCCTTAATATATTATTCTTACCTACATTAAATTAATTATTAAATGAACTACAATAATCTTGTTAGTTATTTATTAATTTTATAAAAATCCTATTTAAAGAAAAATTAATTATTTACGATTGATAAAATGACGCTTCTTGGACAAAAGATTATTAGGGCTACATCTAAAACTTTACCAAATCAACCTGGTGTTTACCAAATGCGAGATGAAAATGGCAACATTCTATATATTGGAAAAGCAAAAGTATTATCCAATAGAGTAAAGAATTATCTATCTTTAAATAACCTAACTAGAAGAATTCAAAGAATGGTTAGTCTTACTAAATCAATGAACTTCTTTGTAACAAATACAGAGTTAGAAGCAATCATACTTGAATGTAATTTAATTAAAAAACATAAACCTAGATTTAATGTTTTGTTAAGGGACGACAAATCATTCCCTTATATATTTATTTCATCTGAACATGATTTTCCTAGAATTGAAAAACATCGCGGTCCTCAAAAGAAAAAAGGTAGATATTATGGGCCATTTGCAAGTCCAGATGCAGTAAATAGAACGATCAATACACTACAACGAATATTTCTTTTAAGGTCATGTACAGATAAAGAAGTAAATGCAGGAAATAAATTGTGCTTCAATTATTATCTTAAAAGATGTTCTGGTCCTTGCGGAGGCAAAATAACCAAAGAAGCCTATTCAAAATTAATAGAGGCAGCAGATGATTTTCTCAGTAGTGGTAATTCTCAAAAAATACAAAAAAATTTTACAGATCAGATGTATAAGGCTTCAAAAAAAAATAATTTTGAATTAGCAGCTTCTTTAAGAGATAGACTTAAAGCTTTAAAACATATTGAGCAAAATAATTCAATTAAGATTAAGGATATTAAAAATGCTGATATTTTTGCAATAACATCAAGTGAAGGCAAAACATGTATTTATGGAAGTTTTTTTAGAAATAATACTTCTTATGGCGGTAAAGCTTTCTACCCAGATCATGACAACTTATTGGATCATGAAGAAATAATGTTAGGTTTCTTAAATATATTTTATGCAGAAAAAGATATTCCTGAAACAATTATTACTAACATAACTATTGACAAAAAAAATAATTCACAAATTTTAGGAAAAAATTTTGATAAAACAAAATTCATTAAACCTTTAAAAGGACCTAAAAAAAATTTACTTAAATTTGCAGAAAGAAATTCTAAAATAAATTTAGACATCAAATTAAATAAACTTAAATCTTTTGATAACTTTAATGCAGAAATTAAAAAAATATTTAAATTCAAGGATGAAATTATAAAAATAGAAGCTTACGATAACAGCCATACATTTGGAAAACATCCTATAGGTGTAATGGTTGCCTATAATCAAAATGGATTTATTAAATCAAATTATAGAAAATTTAATATTCGATTTGATCTTGAAGAAAACAAAAATAAAGTTGATGATTATTATATGATGAAAGAAATGCTAACTAGGAGATTTAGTAATTTAAAATTTCAAGACGAATTAGATTTGCCAAGTTTATTGCTTATTGATGGAGGCAAAGGACAATATAATTCTGCAAAAAAAGTATTAGATAATTTAAAAATAGATATACCAATTATCTCTATGGCAAAAGGTGAAGAAAGAGATGCAGGTAGAGAAATTCTGATACATGATAAATTTACACATAGATTAAACGAAAATAATCCACTTCTGCACTTTTTACAAAATATTAGAGATGAAGTACACAGATTCGCAATAACAACACATCGATCAAAAAGAACAAAGATGAGTGTCAGATCTGTGTTTGATGAAATTGAAGGGGTGGGTCCAGAAAGAAAGAAAATTTTAAAAAAACACTTTGGCACAGTGGAGAAATTAAAATTAGCTAGTTTAGATGAATTAAAAGAGGTTAAATCTATACCTGAGTCAATTCTAACAAAAATTTATGAATATTTTCATAGCGTTTAAAAAATTCTTCATCTACAAAGAATAGAAATGAATTTATCAAATATTCTGACAATAATTAGAATAGTTATAATCCCAATTATAGTGCTTTGTATATATCTTACGAATCCATACTTTGGCTGGATTGCCTTTATTTTATTTTGTTTAGCTGGAATAACAGATTACTTTGATGGTTATTTAGCAAGACTAAGAAATGAAGTTACAAACTTTGGAACATTTTTAGATCCAATTGCAGATAAATTATTAGTAGCAGCAGTTATTCTTATTTTAACTTCAAAGGGTGTAATAAAAGACTGGGATACCATTCCAGCCCTAATAATATTACTAAGAGAAATAACAGTATCAGGTTTAAGGGAATACTTAGCGGGGATAAAAATTAGTATACCAGTTTCAAGAATTGCAAAAGCAAAAACCTTCCTTCAACTAGCTTCACTTGGATTACTTATATTATCCGAGAGCAATCTAAATTTATTTTTTATTATTTATTTAGGTAAAACTTTTCTATGGATTGCCGGAATTCTAACTCTCTACACAGCCTATGATTATATTAAAGGATCAATAAAACATTTTTAAAATGAGAATTCGATATTTTGCTTGGATTAAAGATATAACAAATAAAGAAGACGAAATAATTGATATAAATCACCCTAAATCCATACAAGAATTAAAAAAATATTTAGAAAATTCATACCCTGAGCTAAAAAAACATTTTTTACAAGATGTTTTAAGATTTGCAGTTAATCAAGAATATGTTTCAGAAAATTTGAATTTAAAACCAATTGATGAAATTGCAATCTTTCCGCCAGTTAGTGGTGGATAATGATAAAAATACAAAAAAAAAATTTTAATTTAGAAGAAGAAATAGAAAAAATTAAAAATAAACATTCAGACATAGGGGCATTAACTTCTTTTGTTGGGTATGTAAGAGATTTAAATAACAATAAAGACGTTAAATATTTAAACTTAGAAGTTTATGAAGAAATGGCATTTAAAGAATTATCAAAAATTGAAAATAACGCGACTAAAAGATGGAGTTTAATTGATACTTTGATAATTCATAGATACGGAAAATTAAATGTTAATGAAAAAATTGTTTTAGTATGTTGTTTTTCACAACATAGAAAAAATAGTTTTGAAGCTTGTGAGTTTATTATGAATTATTTAAAAAAAGATGCACCGTTCTGGAAAAATGAATTTTATTATAAAGATAATAAATGGCTAGAAAATTCTAGCTAGAGTTTTTAACCATATCGCTAAAATCATTCATAAATTTAAAAGTAGTAGTATTATCTCCAGTATTATATTTAAAATCGTCAATGGATTTAATAGGGGTAATTTCTGCAGCAGTTCCCGTTAAAAAAGCTTCATCATAATTTCCGATTTCGTCAGGCATTAAATGCTTTTCTGTTATTTCAAAACCTTGATTAGTTGCCATTTCAATAACTGTTTGACGTGTAATCCCATTAAGAAAACAATCTGGTATAGGAGTATGGATATTATTGTCCTTAATAAAAAAAATATTTGCTCCTGTTCCTTCAGCAACATAACCTCTGTAATCTAGCATTAAGGCATCGTGATAGCCTTTTTTTTCTGCAAATTCTTTTGACAGAGTACAAATAATATAGGGTCCAGAAGCTTTTGCTTCATATGGAGCAGTATCTGGTGCAGGTCTTTTCCAAGGAGATGTGATTAATCTCAATCCTGCTTTTTGATCTTCAATTTTAAAATAAGTTGCCCAATCATCCCAAACAGCAATAGCTACATTGATATTCGATTTACCAGTGGATAACCCCATTTGATCACCACCTCTCCAAGCAAGTGGTCTTACATAACAATTTTTATAATTCATTTTATCAATAAGTTCATATTTTGCTTTATTAATCTGATCATGTGTGAAAGGAATTTCCATTCCAATTATTTCAGCAGATTTAAAGAACCTTTTAGTATGTTCCTCTGATTTAAAAATCTTACCATTATAGGCTCTTTCCCCTTCAAACACTGCACTTGCATAATGAAGACCTTGTGAGATTATATGGGAATTTGCATCCTTCCATGGAATTATTTTCCCATTCATCCAAATCCATCCATTCCTATTTTCAAATGATTTAAGCATATTCCTTATTATTTTTTTTAATGACAATTGACTATCAGTGATGCATAATTAAGTCAATATGGCTGACCTAAATAAGTTGTTAACTCCTCTTTTTTTAAATGAGGAGGAAATTAGAAAGATTATAGAACTATTATTTTTCTCATATAGAGATTTTACAGAAGGTCCTGATAAGGTTTTGGAAAAAATAAATTTTGGTAGAGCGCATCATAGAGTGATATATTTTGTTGGAAAGCAAAAAAATCTTACAATTAAGGAACTTCTTTCAATTTTAAAAATTACTAAACAAAGTTTGTCTAGAGTGTTGAACCAACTTGTAAACGAAAAATATATTATATTATCTGTTGGTGAAGATAAACGTACTAAGAAATTAATACTTTCAAAAAAAGGTCAAGAATTAGAGAAAAGATTATCTGAAATTCAAATAAAAAAAATACGTAATGTTTTATTAAAATTCAATGAAATGGACATAAATGGTTTTAAAAAAATACTGTATGAGATGGTCGATGATAAAAACAAAGAAAAGTTTGATGAAATAAATAGATAATAATGAATAAAAATATCTTGATTGTTGATGATGATAAAAGATTGAGGGAACTGTTAAAAGACTATTTAACAGAAAAAAATTTTAAAATTTACCAAAGTGAAGATTATGATGAAGCAACAGAGATATTATCAATTGCTATATTTGATTTAATTATACTTGACAGAATGATGCCAAGTGGTGATGGTATTGAACTTATTGAGAAAATAAAAAAATTCTCTAGTACGCCAGTAATAATGCTTACAGCAATGGGTGAGGATAAAGATAAAATTGATGGTTTAAAAATTGGTGCTGATGACTATCTATCGAAACCATTTGAACCAGAGGAATTATTTTTAAGGATTAAAAAATTATTAAATTTATTTGAAAACCTAAAAAATGAAAAAATTAAAATTTCTTTTGGTGAATTTACTTTTGATACATCCGACTATAAATTACAAAAAAATGATAAATTGATTTATTTAACTGAAGGAGAGAATAATTTACTTGTTAAATTAATAAATAAAAGAAATGATATTGTTTTAAGAGAAGAATTGGCGGATCAGGAATTTGATGAAACTGAACTTAGGAGAGTAGATGTTCAAGTTACACGTTTAAGACAAAAAATTGAAACAAATGCAAAACAACCTCAATTTATTAAGACTATAAGGGGAAAAGGATATAAGTTAATTTGTAATGAAATTTAATGATTAGAAAAATAATACCTTCAACTTTGATTGGAAGATCAATAATTATCATATTTGTGCCTATAATTATAATAGTTTTACTAACTTCAATTGTGTTCTATCAAACTTCATGGAGTATTATTTCTAAAAGATTAACTGAATCTGTAGCTGCAGATATCAATGTTTTAGTTAAATTAATTGATAATGATCTTACTAATAATGCAATTGATATCGCAAATCAGGATTTTAAAATGAAAATCAATATTATTTATGATAAACAATTATTATCTTCAAAATTTAATCTAAACTCAGGAATATTATCAAATAGATTGAATCAATCCTTAAGTAATTTGAAAAAAAAATTTGATTATGATCTATCTAATATTGAAGAAGGTGTTTTAATATATATTCAAATTGATGAAAATATTTTAGAAATTAATGTAAATAAAGATAGGCTTTACAGTGAATCAGCTTTTGTCTTCCTTCTTTGGATGATTTTTGCTTCTATAATTCTTTTTTTTATGTCTTATTTTTTGATGAGTAGACAATTAAGACCACTTAAAAGACTTGCGATAATTGCTGAAACATTTGGACGAGGTTTAGATGCTCCAGATATTAAGTCTGCTGGAGCATATGAAATAAGACAAACAGCTAATGCCTTTAATCAAATGAGAACAAGAATTAAAAGATTTTTAAAACAAAGAACAGAAATGCTAGCTGGTGTTAGTCATGATCTCAGAACTCCTTTAACGCGAATGAAATTACAAATTTCATTGATGAAAGATGAGAAAGCAAAATCTGAACTAGAAGTAGATATTAATGAAATGACTTCAATGTTAGATAGTTATGTTAGTTTTGTAAAAACAGAATCACCTGAACCAATTGAAACAATTATAATAAATGAATTAATTGGCGATATAGTTAAAACTGTTGAAAACGATGGTGTTGACTTAAGTATAAAAGAGAAAGAAACTATTCAAACTTCTGGCAGACAGATCCAACTTAAAAGAGCTTTCAATAACATAATTGACAATTCAAAAAGATATGCAAAAAAAATTGAAATAATTCTTTATACAAATGAAAAAGATTGTGTCATTGAATTTAATGATAATGGTGAGGGTATACCAAGAGATAAATATGAAGATGTATTTAAACCATTTTTTACTTTAGATCCCTCCAGGAACAAACTTAAAGGAGAAAGTGGTTTGGGATTAACTATTACAAGAGATATTATTAGATCACATGGAGGTGATGTTAAGTTATCTGACTCAAATCTAGGAGGTCTTCAGCTTAAAGTTTTACTTCCTCTTTGATTTTAAAATAATTTACCACCATTATTTACCGGTTTATCCGGAGACAATAAAACTGGTTCATTTTCTAAATCTGGCACACCAAGAACTAATACTTCTGAAATAATTTTACCAATTTGTTTGGGTTTAAAATTTACAACAGCAATAACTTGTTTATTAATTAATTTATCACTTTTATAATATTTTTGTAATTGTGCAGAGGTTTTTTTTATACCAATTTTTTCACCAAAATCTATTTTCAAAATTATGGATGGTTTTTTAAGTTCATTATATTCATAGGCTTCAATTACTGTTCCTATTCTTATATCTACATCTTCAAATTCTTTGTAATTTATAAAATTATGACAGTTCATGAAAATTTTATAACTTTTTCAATAGTGTTTAAATATTTATCCAAGGCACTCATAGTTTTTTCTAAACTTTCATTTTCATCATTAAACCAAGTAAATAGAGTTATATAATAAAGAGCAAAAATAATTTTTATTTTTATAACACCCTGAACACCACTAGGATTAATATTTGCAAAAGTAGCAATTAAAATTTTACTCTCAATTAATTTAGGAATAAGTTTTAATACTCCTTGTGGTCTAGACATAAATTGATTAATTATATTTTTCACAGAAGTTCTGTATTCATTCAATATATCATAACGTGCCATCATTATTTCAAACAACATATCTCTCTGTGATGACTTTTCTATATTAGCAAGATTTTTTTTTAACTGAAAATCAAAGAAGTCATTAATATTTAAAATTAAATCAATTTTGTTATTCATATTTGGCACTTTAGTATTAGATAAAAAATTTTTAAGATTAATGTCTCTTAATTTTTTTTTCTCTAAATATTGTAAAGTTTTTTTTGCTAGAGATATTTTATTTTTATTCACTTACCTTCACCTTGTTGTTTTGCTCTTGTATATGCTGCCTTAAAAACTTGATTAAAGATATTATCAACCTTATTTATTTTCATTTTCTTGATTCCTGCTTCGGTTGTGCCACCTCTAGTTGCAACAGTTTCAACCATTTTTTCAGCAGAAATATTATTAGAGTTTAGTAGATTTAAAGAACCTCTAAAAGTTTCATTAATTAAAATTTTAGCTGTGTTTTTGGAAAAACCTAAATTAATTGCAGATTTTTCCATAATATCAATTAATTGAAATATGAAACCTGGACCACTCCCTGATACTGCTGTTGCTTTGTCTATAAAAGTTTCGCTATTAAAAAAAAGAGTTTTGCCGCTCAAAGAGAACAATTTATCAATCTCTTTTATTTCTTTTTTATTAATAGATTTATTCGTATATATACAATGAACACCCTCTCCTATTAAAGCGGGCATGTTTGGCATTACTCTTACAATTTTGCTAATATTTAATAAATTTTTTTTAAAAATTTCTGTTTTTTTGCCAGCTATTACACTTATTGCTATAGATTTTTTATTAAAATTTGCATTTTTTAATTCTTTAAAGACATTATTTAATTCAAGAGGTCGAGTTGCAAATATGATATAATCAAAATTATTTTGATTACTAATATCATCAATTGATTTAAAGAATTTTATTTTCTTATTTCTATTTCTATTTTTAAGAATTGAATATTTTTTTTTATCTATAACACTGATGGTGTAATTCTTAAAATTGGACCATCCAGACATTAAAGATCCTCCCATATGACCACATCCAATTAATAAGATATTTTTCATCTATCTATAATATAGCAGTTTTATTATAAAAATTAAGCTCTACCAATAACTTCAAAATTAGAAAATTTTATAGCTTCTTTAGGAGGAATATCGTCAAAGAGAACTTGCTGAAAACTTGGATAAAATTTTTCACATTCATAAATTCCAATATCAACAAGATCTTCAAATTTTTTGTGTAATGTTTCTGTTGAATTATTTGATAATAAAGTATGTCTAAAAGCTGGAATACCATTTTTACTTGTTATATCAAAATGCCCAATCCATAAATTCTCATTTATAAGTCCTAGTAGTTCGTACGCCTTATTGAGTTTAGTTTCAGGAAACTTAATATCAAAAGTTATTGAAAAACTTAGCGCGTTAATATTTTCTGACCAAGTGAAATATAATCTGTAAGCGCACCAATGGGATGCTATCTCAGCAACCAATTCATGATCGGCAGCTCTACTAAAATTCCATTTTTTTTGATGAATAACATCTTCAATGATATCTATAGGATTTAACAATATATTCTCATTTTCCATACACTATATAGTAATGACACATATAATTAGTACTATATCTTGATTACTAGATTGAACTCGTATTTTGCAAGTTAAAATCTAAAAAAATTGTGAATTAGTTGAGGATTCCTACCTTTTTGATTTCTTTTTAATAGTTTTTTTCTTTTTAACAGTTTTTTTCTTAGATTTTACTGCTCTTGAAGATGTTTTTCTAAATTTTTCATTTTCCATCATTACTTTTTGCACCATTTTTTTCAGTGCATCAAATTCATCTTTTTTAACAAGATTCATTTTTTTTATTATTTTATTAACTCGTAAAGATACAATTGTTTCAATCTCTTCTTTAACGCCTGAAAAAGTGCTCATAGCATCAACTGCAAATTTTGATAAATCAGAAAGTATTTTGTTTCTATCAACCATGTTATAATATTAAATATAGATAAATGAATTTTATTCAACCATCAATAGATCCTGTCATCTTATCAATAGGTTTCATTGAGATAAGATGGTACAGTTTAGCATATATCTTTGGGTTTCTATTAGGAATTTATATTATTAAAAGATTAAACAAAATTTATGGAAATCAATACACTAATAAAAATATAGATAGCTTTCTTATTTGGGCAGTATTAGGTATAATTATCGGAGGACGAACTGGTTATGTTATTTTTTATCAACTTAATGAATTTTTAACTAATCCTTTTTATCTATTTGAAATTTGGAATGGAGGAATGTCATTTCATGGTGGGTTGACGGGTATAATAATAAGTACTTTAATATTTGCAAAAATTAATGGAAAAAGTTTTTTCTACTTATCTGATTTAGTTTCAATCGTTGCTCCTATTGGATTGTTCTTTGGTAGAATTGCAAACTTTATTAATACAGAACTAATAGGTAGACCAACTGATTTTTATATTTCAGTTATTTATCCATCAATAGATAATATACCAAGGCATCCCTCTCAAATATATGAAGCTTTTCTTGAGGGAATTATTTTATTTCTCATATTATTAATCTATTTTTATAAGATAAAAAAATACAAAATTTATGGAGAAATTAGTGGTCTTTTTTTAATATTTTATTCCATATTTAGATTTTTAATTGAATACGTCAGAGAACCAGATTTGCACCTAGGATTATTTTTTAATTTTATTTCCATGGGTCAAATACTATGTATACCTTTTTTTATTTTTGGAATATTGATAATTCAAAATGTTAAGCAAAAGAGAAATTAATATAAAAAAACTACTTAACAATAAAAAAAATTTGCGTTTAGATAAATTTATTGACTTGATTCTATACAAAAGAAATGGTTATTACTTAAGCAAAAAACCAATAGGAAGAAAATTTGACTTTGTTACATCTCCAGAAATTTCACAAATGTTTGGAGAAATTATTGGTGTGTATTTACTTTATCATTGGAAACAAAAAATTAACTCGAAATTTAATTTAATTGAATTGGGTCCAGGAAATGGCACATTATTTAAAGATATTGCAAGAACTGCAAAGATACTTCCAAATTTTTTTGAAAATGCTTATGTTAATTTTATAGAAATAAATAAAGAACTAAGAAAACTACAAGAAAAAAATTTAAATTATTTTAAACAATCAAAAATTAGATGGTCAAAAGCTTTAAATTTCAAATCTAAACTGCCTTCAATAATTTATTCAAATGAATTTTTTGATTGTTTTCCTGTAAGGCAATTTTTAAATGATAATAATCATTGGTTTGAAAAATATGTAAAATTTAATGAAAATGAAAATAAATATTATTCTATAAATAAACGAGTAACTAGTAAAAAAATACTAGATTATTTAAGTATGTACAAAAAACAAAAAATTTATGAAGTTTCTAATTCAAGAAATAAATATTTTAAGGAAATTTGTAGATATCTCAAAAAAAATAGAGGTATATGTATTTTAATTGATTATGGATATAATAAGAAAATAAAAAACTTTACATTGCAAGCAATATATAATCATAAAAAAACCAGTATATTTGAAAACATAGGTCAACAAGACATTTCAAGTCATGTAAATTTCAATGAATTAATTGAAATAGCAAAACAACACAAATTACAAATTAACGAATTTATTTCACAAAGAGATTTTTTAATAAAATATGGAATATTAGAACGAAAGAAAAAATTGTTAACTAAAAATTCAAGATTAAATAAAAATTTATTAGATGAAGAAGTGGATAGATTAATTAATGTTGATAGGATGGGAAACTTATTTAAGTGTCTTGTTGTTTCTAACTTATGATTACTAAAAATTATTTTACACATAAAAAAATTGAGACTTTTGTTAGAGCTGGTTTTTTTACTAGAAATGGTGGAGTATCAAAAAAAGAAAACTATTCATTAAACTGTAGCTTAAACCACAAAGATACTAAAGCAAATGTAAATAAAAATATTAATATCTGTCTTAAAAATTTAAATATTAAAAAAAAAATTAAATTTATTAGTCAAATACATTCCAACAAAATTGTAGAAATTAATAAAAAAAATATAGGTAATAAATATTCTGGAGATGGATTAATAACAAGCAACAAGCAAATAGCGCTAGGGGTTTTAACTGCAGATTGCTGTCCAATTTTTATTTTTGATAAAAATAAAAAATATATTTGCGCTCTTCATTCAGGTTGGAAGGGGGGATTAAAGAATATAGCTGCTAAAAGTATAGAATATTTTGTTAAAAAAAAAATAACTAAAAAAAATATTGTGGTTCTTATTGGTCCTTGTTTGAGCTTTAAAAACTTTGAAGTTTCAAAAGACTTTAAAAGTAAGTTTATAAGTAAAAATAAAAAATATTCTATTTTCTTCAAACACAAAAATAAAGACAAAGATTTATTTAATTTAAGAAGATTGATTAACTATCAATTTAAGGAATTGGGTATTAAAAATATATATAATATTAACAAAGATACCTTCTCAAATAAGAGAGTTTTTTTTAGCCATCGAAGGGAGTCACAAAAATTTAGAGATACTGGAAGAATGCTCAATATCATTGCATTTAATGATTAATTTTGGTTGATCTATTATTATTCTAATATACAGATTAATTTGATTATATGAAGATAATCGCCTGTAATAGTAGCAAATCCCTAGCAGAAAAAATTTCTAAACATATTGATGTGCCATTAGCAGATGCCTCTGTCAGAACTTTTAACGACAGAGAAATATTTGTCGAAATCAATGAAAATATTAGAGGTGAAGATGTTTTTATTATTCAATCTACATCACATCCAGCAAATGATCATTTAATGGAACTTTTAATTACAATTGATGCTGCAAGAAGAGGTTCAGCAAAAAGGATTACTGCTGTTATCCCTTATTATGGATATGCAAGACAAGATAGAAAGACTGGGCCTAGAACACCAATAACTGCCAAACTTGTTGCAAATTTAATTACATCCGCGGGCGCTGATAGGGTATTAACAATGGATTTACATGCTGGTCAAATTCAAGGTTTTTTTGACATTCCTTTAGACAATATTTTTTCTGTAAGACCGATAATCGATGATGTTAAAGAAAGGTTTAATGGAAACAAAGATTTAGTTGTTGCTTCACCTGATGTTGGCGGTGTTGTTAGAGCTAGAGCTTTTGCTAAAAGGTTAGAGGCTGGACTAGCAATTGCTGATAAAAGAAGAGAAAAAGCTGGTGAGTCTGAAGTAATGAATATCATTGGAGATGTAAAAGATAAAACTTGTATCTTACTAGATGATATAGCTGACTCTGCAGGCACGTTATGCAACGCTGCTGAAGCTCTGAGTAAAAATGGGGCTAAAGAAATTTATTCTTATATTGTTCACGGTGTATTATCTGGAGATGCGCTAAAAAAGATCGAAAATTCAAGCATAAAAGAATTGGTATTAACAGATACAATAGAGCCTTCTAAAGAGGTAAAAAGCACAAAAAACATTAGACATATTAGTATTGCTCCTTTAATGGGTGATGCGATTAAAAGGATTAACACTGATACTTCAGTGTCCGCCCTTTTCGATTAAATTTTTTTTATTTTATGAGTGATTTTAAAGCGATAGAAAGAAATAAAGATATTGGTTCCAATCATAGTCTTTTAATGAAGGGATTGGTCCCTGGTATTATTTATGGCAAGGGAACTGAGCCTAAGAAGATTGCTCTAGAAGATAAAATACTCAAAAAATTAATGGGTACTGGTTCTTTTTATTCAACAATTATCGATCTTGATGTTGATGGAAAGAAAGAAAAAATACTTCCTAAACAATTACAATATCATCCTGTAAGTGATCGACTTATACATTTTGATTTTTTAAGAGTTCAGGAAAATACGAAAGTAAACGTTGAAATTCCTGTTGAGTTTTTAAATCAAGATAAATGTCCTGGTTTGAAAAAAGGTGGAGTTTTAAATACTGTAAGAAGACTTGTTGAGCTAACATGTAATGCAAATAATATACCTAGCAAACTTGAATTTGATCTAATTGAAAGTGAAATAGGTGACGCAGTTAAGATTAGTAATATTCAACTACCTGATGGAGTTGCTCCTACTATTACAGATAGAGATTTCGTAATAGCTACCTTAGTTCCACCAACTGTAGAAGTTGAAACTAAAACTGAAGAAACAACTGAAGAGGGTGCAACAGAGGGTGGTGAAGAAAAATCAGAGGAAAAGAAGGAAGAATCTTCTGATAATAAAGAAGAAAATAAAGAATCTAAGTAACTTTACTTTATATTTCATTTTATGTTTTTAATTTGTGGACTTGGGAACCCAGGTGTAAATTATAAAAATACCAGACATAATTTAGGTTTCCATTTAGTGGATAGTATAATCTTGCATTTTAATTTAGACAAAATCAAAGAAGATAAAATTAAAGAATTATATTCAGGCGTAATTAATAATCAAAAAATCTTTGTGTTAAAACCTCTTACATTCATGAACTTGTCTGGAAAAGCTGTTTCAGAGATTGTAAATTTTTATAAAATAAAATTAGACCATACTTTTGTTATACATGATGACCTTGATTTAGAATTATCGAAAGTAAAAATAAAACAAGGTGGTGGAAACGGAGGTCATAATGGATTGGAAAGCATTGACCAATTTATAGGAGAAAATTATTTTAGAATCCGTATTGGAATTGATCATCCTGGGCATAAAGATTTAGTTTCAGGTTATGTTTTAAATAAATTTTCAAATTCAGAAGAAGAAATAATAAAGAAAAAAATTGATAAAATGGTTAAAAATATAGAATTAATATTTTCAAATATTCCTTTATTTTTAACAAAAATAAGTGAGCAAAATTAATTATGGGATTTAAGTGTGGGATAGTTGGATTGCCAAATGTTGGTAAATCTACTTTATTCAATGCTCTTACCCAATCAAATAAAGCGGAAGCTGCAAATTATCCATTTGCGACTATAGAACCAAATATAGGAAGAGTTGCAGTGCCCGATGACAGATTAGATAAACTAGCAATCATTGGAAAGAGTGAAAAAATAATTCCTTCTTTTATGGATTTTGTTGATATTGCAGGATTAGTAAAAGGAGCTTCACAAGGAGAAGGTTTAGGAAATAAATTTTTAGGACATGTTAGGGAAGTTGACGCAATAGCACATGTTGTTAGATGCTTTGAAGATACTAACATTACTCATGTATCATCAAAAATTGATCCACTAGATGATATTGAAACAATAAATTTAGAATTACAATTGGCTGATCTTGAAAGCTTAAATAATAAAAAAACTAGTTTAGAAAAAAAATTAAAAGCAAATGATAAAGAAGCTAAACATCAATTTGAGATAACAAATAAAATCTTACAAATGCTAGATGCTAATAGTATCTTAAAAATTGATGAATTTGCTAGTAATGAAATTGACTTTGTAAATAGTCTTAACTTAATTAGTCTAAAGCCTACTATGTATATATGTAATGTAGATGAAGAATCTATTCACACTGGAAACGAGTTATCAAAAAAAGTCATTGAGTTTGCCAAAAAAAATAATCATTCTGTAGTTTTAATCTCTGCATCAATAGAAGCACAAATAGCGGAATTAGATAATGAGGAAGAAAAACTTGAATTTCTAAAAGAACTTAATTTAGATCAAACAACATTGAATAAGGTTATAAAATCAGGATATGAGCTTTTAGGTTTGATAAATTATTTTACATGTGGTCCAAAAGAAACAAGATCATGGACAATAAAAAAAGAAACACTCGCACCTCAAGCTGCTGGAAAAATTCACACTGATTTTGAAAAAGGATTTATTAGAGCAGAGACTGTATCTTATGACGACTATATAGAAAATAATGGTGATGCAGGAAGTAGAGATTCAGGAAAGCTAAGACAAGAAGGTAAGGATTATATCGTCAGAGACGGTGATGTAATGAACTTTTTATTTAATGTCTAAGTGACGTCTCGCCAAAGTCTATTTTTTGCTAAGTACACAATTGTTCCTAGAATAATAAAGAATAATATTACTTTGATTCCTAAATTTTTTCTTTCTTCCATTTCTGGTTCAGCAGCCCAGTGAAGAAAATGTGTTACATCAGCCGATAACTGTTCTGCATTATTATCAGTGCCGTCATCATAATCTACACTTCCATCGGCTATAGGTGCTGGCATAGCTATTTGATTTCCAGCCATCCATTTATTGTACCACATTCCATTACCGACCTCCATTCCCTTTGGAGGTTCAACATAACCTAGAAGAAGGTTATAAATATAATCAACCCCATATTTTCTAGCTTTTGTAATTACACTCAAATCTGGAGGATAAGCTCCATTATTATTTGCTCTTGCCTCGTTATCATTAGCATATGGATTGACAAATCTATCTGCTGGTCTAGCCGGTCTTTCAAACATTTCACCGTCATCATTTGGACCGTCTAATACAGTATATTCAGAAGCAATTACTTTTACTTGAGCTTCAGAAAAACCAATATCAATAAGATCCCTGTAATACAGAAGTTTCATTGAATGACATCCTGCGCATACTTCTCTATAAACTTTATAGCCCCTTTGTATTGCAGCTCTATCAAAAGTTCCCGTTACACCTTTAAAAGACCAATCATGTTTTGGCATTTTTTCAGTACTCATTTCTGCAGCAAATAGATTTGAAGAGAATAATAAAAAAATAATAAGTAATAGGCGCATTATAGATTTGTATCTTTTTGCATTGCTGGTGAAGGAATTCCTTTTTCTCCTCCACCGATATTAGGAGCTATATTTTTAGCATAAACATCACTAATACTGAGCGGTAGCTTACTTGGCTTCTCTATCCAACCAACAAAAGGTGTAATGATAAAGAAAAAACCAAAGTAGTAAAGTAAACCTACTCTAGCAATTAAAAGATATAAACCTTCAGCAGGAAGCATACCAACGTAGCCTAATGCAAAGAAGTTAACAAAAAAGCCCATCATAAACCACTTATATATTGGTCTATAATTACAGCTTCTCACTTTTGATCTATCAAGCCAAGGTAGAACAAAGAGAATTACTATCGCACCAAACATTAGGAGAACCCCTCCTAATTTATCAGGTACTGCTCTTAAAATTGCATAAAAAGGTGCAAGATACCAGTTTGGAACAATGTGAGCTGGAGTAACAAGTGGATCTGCTGGAATATAATTATCAACTTCAGCCATAAGATTTGGTCCAAAGAATATTACTGCAGAAATAGCAACACCAAAAGCACACATAGCTACTGTATCTTTAATTAACATATATGGAAAAAAGTTTACTGAGTCATTGTTAGTTTTAATATCAATCCCATCAGGGTTATTTGAACCATGAACATGGACTGCAGCAACATGTAATCCTACAACACCAAAAATAACAAATGGTAAAACATAATGAAGAGCAAAGAAACGGTTTAAAGTAGCATTTCCAACATTGTAATCACCAAGAAGCCATGTCTTTAATCCCTCACCAATAAATGGAATTGCGCTAAATAAATTAGTTATAACCGTTGCTCCCCAATAAGACATTTGTCCCCACGGTAATGTGTAACCAAGAAAAGAAGTTGCCATCATTAATAAAAATATAAATACACCTAAAATCCAATTAAGCTCTCTTGGATACTTGTAAGAACCAAAATACATTGCTCTTACTATATGAATGTAAACTATGATGAAGAAAAAGGCTGCACCATTGGAATGGATGTATCGCATTAACCAACCGTAATTGACATCTCGCATTATTCTTTCAACACTATCAAATGCCATATCGGTATGTGGCGTGTAATTCATTGCAAGAAAAATTCCGCTTACTATCATTGTAACAAGCGTAATTGTTGCTAATGCACCAAAACTCCAAAAATAATTACAATTTTTAGGCATTGGATAATCACCGTATTCTTTTTTGAAGTAAGAAATAATTGGTAAACGAAACTCTATCCAATTGAGGATAGGATTTTTAAACTGATGTACTTTTCTATTCTTATCCATGTTATCCTATCTTTATAGTATTATCATTTAAAAAGGTATAGGGCGGAACGTCCAAGTTTTTTGGTGCTGGTCCCTTTCTTATCCTACCTGATGTATCGTAATGTGAACCATGACATGGGCAGTACCAACCATCATACTCACCTTTCATATCTGAAACCTTCTGACCAAGTGGAACACAACCTAAGTGTGTACATACTCCCACTAAAACTAACCATTCTTCTTTTTGAACTCTATCTGCATCATCTTGTGGATCTCTTAAGTCAGAAGCTTGAACCATTTTAGCTGCATCAATCTCATCTTTTGTTCTTTTTTTAATAAAAACAGGTTTTCCACGCCACTTTATTGTTATACTTTGACCTTCTTCAATAGCACTAATATCTACTTCGGTTGATCCTGCAGCTAAAGTGTCTTCTGCTGGACTCATACTTTTTAGAAAAGGCCATATAAAAGCAGCTGTTCCAACAGCACCAAGCGTTACTGTGCTAAGTTGTAGGAAATCTCTTCTCTTATTTTTGGGTTTTTTAGCCATTTATTGTGAATTTCTTATATCTTAATTACTCAAAAAAATACTTTTTAAATATGTGCCAGCGTGACGCAAGTAATAAAATAATATAGTAAAAAAACATGAGAATTGCTCTATTTGAACCCGACATACCTCAAAATGCAGGAAACATATTTAGACTAGGTGCGTGTCTTGGAATACCAGTAGATATAATAGAGCCAGCTGGCTTTGTGATTGATGATAGAAGATTAAAAAGAGCATCAATGGATTACTATGATTATCTAGAATTAAAAAAACATTTAAGTTGGGAAAAATTTTATGAGTGGTCAAAAGATAATTCATATCGACTCGTTCTTCTAACAACAAAAAGTAAAAAAAGATATTTCGATTATAAATTTCAATCAAATGATATTATTTTATTTGGCAGAGAAAGTGCAGGAGCACCTGATTTTGTTCATAGCTCTGTCGATGAAAGATTAACAATACCAATGATAAAGGGGCCTAGATCGATTAATCTTAGTAGTTCAGTTGCTATTGTAGCTGGTGAAATGTTACGTCAATTAACTTAAGCTAAGCTTCCCATCTTTCCTTCTTGATAGTCCATCATTGCTTGCTTGATTTCTCCTTCAGAATTTGCCACAAAAGGACCATAACGTGCTACTGGTTCTTTAAGCGGCTTACCTGCTAAAACTAGGTAGGATCCTTTTTCTGATATTGATGTAAGTTGAATCTCATCACTTGATTGATCAAAATAAATCATATCACCTTTATTAGCAATTTTATCTTGCTCATTAAACTGTAACTGACCATCAATAATATAGATCATAAGATTTTGTTCTTTATCAACATTAAACTTTGTCATATCTGGTTTTGAAAATTGAATATCAAATATTGATACAGGTGAATATGTTTGAACTTTGGATTTGGTTCCATTTATTTCACCCACAAGAACTTTAATTTCTATATTTGCATTTTCAGATACTGTTGGAATAGTGTTTCTTTTAATATGTTGGTACCAAGGTTTCACTTTTTTATTTTTTTGTGGAAGATTTACCCAAATTTGTAATCCTTGCATGATACCACCACTCTTCTTAAATTTTTCTGTTACTAATTCAGAGTGGATTAAACCTGATCCGGTTGTCATCCATTGTACATCACCAGTTTCAATTTCTGCTTTTCCTCCAAATGAGTCTCTATGCTCTACTTCACCACCAAGCATATAAGTAATTGCCTCAAATCCACAATGAGGATGTGCTGGTACACCAGTTGCACCTCCTGGCTCATAATTAATTGGGCCGAAATGATCAAAAAGAAGAAATGGATCGTTTTCTCTCATTCCGGGGACAGGGAAAGCTCTCGTTACAGGTATCCCGTCACCCTCGAAAGTCTTCATACATTGTTTAATTTCTAATGCTTTTCTCATATGTATTTTAAATTATTATATAAAATATATAGGTATGATTATGAAAAATCAAAATCCAAACCCACCAAAGTGTGGTTGCAGTTGTAGCTGTTGCTGTACTTGTGAAGGTGGAGATTGCTGTTAATAAATTATTTTAAATTTAATAATTTAATGAGTGTGATTTGTTAGATTATTAATATCTGACTCCTCTATTTCTTCTATTGATTTTGCAACTCGCCAATTTTTCATTGATCCGTCTTCATTTCTTGCAGTAATTACAGTTTCAATTGGTGGACAATCAGGTTCATGACAACTGAGCTCAGCAATACTTATTATAGTATTTTCTGGTAATTTATATTTCTTGGAAATTAAATGTTTAAGATTTCTTATTTTTTCAACATTTTGAGTTTTACGATTAAACATATTTTCTCCTTTAATTGTCTGCCCATAAAGATGATAAAAGAATAGAACCTTTCATATCGCCAATTAATATTTGTGAGTTATCACTAGATATAGCTATTGTTGAAACTTCTGAACCTGTTGAACTTCTAATCATAATTGGTTTTTTGCTTTCATCAATTTCTGCTAATAAAACTGACCCATCTGTAAAACCGGTGAAAACAGCTTTTTCTCCATTAAGTGCTTTAACAAATGTTGCAAGTTCTTTACCACCGTTTGCAACAACAATTGGCTTTCTCCCCATTGGTCCTTCTTTACCATCAAATGGCCAGCAAACTGCATCACTGGATCCAGATGTTACCAAATACGGTGTATCACCAACCCAAGTAAAACTTTTAATTTTTGATGGATAACCTCTCATTGCTAAATCCGCTTTGTCATTTATGCGCCAACCATGAATTTGATTTTCTTGCATTGCAGTTACAATATATTTTGTATCTGGGCTAAACGTTACAGTTCCATGCGATCCTTTCCAGGTAAAATTTGATGCTGTCCATTTATTATTATTAAGTTTCCACACTGTTACTCCACCGTATCTTGAGACCGCAAGACGCTTACCTTTATTGTCAAATGCTAATCCAGCAACAGTACTTTGATGCTCTAAAGTTTGAGGTTTATCCTTGTTTTTTGTCCAAATATAAACAGTCTTTCCTGATGAACAAACTTTAGTATCTTTGTGAGAAGCTACACAGTCAACCCACTTTGAACCAAAATTAAAAATTTCATCAATATTTCCATCAGATGATATTTTTAGAAAACGTCCATCGTCTCCTCCCGTTAACACATGATCTTCATAATTTGTCATACTCAACACTACACCCTTATGTGCTTTAACAGTTTTAGGATCAGATCCAGATTGAAAAAATCTTACGGTGCCGTCTCCAAATCCTACCGCTATTTGATCACGAATTGTAACCGCTTCTGTAGCTGGAGCTCCAATATTAAAAATTGAACCTCTTCTTTCAAGTTCAGTTTTATTTGATTCTTGAAGTTTTTCTAAATCAGCGTTCATGCTGATTTACAATTTTCAAAGCCTTCCTTAAGATTCATATTATCAAGATCACGACCAATAAATACTACTCGAGAACTTCTATCTTTTCCTTTAGGCCAAGGTCCCATTGGTGAAGCATCCATAAGCATATGCACTCCTTGAAATACATATCGCTCTTCTTCACCTTTAAAGTTCAAAATGCCTTTTGATCGAAGAATATCCTGGCCCTTAGTCCTAAGTAAATTTCCAAACCAATCTTGAAACTTATCCATATCTAATGGTGTATCAGATACAAAGGATAGACTAGTAACATCATCATCATGTTCATGATCATGATCTGATTCAAGAAAGTCAGGTTCAATATCTAATACTCTATCTAGACTAAATGCATTTAAGCCTACGATTTCATCAAGAGGTGCATCACAACGTGTTGTTTTAATAATCTTTGCAAAAGGATTTATTTTTCTAATACGATCATTAATTTTCACAATGTCATTATCTTCAACAAGTTCAACTTTATTTAACAAAATTACATCAGCAAAAGCAATTTGCTCTTCTGCTTCATGATGATCTACTAGTTGAGAACTTAGATGAACAGCATCAGCAACTGTAACAATTGCATCTAATTTTGTTCTATCAGCAACGTCTTGATCAACAAAAAATGTCTGAGCAACTGGGGCTGGATCAGCTAAACCAGTTGTTTCAACTATAATTGCATCTAGTTTGTCAGCACGTTTCATTAAACCACTAAGAATTCTAATTAAATCACCTCTAACAGTGCAACAAATGCAACCGTTATTCATTTCAAATACTTCTTCATCAGCATCAACAACAAGGTCATTATCAATTCCCTGCTCACCAAATTCATTAACAATGACAGCGTATTTACGTCCATGCTGTTCAGTTAAAATTCGATTTAAAAGTGTTGTTTTTCCAGCTCCAAGAAAACCTGTTAAAACCGTAACTGGAACCTGAGAAGTATTTTCCATATCAATTTCCTTATAATTAGTTCTATAAATTCCACCTTAATACAAGGTGGAATTTATTTAAATATTAAAAATTAACAGCCTTTAAGCTCGTCCCCGAGATTACTAATCAACGTAAAGTAAAGTGACTTACCAGCATCGATGTTAGCACCTAAAGGATCAAAAACTCCTGTTTTGATATTCATATCCTCAGCTATTGTTGAAATAATCTTTGGATTAAATTGAGGTTCAGAGAAAATACATTTTATTCCCTTATCCTTAATAACATCCTGAATATCAGCTATTTGCTTTGCACCAGGTAAAACATCAGTATTCAATGTTAAAGCTCCTGCAGCTCTTACACCAAATCTTTCTTCAAAGTATTGGTAGGCGTCATGGAAAACGACAAATTTTGCATCGGAATTAATATCCTTGCTAACGTCATTTATCAATTGGTCTAAAGCTTTGATTGTTGCATCAGCATTTGCTTCATATTTCTCTTTATTGGCAGGATCTAAATCACCTAACTCATGAGCAATCTCATGAACCATTTCTTTAGCATTCATTGGATCTAACCAAATGTGAGCATCAAATTCACCATGTGCATGACCGTGGTCGTCGTGTCCACTGTGATCGTCATGATCATCATGATCGTCATGGTCGTCGTGATCGTCGTGATCGTCATGATCGTCATGGTCATCATGATCGTCATGATCGTCATGGTCATCATGATCGTCATGGTCGTCATGATCGTCATGGTCGTCATGATCGTCATGGTCGTCGTGATCGTCATGATCATCGTGGTCACCAAATATAGATTCTTCTCTAAATTTTAATTTAGCAATTGTTTCAACTTCCATAAACTCTACGACTTCAGCACTTTTTGCTATTGACTCCAGAGGTTCTTCTAATGATGTCTCAATACTCTCACCAATCCAAAATACTATATCTGCTTCTTCAAGCATTTTTGCATGAGATGGTTTCATAGTAAAACTATGTGGAGATATGCTTCCTTCAATTATAAGTCCAGGTTCACCAATTCCATTCATAACATTAGCAATCAATGAATGAAGTGGTTTAATAGTCGTTACAACTTTTAGTTCTGCTCTAGCAGATACAGTTGCAACAAGAATTCCTGAAAACAAGATAATTTTAAAAACATGTAGAAAAATATTCATTTGTTTCATAAAAGTATTCCTATTAGATTTAAGTGTGTTAAAGTATTGTAATGTTATAATATAACATTTTAAGTTGTAAATAATAAAATGGCAGAAAATAATAATTTATTGGTTAAACTAGATAACTGTGGTGTGTACAAGTCATCCAAGTGGATTGTACGAGGAATAAGCTTGGAAATTCACAAGGGGAAAATTGTTACTCTAATAGGGCCTAATGGTTCTGGAAAAACAACTTCAGCTAAAATGATACTTAAGATACTTAAGTCTGATGAAGGGCAAATAAAAAACTTTGCTTCTAAAATGGCTTACGTACCACAAAAAATTAATATTGATTGGACAATGCCTCTTCGTGTCGTTGATTTTATGAAATTAACAAGTCATATAAATAATCTTGAAATTGTTGATGCTTTAAAATTAACTGGAGTAGATAACCTTCTCTATAACGATATTCATAATTTATCTGGCGGAGAATTTCAAAGAGTCTTAATCGCCAGAGCAATCGCAAAAAAACCAGACTTACTTGTTTTGGATGAACCAGTTCAAGGTGTAGATTTTAATGGAGAAATTGCACTTTATAATCTTATTAAAAAAATTTGTTCAACACTTAATTGTGGAATATTACTGATATCACATGATCTTCATTTTGTTATGTCAGCTACAGATCATGTAATTTGCTTAAATGGTCATATATGTTGCTCTGGAACGCCAAGATCAATTGTAAAGAATTCGGCATACATAGAATTATTTGGTGAACATAACGCCACAACTCTATCACTTTATCAACATAATCATGATCATTCTCATGAAACAGATGGGAGAGTAACAAATAATGTTTGATGATTTTTTTACTAGAGCTCTCATAGCTGGCATTGGTATTGCAATAATTGCCGGACCTCTAGGATGTCTTGTAATTTGGAGAAGGTTATCCTATTTTGGAGATACGCTGTCTCACTCGGCATTATTGGGTGTAACTTTAGCTTATTCTTTTAGCTTTAATATTACATTTTCAGTTTTTATAATTTCAGCTGTTGTTGCTTTACTATTAATTAATTTACAAAAAAGAACAAAACTCGCAGGAGACTCATTACTCGGTCTACTTGCTCACTCTACACTTGCTATAGGTTTAGTATTAATTGGGTTTCTTACATCAATTAGATTTGACCTTATGGGTTTATTATTTGGAGATATACTTGCAGTTGATGTAGAAGATATAACTATAGTTTATTTAGGTGGTGCTACAATATTATTGATTTTGTACTTTATTTGGAAATCTTTATTTTCAGCAACGGTAAATTATGATTTGTCAGCAGCAGAAGGAATGCGACCAGAAGTTTCTAATTTTATATTCACACTCTTATTGGCAGGAGTAATTGCTTTATCTATTAAAATGATTGGCGCTTTATTGATAACTGGTTTACTTTTAATACCTGCAGCAATTGCAAGAAATATTAGCAGCAGTCCTCGTCAAATGGTTATAATTGCAACTTTAGCTGGTGTCGTATCTGTAATTGCAGGATTGTTTGTTTCGCTTGAGATTAATACTTCTTCAGGGCCTTCTATAATTGTAGTTGCATTATTATTATTTATTATTTCACTTATTCCTCTAGAGATAAAGGGTCAGTTGCAAAAATGAAAACTATTTGTTAATTAAAATTATGGCATTAGCATCAGAAAATTTAACCAAAAACCAGAAAACAGTTCTTGATATTTTAGAAAACTCATCAGAACCTCTTAAAGCATATACAATCCTTTTTGATATTCAAAAAAAAGGAATTAAATCTCCTCTTCAAGTTTATAGAGCTTTAGATAAGCTTATAGAAATTGGTAAAGTACATAAAATAGAAAGTAGAAATTCATATGTTGCTTGTAAGCATGAAGGCTGTAATGCAAAAACTTCTACATCTTTTTTGATATGTGAAAACTGTGATAGTGTTACTGAGCTAACTGGAAATAATTTGTTTTCTTATTTTTCAAAACAAGCAGAAAAAAATAACTTCAATTATAAAAAACATAATTTAGAAATATTTGGTTTGTGCGAAAATTGTAAACTTAAAAACTAATTTATTAAATTATCAATCTTATTCAGACATTTATTTAATCCAAGATCATATTTTGTTCGTATGAAATGCTCTTGCACTATTTCAACCCATTTAAATTTTTGTAACGTTTGATGAGATATGTAAAAACAATTTAATGGAAAAGACATATTAAACATTTTTAATATTTCTTGCCTTATTACATCGTTGGTCAACACTGCTAAAGATTCGTGAATATATTTTTCTACAATTTTTTGATCACTTAAAGATGTTTTAGGCAAATTAAATAAACCTCTAAATCTAAAGTATCGATAGATTCTTAAGTAATCTTCTTTTATTCTATCCTCTATTTCACCAATAAAACGAATTTTACTTTCATTTAAATCTGATTGGCCATTGTAATAATCATGTAGTTTATTATTGTTTCCGACATATAAAGCATTGAAAGTAAAATCTCTTCTGGCTGAATCTTTTTTCCAGCTGTTGGTGTAAATTACATTTGTATGTCTTCCCATTTGATTAATATCTTCACGTAAAGTTGTAATTTGTATTTTTCGATTATGAGGATAAGCAATTATAGATCCATATTGAATAGCAAAATCATCAAATTCAATATTGTTATCTTTTAGTAATGACAAAACATCCTGAGGCTCCAAAGTTGTTGCTGTATCAATATCTTTGATTTCTCTTTCAAGAAGAGCATCTCGTATACATCCTCCTACTAATCGAATTTCAATATTATTTTCTTTAAAGATAGATATTAAAAACTTAACATGCTCCAGATTCAATAAATTCGTAATTTTATTTATTTCCATTATCTAGCTATTTCTTCAAAACAATTTATATTACAATAACAATGTCGACTTCTTCAAAAGAAAATGCTGCAGAAATATTTGAGGATATAAAGAAAAATTTAACTAGAGGAGTTAAAGATAGAAAACACACCTTTCACACTCCAGTCTTTAGTAATATTAATAGTGAAGGTGGAATTGATTCTAGAGTTGTAGTCTTAAGAAAGTTTGATCCCAGTAGCATGACACTAAATTTTCACACAGACTTTAGATCTCCGAAGGTTCCTAATTTAAAAAAAAATAGTAGTTCTCAATTTGTTTTTTATGATCATAAATTAAAAATTCAAATGCGAATCAAAACAACGTCTTTGGTTAATAATCAGAATGATAAAGCTAAAGAAATGTGGGACAAAACAAGATTGTTTAGTAGAAAATGTTACTTAACATTGAAAGATCCAAGCTCAATCACTGAATTTCCAGAAGATGGTATCCCTGAACACTTAACCGGAAAGGAACCAAGTCATGAAGAAAGTGAAAAAGGATATAAAAATTTTACAGTAGTTGAAAATAAAATTAATGAAATTGATTGGCTTTATTTAGAAATTTCAGGTCATCGTAGATTAAAATTAACATTTAAAAATAACGAACCAGAATATAATTGGTTAATACCTTAATATAATTTAAAATTATCAATAATTCTAATTTCACCAATATATAAAGCAATAAATAATCTAGCTTCAGAATAATTTTTTGTTATTTCTAAATTATTTTCATTTCTTATCTCTAAATAGTCAATTTTATTTATATTATTTTGAAGAAACTCTATTTTTAATTGATCTAAATTATTAATTTCATTTTGTTTTAACAGATTAATATGTTCTTTAATTTTATTTCCTAATACATCAAAAATTTTTAATTGATCATTAGAAAATTTAGAGTTCCTTGAAGATAAACTCATACCTGTTTTATCTCGTACAGATGGGCATTGAATTATTTTAATATTGTGATGATTAATTTTTACTAAATCTTGTATTATTTTTACTTGCTGAAAATCCTTCTCACCAAAATAACTATTTGTTGGTTTAATCATATTAAAAAAAAGATCCACAACAGTAGTAACTCCATCAAAATGGCCAGGTCGAAATTTATCACATAAAATATTTCTAAAATTGTTTACAATTTTTTTCTTTGCCAATCCTTTAGGGTATATCTCTTGAATGTCAGGTAAGAAGAGTGCATTACAACCAATATTTTCTAATTTAGAAATATCTTCATCAATTGTCTTTGGATAAGAATTGAAATCATTTTCATTGTTAAATTGAGTAGGATTAATAAATATTGAACAGATCACAAATTCGTTATGTAATTGTGCTTCTCTAATGAGAGATAAATGTCCATCGTGTAAGTTTCCCATTGTTAAAACTAAACCAATAGACTGACCCTTGTCTTTGATTGAAACTAAATTTGGCTCTAATTCACTAGCTTTTCTGAAAATTTTCATCGATTGCATAAGTAAATATTTGACTTATATATAATGAATTCGTATTAGGCCCAGAGATTTATTATGAAACGCACTTACCAACCTAGTAGAGTAATTAGAAAAAGAAGACACGGTTTTAGGGCTAGAATGGCAACTAAAGCAGGTCGTCAAATCATTAATAGAAGACGTGCAAAAGGAAGAGCTCAATTAAGCGCTTAAAAAGGCCAAATGGCCCAAACATTATTTACAATTAAGAAAAGATCGACCTTCGTTATGATACGAAACGAGGGAGAATTTATAAAAGGTAAAAATATGAATATCCAAATTTTACACAATCAAGATCTAGAAAATTCTATAGGTGTAGGATACACAGCTTCCAAAAAAATTGGCAACGCAGTAAAAAGAAATAGAGCAAAGAGAATAATGAGAGAATTAGCTAGAAAAATTATTATTAATGGTAAAATTAATTCATATTATGTGTTAATAGCTAAAACGTCATTGCTCGAAGAGAAATTTGATAAACTTTTATTAGAACTTAAGGGAAAGATAAATGGTTAGTAAATATATTTCATTACCTTTAATCATAATAATTAGATTATACCAGTTATTGATTTCACCAATACTTGGGCAGAATTGTCGGTATTTACCAACCTGTTCTGAGTATTCTATTAAAGCATTAAAGGAACATGGGTTATTTAAAGGATCAATTTTATCGGTGAAAAGAATTTCAAAATGTCATCCCTGGGGTTCCCACGGATTTGATCCAGTACCAAAAAAATCTGAGTTAAATAAATGAACGAGCAAAGAAATTTATATTTGGCTATTGGTATTTCAATTGCGATAATTATTTTTTTTCAATTATTATTTCCAACTCAACCAATTCAAACAACATCCTTTGAAGAAGATGAAGTATTAGAGCCTGCAACATCCATTGACGGACAAAGCAGCCAAGTTGTTTCAGAAATACAAAGTAGAGATGAAGCTTTAATTCAAACCGACAGAGTTATTTTTGAAAATGCATCTATTAAAGGTTCTATAAATTTAAAAGGAGCAATTTTAGATGACCTCATATTATCAAAATATAAAACTAGCTTAGAACCTGATTCGACTAATATACAGCTTTTGTTACCGGATGGGACTGCTAATCCATATTATATTGAAACAGGTTGGAAAGAGCTAAAAAATTCTAACATTGAACTACCTGATTTAGAAACAAATTGGAAAACTAACTCTACCACTCTAAGCCCCTCAAGCCCTGTTACACTTAGTTGGACGAATAATAAAAATATAACTTTCAAAATCAACTATCAAGTTGATGATGAGTATATGTTTACAATTACACAGGAAATAGAAAATAACAGTGGTGAAGATATTGAAGTTTTTCCATACAGATTAATCAAAAGAATAAACACACCAGATACAATTAATTTTTTTATACTTCACGAGGGTTTAATTAGTCTAATAAACGACGAATTATTGGAAAAAAATTATGATGATATTGCCGATGATTGTAATTCATTAATGCAAACAAAAAAAGAGTTTTGCGATAATAAAACACAAGGAGGTTGGTTAGGTTTTACAGACAAATATTGGATGTCTGCTTTAATTCCTGATGCTGACCAATCCATTAACGTCAATTATAGGTATGGTAATAATGGACGTGATAGCTATAGGGCAGGTTATGTTGGTCAGATATATAAAATTAACTCGGGTGAAAATATATCTTACGGCGGAAAATTATTTGTGGGTGCAAAAAAATTAAATGTCTTAAGTGCTTATGATGAAAATCTCTCTATACCAAGATTTACTGATGCAATTGACTGGGGCTGGTTTAGTTTTTTAACTAAACCTGTTTCATATGCCATTAATTGGTTTTTTGGTTATGCAGGTAATTTTGGTCTAGCAATAATTGCCTTTACCATTTTAATGCGTTTAATTTTATTCCCACTGGCACAAGCATCTTTTAAATCTATGGCAAAGATGAAAAAACTTCAGCCTGATATGCAAAGATTAAAAGAAACATATCCAAATGACAGACAAAAAATGCAGCAAGAACTAATGGCCTTGTATAAAAGAGAGGGTGCTAATCCTGTTGCGGGTTGTCTACCAATTTTAGTACAGATACCAATTTTCTTCTCTTTGTATAAAGTGTTGTTTGTTACGATAGAGATGTATCACGCTCCTTTTTATGGATGGATTCATGATCTATCTGCGCCAGACCCATTAGGCTTAATGACAATATTTGGATTAGTTCCTTGGGATGTGCCACCTATACTTTCAATAATTGATATTGGTATTCTTCCTATCATTATGGGCTTCACTATGTGGTTACAACAAAAACTAAATCCTGCTCCCGCTGATCCAACACAGGCTAGAATTTTTGCATTACTTCCATTTGTATTTACTTTTGTACTAGCTGGTTTTGCAGCTGGTTTAGTTTTATATTGGTCAGTGAACAATATTTTATCAATTGCGCAGCAATGGTATATTCAAAGAAGAATTTTAGCCAAAAATGGCTAGCTTAAATAAAAATTTAAATAACTTTTTTAATAATAATAAGTTTTTAGGTTCCTTTCAGTCATTTAAAGACATTCCTTATTCAGATATAAAAAAAGAATGTTGTTTTATAGGTAGATCTAATGTTGGAAAATCTAGTTTAATAAATTCGTTAACTAAAACAAAAAAACTAGCGAAAACTAGTAAAACTCCAGGAAGAACTCAGGCTATAAATGTTTTTTTAATTAGTGAAAAAATAAATATGATTGATTTGCCAGGCTATGGTTTTGCCAAAGTATCAAAAGTTGCTCGAGAAAACTTAATGACCCTGATTGAAGAATATATAGAAAATAGAGATACACTTGATCATGTTTTTTTACTCATTGACTCAAAAGTTGGTATCAAAAATTCTGATATTGATATGTTGGATTTATTGAGTGATTGTTCAAGAAAATTTTCAATAATTTTAACTAAAATAGATAAAATATCTAATAACTATTTAGAATATCAAAAAAAATCAATTTTAAGTTTAATGCAAAATTATGAAAAATCATTTACGAAAATATATCAATCTGAGACCAAAAAAAATAATGGTATTACAGAGATTCAAAGATCTATATACGGGTTATCACAATAAATATGAAATTTGATTTTTTATCAGAGAGTGATCAGGCCTATTTTATTCATAAAGCCTCAACCTTAGTTGAAGCTCTTCCATACATTCGAGAACATAGTGGTGATACCATTGTAATAAAATACGGTGGACATGCAATGGGAGATAAAAAACTGTCTGAGAGTTTTTCAAGAGATATTGGGTTATTAAAAGAAGTAGGTGTGTCACCAATTATTATTCATGGTGGAGGGCCTCAAATTGGTGAGAGACTTAAATCAAAAAATATATCAACACAATTTGTTGAAGGATTACGAGTTACTGATAAAGAAACAATTAAGGTAGTTGAGGAAGTTTTATCTAAGGATATCAATTCAGAAATAGTAGAATCTATAAGTGCCTCTGGAGGAAAAGCGATAGGAGTATCTGGTAATGATAACTTAGTCACTGCAACTAAATTGAATGTGGAAATTAAAGATAGTGATTCAAATATTGAAAAAATAGTTGATATTGGTTTTGTTGGACAACCAAAAAAATTAAACAAAGATATGCTAACTAGCTTTATAAAAAATGGTCAAATACCTGTCATATCTCCTTTAGGTAAGGATGAAAATAATTTTACATATAATATTAATGCTGACACTGTTGCGGGTTTTATAGCAGGTGAGTTACAGGCAAGTAAATTATTATTACTAACCGATGTACCTGGAATTTTAGACAAAAATGAAAAATTAATATCATCAATAACTTTAGAAGAAGCTAAAAATATTGCTAATAAAGAATATATTTTTGGAGGTATGAAGCCAAAAATTAATACATGTATTGATGCAATGAAAAAAGGTGTTAAAAAATCTACTATTTTAGATGGAAGAATTCCTCATTCAGTAATATTAGAGTTATTCACTGAACATGGAATTGGTACACAAATAACAAGTAATTAAATGAGCTTTAAAGATAACATCAATACCTGGATATTTGATCTAGATAACACACTGTACTCTGCAGACAGTGGAATTTTTCAGCAAGTACATAAGTTAATGGGTGAGTTTGTAGCTAAAAATTTAAATATGGAATTAGCTGAAGCAAAAAAACTACAAGCAAAATATTACAAACAACATGGCACTACATTAAGAGGTATGATGGATAATCATGATGTAGATCCTGATTATTTTTTAGAAGAAGTTCATAAGTTAGATTACTCAATTGTTGGTCCAAATCAAAATCTTAATGATGAATTATATAAACTTGAGGGAAGAAAAATTATTTATACAAATGCTAATAAGCAACATGTCTTAGATGTGTTAGAGAAAATAAATCTAACAAACTTTTTTGATGAAATATATGATATTAAAATGGCTAATTATATTCCTAAGCCAGAAATTTCTCCCTATGAAAAAATTATCGACTTATTTGATATCGAAGCAAATAAATCCGCAATGTTTGATGATATTGCAAAGAATTTAGTTCCAGCAAAAAAAGTTGGTTTTACACCTGTCTGGGTTGATGCTGGTTATGAAAATTTTTCCGATGATATTGAAGCATCTAAAGAATATTTAGATTTTCAAACAAGAGATTTGAGTTTATTTTTAAAAGATGTAAATGAAGGTAAAATATGAGTGATCTGGAAAGAATTATAAATGATGCCTTTGAGGAGAGAGATAATATTAATGTCAATACTGCAGGTGATATTAGAAATGCAGTAGATGAAACTTTAAACAAACTTGATAGTGGTAGCTTAAGGGTTTGTGAAAAAATTAATAATGAATGGCAAGTTAATCAATGGATTAAAAAGGCAATTCTTTTAAGTTTCAGATTAAATGATAATGAAATCATTAAAGCATCGCATGCTACTTGGTTTGACAAAGTAGAAAGTAAAACTGCAAATTGGACTAAAGATGATCATCTGAAAGCAGGATTTCGATATGTACCAGACGCTGTTGTAAGAAAATCTGCATTTATTGCTAAAGGTGTTGTTTTAATGCCTTCTTTTGTAAATCTTGGTGCATATGTTGACGAAGGAACAATGATTGATACTTGGGCAACAGTTGGATCATGTGCACAAATAGGTAAAAACTGTCATATTTCTGGAGGTGCTGGTATTGGCGGTGTACTTGAACCTCTTCAAGCAAATCCTGTGATTATTGAAGACAATTGTTTTATTGGAGCTAGAAGTGAAGTGGCTGAAGGTGTTATTGTTGGTGAAGGTGCGGTTTTATCAATGGGTGTATTTATTGGAGCATCTACAAAAATAGTCGATCGATCAACTGGGGAAATTCATATGGGAAAAGTTCCAGCGTATTCAGTTGTGGTACCAGGTACATTACCAGGAAAAAAAGAAGGAGATATTAATCCTTCTTTATACTGTGCAGTTATTGTTAAAAGAGTTGATGAAAAAACTAGAAGCAAAACATCAATCAATGATCTTTTAAGAGATTAATGTCAGAAATTAATTTTGATCCAGTTACTCTTACACAATCCTTAGTTAAATGTGCAAGTGTAACTCCAAAAGATGAGGGCGCTTTAACAGTCGTTGAAAATCATCTAAGTGCTATAGGATGTGACTGTCATCCATTAATTTTCTCTGGAAACAATTCTTATGAAGTAAAAAATTTATTTGCAACGATAGGAAATGAAGGAAAGCATTTTGCTTATGCTGGTCACACAGATGTAGTTCCAGTAGGAAATGAAAATTCTTGGAAATATCCTCCTTTTTCAGCAAGAATAGATGATGGTAAACTTTATGGAAGAGGTAGTGAAGATATGAAAAGCAGTGTTGCTTGTTTCATCAGTGCCGCTAAAAGATTTGTAGATAAATATAAAAATATTCCAGGTAAGATTTCATTTATTATTACTGGAGATGAAGAAAGAGATTCTGTAAACGGCACACCAAGAATTCTAGAATGGGCAAGTAAACAAAATTATAAAATTGATCATTGTCTTGTTGGTGAACCAACTTCTAAAAATGAGGTTGGCGATAAAGTAAAAATTGGAAGAAGAGGATCAGTTAGTTTCTTTTTTCAGGTAAAAGGTATTCAAGGACATACGGCGAATTCTCATTTAGCTGAAAATTCTTCACATCACTTAGTGAATTTATTAAATAGTATATTAGAAGTGCCACTAGATGAAGGTAATGAAAATTTTTTACCAACATCAGTTCAAATCGCTACTATTGATATTGGCAATCCTGTTCAAAACGTAATTCCGGAATTAGCTAAAGCAACAGTTAATATTAGATTTAATGATATGCATTCATCTGACTCACTTATAAAATGGATTGATAATAAAATAGAAAAGATTTTCTCTAAACTGGAAAACGCTAGTTGCACTTATACTTATGATGCAACAGCTGAGTCATTTTTGAATAAAGCCGGTGATTTATATAATATTATTTCAAAATCAATTTCTGATGTCACAGGTAGAAATAGCCCGC
>CACNAF010000003.1:0-75985 GCA_902618385.1 uncultured Alphaproteobacteria bacterium | reverse complement strand
TAATAGAGCTTTAATTAAACCCTATGATGATGAAGATATAATTGCTGGCCAGGGAACTGCAGCTATCGAAATTGTAAATGATTTGAAAGAGCAATCAATTGAACCTGATCTGTATTTATGTTGTTGTGGAGGTGGAGGGCTTATTGCAGGAACGTCAACATACTTAAAACATATTTACCCAAATATAAAATCATATTCTGTAGAGCCTGAAGAATTTGATGACACAAAAAGATCTTTAGAAGCTGGTAAACTTATAGAAAATAAAAAAAATGCTAAATCTTTTTGTGATGCGCTATTGGCACCACAACCTGGTAATATAACTTTTCAAATTAATTCAAATAATCTTGAAGGAGGACTAAGTGTTTCTGATGAAGAAGTGACAAAAACTATAATTTTGCTAGCTGAACAACTTAAAATAGTTGTTGAGCCAGGAGGAGCAGTTGCAGCTGCAGCAGCATTAAATAATAAAATTGATGTTAAAAATAAAAAAATTATAGTTATGATTTCTGGTGGTAATATCGATCTAAGTTTATTTAATAAGTTATAATGAATCAATCAAATTTAAAAAAATTACAAAATCTATTAAAAGAAAAAGATACTGATATTTTTGTCATTAATAGAAGTGATGAATATTTAAATGAGTATATTTCCCCAAATGCAGAAAGATTAAATTTTATAACAAACTTTTCTGGTTCAGCAGGAAGAGCAATTATAACACCAACAGATGCCTTCTTGTATGTTGATGGAAGATATACTTTTCAAGCAAATACTCAAATTAACGCCAAAGAGATTCAAGCAAAACACTTAAATAGCTTTTGGACAGATTTAGAAAAAATTTTATTAGAAGAAGAATATAAAATTGCATTAGATCCAACTCTTCATTCAATTATAGAAATTGAAAAAGTGGAAAAATTGTTAGAGAATTCAACATCTCAACTCCAACTAATAGATAAAAATTTTGTTGATTTAATATGGGAAAATCAACCAAAAACTCAGTATACAGATATATTTGATCACCCAACAAGTTTTGCTGGTCAGGGCAGAAGTGAAAAATTAGATATTTTAAAAAAATTTTTAGATCAGAATGAAATTGATCATTACTTTGTTTCTGGGCTTGATAATATTGCTTGGCTATTAAATTTAAGAGCAGATGATATTAAATATACACCGCTGCTTTATTCTTATCTTCTAATTTCAAAAAATAATAAACACTCTTTATATATTAAACAGTCTTCAATGCCAGAAATGCTAAAAAAAGAAATCCAAACACTAATAAATATTAATAATATTGAAAATATCGGATCAATTTTTAATAACATTAATTCATCCGAAACAATTGGTTTAGATTTTAATTCCACTACTTTTTATTTTTTAGATCTTTTAAGAAAACAAAAAATAAATACTAAAAATTTAGCAAATCCATGTATTTTGTTAAAAGCTATCAAAAATGAAACTGAACTTGATGGAGCCAAAAAAGCACATATAAGAGATGGTGTTAGTATTACTAAATATATTTATTGGTTGAAAAATATCATGGATCCTAAATCAAATGATGAAATAAGTGTTGCACAACATTTAGAAAGTCTTCGAAGAAAAAATGAATTATTTCATTCTCTATCTTTTGATACAATATCAGCAATTGATCAAAATGCAGCCCTTCCTCATTACCGTGTTACTAAAGAAGGAAAATCATCTTTCTCAGATAATAATATTTATCTTGTTGACTCAGGAGGGCAATATCTTGATGGAACAACCGATATAACAAGAACTATAATTTTAGGTGAAGCAACAAAAGAACAAAAAGATAGATTTACGAGAGTTCTTAAAGGTCATATTGCATTATCAAATCATGTTTTTGAAAAGGGAACAAAAGGAACTGATATTGATTATCTAGCAAGAAAAAGTCTACAAGAAATTAATTTAGATTATGATCATGGTACCGGTCACGGTATAGGAAGTTTTTTGAGTGTCCATGAAGCCCCACAACGTATTGCAAAAAAATCAATGTTTGATAGCGTTGAGTTGCTTCCAGGAATGATTTTATCCAATGAACCTGGATACTATAAAGAAAATGAATATGGTATAAGAACAGAAAATTTATTCGTGATAAAAGAGAATAATGATAAGAAATTATATTTTGAAAACATCTCGTGGTGTCCAATAGATCTGGATCTCATTGAAAGTAGCATGCTTGATCAAATTGAAAGAAATTGGCTAAATAAATATCATAGAAAGGTGTATAAAAAATTGCACACGCACCTTGATAATCAAGAAAGAGATTGGCTTAAAAAGGTAACTTCTGAAGTTTAGTTAAAGCCGCCAATTATGCGGCTTTCTTATTGATATCAAATTCAGTTCTTAGGAGATGCTTATCTAATTCAATTTTCCATTCTTTTCCATATTCAGATTTGAAATATTTAACTAAATCCTCATCATTATTGTAGTTTTTGTCGCTTAAATCCTCGTAAACTTTGTTAAAAAAGTTAAAAACATTAATCATTATTTATTCCTTTCAATTATAAAATAGTAATTAATCTATGCAATCAAAGTATAAAAATATGAATTTAAATATGCAAAATATGCATATATAAATATTTTAAAAATTTAAATGCACTTAAATTATTTAATAATAATTAAAATTAATTGTTCCTGATTGACTTTGTACATTAATACTTCATAGATTTTATAATATTATAACTTTCAATGATAATAATTTTAACACAATGTTTTCCATCTAGAGTAGGGGGAATTGAAACATTGATGTATGACATTGCATTAAATTTAAGTCATAAACACAATGTAAAGGTTTTAGCTGACCAACATGACAGTACTAAAGATTTAGAATTTGATAAAAACAATAAAAATTTTTCAATATTAAGATTTAAGGGTTTAAAATTTTTAAGAAAAAGAAATAAATTTAATCAACTTAAAAATATTTGTTCTTCAAATAATATTAAAGCAGTAATCACTGATAGCTGGAAAAGTCTTGAGTTGCCAATTAATTTTTTAAAAGAAAAAAAAATTCCAATTATTAGTCTTGTACATGGAAACGAAATAATAATCAAAAACGATAATCATCATAAACGAATAAAGAAAGTTTTAGAATTAGCAAACGCATTAGTGGTCAATTCATCATATACTAAAAACTTACTTTCAAAAATAAGTGAAAACTTAAAAAAAATTGAGGTTATCTATCCAGGTGTAAAATCTACTAAGGATATTATAGAACAAGCAATAGATTTAGACGATAGTTATCCAACGTTGCTTACTCTTGCCAGACTAGAAAAAAGAAAAGGACACTCGTATATTCTTAAATCTATTTTTAATTTAAAAAAAATTTATCCAAATATTCAATATATAATTGCTGGTGAAGGTGATCAGTTAGAGAATATAAAGAAAGAAATAAAAAATTATAATCTAGAATCAAATGTGAAGTTAGTTGGAACAATAAATGAAAATCAAAAAAAATTCATTTTTTCTAAGACTGATATTATGATCATGCCGACAATAGATGAAACTCATGCAAATTCTATTGAAGGTTTTGGAATCGCCTACATTGAAGCAGCACAATATGGAATTCCATCAATTGCCTCAAATGTTGGAGGTACTCCTGAAGCTGTATTGCATAATAAAACAGGTTTAATTATTAATAATTTTAATGAATTAGATGAATCAATTAAGAATTTAGTTGAGAACAAACAAAATAGAATTGAATTAGGACAAAATGCAAAAAATAGAGCAGAAAATGAATTAATCTGGAAAAAACAAGTAGTAAAATACAATAAGTTAATAGATGATATTCAATGACTATTTTATTTCATAACACAACTTTTGATAAAATTGATGTTTGGAAAAAAACAATAAAAAAATATTTTAAAAATGAAAAAATAATTTCTTTAAAAGATTATAAAAATTTTCATGATGTAAATTGTGCAATTATTTGGAATCTACCAGATAATATTCTTTCAAGACTAAAAAATCTCCAAGTTATTTTCTCTATGGGAGCTGGAGTAGATCACATTCTAAAACTTAAAAATTATAATAAAAAAATTCCCATAATCAGAATAAAAGATGAAGAAATGGGGGAGAGAATTGCCAATTATTCTTTAGCTCAAATACTAAATTATCAATTAAATTTTAAAATTTTTCAAAATTCTCAAATCAAACAATACTGGTCTGGAGAAAGGACACCAATTGATAATAAAAATTTAACAGTAGGTATTTTAGGTCTAGGCTTTCTTGGAAATCATATTGCAAAATTACTAAATAAATTAAATTATAATGTTATTGCATATAAAAAAAATCGAGCAAAAGTAAAAAATATAAAAATATATACGGGTAAAAATATTATAAGTTTTATCAAAAGCTCTGATGTTATCATTTCTATTCTACCATCAACAGTTCAAACAAATAACATAATAGATAAAAAGTTTTTAAAGAATATGAAAAAAAATTCTTGTTTAATAAATATAGGCAGAGGAAATTCAATTGAAGAGAAAGATCTTCTAAATCATTTAAAGAAAAACAAAAATTTTTATGCTTATTTAGATGTCTTTAAAGATGAACCTTTAAAATCAAGTAGTCAATTTTGGAAACTGCCAAATGTAACTATTACTCCACACGTTGCTGGTGTAACAGCTATAGAGCCATCTGTTAAATATATGTACTCCAAATATAAAAAACTAAAAAAAAATAAAAATATAAAATCAGATGTTAATCCATCTGATGGATATTAATTTACATCAAAATAATTTTCTAAAATTCTAAAATAAATATTTTCTAATTTAATAATATCTTCAACAAAAACAAATTCATCTACTTTATGAAGAGTTTGATTTCTAAGACCTAACTCTACTACTTCACAATAGTTCTAAAAATATATATTTCCATAACTTCACTACTAAAGAATGGTCCTCCAGCGGTCATAGTTTCAATTAAAGGAAAAACATTTAGCGCTCCAACTGCCTCAACAAGAATAATGACAATAGCAAAAGGTAGTACAATTGGTAAAATAATATGTATCCATAATCTGTATCCCTCAGCACCATCAATTTTTGCAGCATCGTAAACATCTTGTGGAACTGTTTGTAAAGCAGCAAGCCAATACATCATGGTTATCCCTAACCATTTCCAAACATATACTCCCATTACAGTTGGAAGCACTGTGTCTGGATTTCCAAGAAAATCAATTGGAGCAGAAGTTAAATTAGTAGACATTAAAAATTTATTAGCAGGTCCATTAAATGGGCTAAATACAAAAGTCATTACAATACCAATGATAGCAATTGCAGTAACTACAGGCATAAAGATTACAGTACGAAAGAAAGGGGCAAGTTTTAAAACCTGATTATTTAAAAATACTGCAATAATGAAACCTAAAACTATTTTTATTGGAACTGTTCCAAACATAAAAATAAAAGAACGAATAAATGCATCCCAAAAAAATTCATCATTGACAGCTTCATAATAATTTTGAAGGCCAATGAATTTTGCCTCTTTTGTAAAACCACTCCAATCTAATAAAGAAAAATACCAAGACATTCCGATTGGATAAATGACAAACATCCCTGTAAGAATTGAACATGGTAAAACAAATAAGTAACACCATCTTGCATCATATATTTGTTTGGATAGAGGTTTTTTGTGCATAGTAAAAAAAGGCGAATTTAAAAAATTCGCCTTTAGATATTTTGTTTAAAGTTCTTGATACTTTTCAGCACCGTAGTTTGAGTATACATCCCAATTAGGGAAGACCCAATCATCACGAGTTACATTAGCACCGTCTGCTCTTGCCTCTTCAACAGCTTTATCAAGAGCATCTTCATACCTTTGATTACAATCTTTAAGTTGTGCTTCCACACCTTTAAGTTGTCCAGTATACAACCCTTGAATAACTAGAGCCAAAGAAGGATCTGGTACTCTAGACTTTGCAGCTACAATACCAACATCTTTATTTCTTACAATTGGATTAGGTCCAACAAGTATGTTTTCAGCAAACATAGCTAAAGCTTGTGCTGATGGTCCGGTTAAACCAGCTTTAGCAACTGCATCTGGATTAACAGCAGGGTCTGCTGCACCAACAGTTTGAGCCCAGTAAATTTGACCTTGCTCAGTTCCCATAAATCTAATCAGATCACCAGCAAATGGTCCCATTGTACTATTAGCACTTAACCAAAAAGTATTTGATCCACCTTCTGCAATGTAAAGTGGTTGTGCTTCTTTTCCATCTGGAACTGGTTCACTTGCAATACCATATTTCCAATCTGGAGCATCTCTTCCCCAAACTCCAATACACCAAGGGCCTTGGAATATCATTCCTGCTGCACCTTGTGGCATCAAAGCTCTAGCTTGAGGAGCGTTCATACTCATAACTCCTGGGAAAGCACTACCATCTGATTTTAATTGAAGAAGTAATTCAACTGCTTCCATATATTGATCAGATGCAATTTGGAATTTACCATTTTGGAAGTTGATGTGTCTGTTTGTGAATCCACCTCTTCCGCTATGTGCTCCACCTACTTGTCCAAACGTATGGACAACATCTTCCCATCGATTAACTTGGTTACCACCAATAATCCAACCATAATACTGACCATTACCATTTTTAGTAATTTTTTTTGCAGCATCTCTGATTTCAGAATAGGTCATACGACCAGCTTGAGGATCATAACCAGCCTCACTCATGTATTTTTCACTATACAATAGACAGGTTCCCGTTCTCTTGTTTGCTGTTAAGCATGTACCATAAGTCTTTCCATTGAATTGGTTGACACCAGGTAGATAAACACCACTAGGAAATGCAGCTAACCATTCATCGATATTTTCAATGTAGTCATCCCAAGGTTGCACCCAACCTTCAGCTACTGCAACACCTGGATCCATTCCTAAAGGTAATTGGAATACATCATGAACAGTTCCATTTCTTATAGCGATTGGAACAATTTTGTTTATTTCTTTCCATGGCAATCCATCATATTCAATAGTTATGCCTCTTGAAGCTGCATATTCTGGAAATAATTTTTTCCAAAAGACACCTTTCATATCACCACTATCAATCCATCTCATATTACCACCAGTTGTTGGTAATGGTTTTAGTGGATCAGGAATATTATATTCTCCAGCAAATAGTTTTGAAGGTATAGATCCTGCTGACATCATTGCACCTGCAGCAAGAGCTCCTTTCATAACTGTACGTCTAGAGATTTTTAATTCTTTTTTCTTTTTCATTAATTCCTCCCTATTTGCTTTTTATCTTACGTGAAATAGGTAAAATAACAATTGAAAATAAAATTAAAATTGTGTTAATATTTATTAGTTTTTATGAAATATTTACACACAATGGTGAGGGTTGAGAATATTGATGCTTCGCTAGACTTTTATTGTAACAAACTTGGATTAAAAGAAGTACGACGAGTTGAAAACGAAAAAGGTCGTTTTACCCTCATATTTTTAGGTGCTGAAAATAGCGATGAAAGAACGGGTCTTCTTGAATTAACATATAATTGGGATCCTGAAAAATATACTGGGGGCAGAAACTTTGGTCATCTAGCTTACAGTGTTAACAATATTTATGAAGTGTGTGAAAAATTAATGAATAACGGCGTCACAATTAATAGACCACCTCGTGATGGACATATGGCTTTTGTCCGCTCTCCCGATGGAATTTCCATTGAGATATTACAAGAAGGGGAATCTTTACCAGAACAGGAACCATGGAAGTCTATGGAAAATTCTGGAAGTTGGTAATTTATAAAGCTAGTTGTTTTTTTCCTAAAGGAGTTAAGTCGTCAATTGTAGCTCTGTTTTTATAAGTAACTTCATAATCCTCAGCTGCAAAATCGGGTGGGCTTTTTCCCTCGATAAATTTTTTGGATTGCTTTTGAGCATAAGCTAAATTTTTTTCACAGTAAGGTGTGGATCCAACATACACCACATTTGAATAACCTGTTCCAGAATGATGATCTTCCACTGCATGAACTACATCTGGATGCCACCACACTGTATCACCTGCATTCATTTTTGGAATTGAGACTAATCCCCTTAATAAAAGAGAGTGATACGTCGAATTAACAGACAGTGCCCTTGCTGGTTTAGAACCACATAATTCATTTTCATTTACATCCTCCATTAAGGCTCTTGTTAAAATAAAGGCCATGGACTTTGCTATTGGTATTAATTGCAGTGTACCATCTCCAGGACCTTGTTGAGTTAAAGCCACCCAACCTTGAAAAGTTCTAAAGACATGACTAACAGCAGGAGATTCTATTTCTTGAGTTTTATTTCTAAAAGAAGCATTAAAGGGATCATATTCTAGAAATTTGTCAGCAAAAACTTTTTCGTAAACTGATTGATACCCTTTATCTATCCATCTTTCAACTGAGCCAGCATCGCAGTGAGGTGATAATCCTAAAGTTGAGTCTCCTGGTTCTCTTCTTCGAATACGATCAGCATAAACAAGTTCTTGATTAGGATCAAAAATTACTTCATCTTTATTTTTATTGATCCAAAGATTATTTAACCATTTTTTTACAACATCCATTTCAGCAGATTGTCTTATTTGCACTTGTGTTTTTGACCAATACAATCCAAATATCTGCGGTTTACCTGATTTTAATTCACTGAAATATTTATCTAAATCAGCTTTTTTCTTTTGATCTTCATAATAGTTATTTTCTTCAATATAATTTTCTAAATTTTTATTCATTTCATCCATCATATTATCTTCAAAAACATCTCTTATAATAACACAACCTTTTTGTTTAACTTCTCTTTCAAATTCTTCTGTATTTGAATTTAAATCTTGGAATTTAATCTCTGGAATAATTTGTTTATTATTTTTCTTTAAGTCTTCTATTTTTATAATTTCACTTAAAATATATTTTTCAATTTTTGAAAAATTTTCTCTAAAATTCTTTGATTTATTTCTTAAAATATTTTTTTCTTTAATAATTATGTCTTCAATATTTTTTAAATCAATCATAGTTCAATTAAATTTTTACTTTATAATATTTTTCAGGATTAGTGGCCAAAGCTATAACAGATGGAAGAACAAGTCTATAAAATTCAAATAAGCTTTTGAAAGGTTTAGGTAATTGATCGTCTATTTCTTTTCTTAATTTTTTAAGATTATAGGAAGGTATCATCGGGAACATATGATGTTCTAAATGATATTCCATATGCCAATAAAGAAAACTTAAAATTGGGTTTATTCTTACAGAATAAGTGCTTAAACGGTGATCTTTAGTATCGACTTTAGCAGCTAAGTGTTGAGTTACATTAACAGCAAACCAAATTGGCTTTCCGATATAAGTTGGAAGAATAATATAAATAATTGGTAAAAAAGAACCTATGTAAAAAGAATATGCAATGACTGATAACCAAATAAAGACATATAATCTAGAGTTCCAAAGAATTTTTTTCTTTTCTTCTTTTGGTGCAGTTATATCAATAACTGGAGTGAATTTTCCAAAAGAATGTTTTAAAACTTCAAATTTAATTAATTTATGTGGGTATAATAAATCTGTTAGAGGTATAAAATTCAAAAAGAATGCAAATAATTCTATCGGTCTTGATACTTGAATTTCGTGATCATAATCATCTTCTGTTTGTAATGTTTTTGAATGATGAAAAGTATGACTCCAACGCCATCTAAAACCTTCAAAATCACACATAAAAGAACTGATGTGATAAAAAAATTCATTTATCCAACGAGTCTTGAATGCAGTTCGATGAACAGTTTCATGCCAGTTTGCTACACTGAACGCGTAAATTGTACCATAAATAAAAAAGAATAGATATGTCCACCACGTACCTAAAGTAATGTATGCTAAATATCCTGAAATAAATAAAGATAAAAAATAAAAGAAGAAATGGATTAGTCCAGGTAGATCTCTTCTTTTACTTAAGGCTTTTAATTTTTTTCTGTCGACTTCTGGTCTGTACCAATCATCGAGATTAACTTCCATGCTTGATAATTAAATTAATTATCCCAACGCTCTAACCATGACCCATCAACTGTGGAGTCAAATTGGTCTTTTTTTGCAGTCCCTCTAAATTTAGTGTGTTCTTCTTCATAGCCTTTAAACCAAGAATCCCAATCAGCTGTATAGCTTGGGTCTTCTGATTTTCTCATTATGATTGGATCAACCAAACCAGTATGAAAACCAGCTTCATCTTTTGGATTTTGAAATCTTAGGTCAACACTCCATCTTACATCCTCAGATAAATTTTCGAGTGATCGATGAGGAACTAATTGATGTAAAAATAAAACTGAACCAGCCTTCATTTCACAAGTGACGACTTTCTCCTCTGGAATATCTTTGTCTTCAATAAATAAATACCAAGAATCTTTTACTGAACCATCTTTCTTTTCTAATTTATGATTCAAAACTCTTTCAGGTCTATGTCCCCCAGGAACAACTTGCATGCATCCATTATTTTTATTTACATCTAGAAATGGAATCCACGCAGCAGGCTGAGTGGTTTTTTCTGCTCCATCTTTTAAATAGGCAGAATCTTGGTGCCATGGAACTGTCATCCTAGCTGTCTGAGGTGTTTTAGATCTAATATTCCAAACAGGATGACCAGAAATATCTTTGCCAACCCAATTTTCAACCATATCTAAAAGTTTTTTTGATCCCCATAAGTTAGCGAGGGCTGGTTTTAATTCACCTCTGTGATGAATTAAAACTGAAGAACCTTTAAAATCTCTTTCGAGAGCAGCTAGTCTTTTAAAAACATCTTTATCATCATGTTTGTTTGTAATTTTTCCAGCTTGAAAAGCTTTTTCTGCAAAATCATCAACAATTTCTTCAAATTCATTTAATATTGGATTTAACTCATCCATACTAAAAACATTTTCAACGATCGTATAACCTTCTTCGTTATATTGTTTTATTTGCGCATCACTAATCATAATTCCTCCCAAATTATCCATTTACTAATAAATCAGTGAGATGATCTATTGTTGTATCCTTTTTATCCAAATCAGCAATTTTTTCACCTCTTGCCATTACACATAAATGATCAGCAATAGGATACACATGACTCAAGTTGTGAGTAATAAATATTGATGTCACACCTTGGCTTTTTAATCCTTCTACAAACCTTAGTACTTTATTTGTTTCTTTTACTGATAGGTGGTTTGTTGGTTCGTCTAATATTAAAACTTTTGATTTAAAATACATTGCTCTTGCAATGACAACACCTTGTCTTTCACCTCCGGATAATTGGTTAACTGGTGTATCTGGAGATCGAAGATGCAGTTCAACATCTGTTAATGCTTTCATCGCATCGTCCTGCATGGTTTTAGTTTTCATCAAACCAAAATTGCCAACATTATATTGAGTTTGTTCACGTCCAATAAAAATATTTCTTGCAATAGACATTTCAGGAATCAAAGCTGAATACTGATAAATTGTTTCAATACCTAAATTCATTGCTTCTTTTGTAGATTTAAATTTAACCTTATTACCTTCAAAATATATATGACCTGAGTCAGGTTGATGTGCACCAGATAAAATTTTAATTAATGTTGATTTACCAGCACCATTGTCTCCAATAAGACCAACAACAGAGTCTTTTTTTATCTTTAAGCTTAAATCTTTTAAAGCATGAACTCCTGAATAGTATTTGTTTAGACCCTCACAAACAATTATATCTTCCATCTTTAATCCTTTGCCTTGTTTTGACCAATTCGTGTCGCTCTTCTACTTATATAAGTATTAAACACTACGGCTATGATAATTAAAGAACCTAAACCTGCTCTAAACCATTCAGCATCTATTCTAGCCATAATGATTCCACTTTCTAAAAACCTGATTAGTATTGCGCCAATAACGGCACCAAAAACTGTTCCGATACCTCCAAATAAACTGACACCACCAATAACTGCTGCAGCAATTGACTCTAATTCTAATAAGTATCCTTGAGATGGTAATGGTGCTTCCAATCTAAATGTTTGAATCATTCCTGCAAAGCCAGCTAAAAAACCACATAAGATGAAACAAAACATTTTAACGTTTCCAGTCTTTATTCCCATTGAAGATGCTGCGTTTTGATCTCCGCCAGTTGCATAGATCCAGTTACCAACATTACTTCTGTGAAGCATAACACCCAAAACTACGGCAACTAAAAGAGCCCAGTACAAGGAAGCTCTAAATAACTCAAATTGATAAACAAATAACTCATTTGGTAAAATATGAGGAAATGGTGGTGGAAATCCTGCAGTAGCTACAGTTGTAAGACTTCTAGCAATGTAGAGCATTCCAAGAGTTGCGATGAAAGAAGGGATTCCAAATCTTAAGGTAATAAATCCATTAACAAAACCAACAATAATACCAATCATTAATCCTAGAAAAATAGCAAACCAAGGTGGTATCCCTTGATGCACCATTTGTACAATAGTCATCGGGACTAATGCAAAAACAGAGCCTACAGATAAATCAAATTCACCTGAGATCATTAATATTGCAATCCCAATTGCAACAATAATATATTCGGGTGTAATACCCATAACTATTCTTATATTTCTTGCATCTAAAAATCTCTCATTAGCAATATAAAATCCAATCATTATTGCTAGAAACATTAAGAAGGTTGCTACTTCTGGTCTTACTAATAAACTTCTAAGACTAAAATTTTTACTCATATTTTTTTTTAATAAAAAACCAGGCTCTATTTAAAGAGCCTGGTTACGATATTTATCTAACTGACATTCCTTTGAATGATCTGATTGTTTCAACATCATCAGGACCAATCATAGCTTTACCAGTGTTGATATCTAGTGCACTTAAACCATACTTGTTCATTAAGTATAATTGGTGAACTGACATGTAACCTTGGTAGTATGGTTGTTGGTCAACTGTTAGTTGAACATAACCTTTGTCCATTTCTTCAAAAACTACGTCAACTAAGTCAAAACCAGCAAGAAGTATTTCACCAGGTCCGTAACCTAAGTTTCTTACTGCTGCAGCTGCACCAGCTTCCCAGAAACCTACATCAAGATATGCAGTTGTATTTGGGTTAGCTTGAACATAAGCTGCCACTCTGTTTCCAACAGTTGAAAGATCTAGACCTGATTCGATTTTCTCATAAGTTACTTTTCTATCAGGGTTAGCTGCTTTGTAATCTTCCATGAAACGTGCAATACCGTTTCCTCTAGTGTATGCCCATGATTGGTTCATGTCTGCAACACCGATTAGAACGTGAATATCTCCATCAGGAAACATTTCAGAAAGATTAGCTGTTAATTCATAACCAGCTGCTTCTAAGTCTTGTCCAACATATGCTAGTCTGTTACTACCAGCAGCACCTTCTGGATCATCAGTATTAGCTGTAATTACTGGAATACCAGCAGCTAATGCTTCATCAACTGCAGCATCAAAGATAGTTGGGTTAGTAATTGTAGTTACGATACCATCAACACCTTGAGCTATTGAAGACTCTAAGTTTTGTAATTGCTCTTGTTGGTCTCCATCACCTGAAAGAGTTAACATTTGGCAATCAGCATTAATTTGTGCACAAGCATCTTTAAAACCTTTGTGAACAGCTGCCCAGAAAGCATTGTTCGTATCACTGTGCATTACGAAGTTAAATTTGTATTCTGCCTTCGCTGAAGTAGCAAAAAGCGCTACAGAGGCAAGAATAATTGAAGCAATTTTTTTCATGCATTCCTCCTATAAATAATATTTTCCTAGCAAGAATGGGTATGTAAAACAAGGAGAAATATTGGGAATTAGGCTGTAAAATTATCGCACTAATTCAATAGCGAAGCAAAATTTATATTTTTTTTAGGATTTGCCTTATGAAATCATCATGCATTGGTTCAGGCTTCACACACGAAGAACGGAGCTCTACTTCCACTTTATAAATTGAAGAGATCATAGCACAATCGATTACATCTAGAACGTGAAGAGCAAGTTCTCCATTACACCTATGCATTCTATTATTTTCGATAGCGTCAATCATTTCGGCTAACCCAATACCCCTGTAGTTCGCTTGTTCAGGCGCCTCATTACTTCTTCCACTATGGTTAACTATATTTGTTTTTCCAAGGGGTTTATCTTCTACGCTAATATCTTTCCATTCAGATCCAAACTCACCAGATATGGAAACTGGACCACCAAACATATTTGGATCAGGCACTACTATTGAACCTTTCGTTCCATAAAGCTCCATATGATTACGTTTATGATTTAAAACATCAAATGAAATGAAACCTTGAATGATAGCTTTATTTTGAAACTCAATATTAAACATATAAGAAGTTGGAATTTCAACATTAAAAGTTTCTCCTTTTTTTGGACCAGCTTTGTATTCTCTTTTATCAGAAAATTTAGCTCCTCTTCCTCTTATATTTTTTACCGGACCTAGAAGATTAACAAGGGTGGTAAAAAAATATGGACCCATGTCTATTACCGGTCCTCCTCCTTCTTGAAACCAAGACTCAGGACTAGGATGAAAATCTTGAACGCCAGGAAAAGCAAATATAAAATTACCAGTTAGAACTTGTCCAATATCATTGTTGTCAATTAAATTTCGTGTAAGTTGACCTCCTCCTCCTAAAAAAGTATCGGGTGCATTCCCAATGTAGAGACTATTTTTTTTTGCTAAATTTAATAATTCTTTTGCTTCATCAAACTTAACACTCATTGGTTTTTCACAATAAACATGTTTGTTTGCCTCAAGAGCTCTTTTAGATATTTCATAATGCGCTTGGGGAATTGTGAGATTAAGAATGATGTCTACATTCTTGTCATTAAGTATTTCATCAACTGATAAAGGAATAATATTATATTGATCAGCTGTTTTTTTAGCGGCATCTAAATTAATATCAGCACAAGCAACAAAATTTATATTGTTAAAATATTCCTGAGCACGGAAATAGGTCTCTGCTATATTACCACAACCAATTAGACCAATATTTTTCATAAATTGTTTCTATAAATCAATTGTAAAAAATGGAATAGTAAAAAAAAAGGCCGTAAAAAATTACGGCCTTTTAAAAATAATTTTGCTTAGACTTACATAAAGTCTGCAGCGTTTTCTTTAGTAACTAATACAGTTCCAGTATCAATGTTATCTGGAATGCTCTCACCATTAGCTAATTTAAGTGCATTTTCTACACCCATGTATCCCATGTTGTATGAGAATTGAGCAATAGTTGCTGACATTTCACCAGCCATTACACTTGCAGCAGCATCAGGGTTAGCATCAAATCCAACAACGACAACATCATCTAGCATATCAGCATTTTTTAATGCTTGGATAGCACCTAGACCCATATTATCGTTAGAAGCAAAGATTGCTTTTAGATTTGGGTTACCAGTGATGATATCTTCCGTTACTGACATACCTTGTGCAGTATCCCAGTTAGCTGGAAGTTCAGCAACAATGTTCATGCCACATGCTTCAAGACCTTTGTGTGATCCTTCAGCTCTGTGTTGACCAGTAGTTTGTGTGATCATCCCTTGAAGGATTGCAACATCAGAACCACTTGGAACATTATCACAAATGTATTGAGCAGCTAAAGCAGCACCATTAATATTGTTTGTACCAATGAAAGTTACACCTTCATTAATTCCATTAGTATCAATGTATACAACTGGAACACCTGAAGCCATTGCATCATCAAGAATTGGTGCAACTGCGTTAGGGTCAGTTGGTGCAATCGCTATACCGTCTACACCTTTAGCAATTTGGTCTTCAATTTGCGCTACCTGAGCCATAACATCACTCTCTTGTGGTGGTGAAAGGATAATAAGGTTTACACCTAATTCTTCAGCAGCATCTTTAGCACCAGCTTCAACTGAAGCCCAAAAAGGGTTTCCAGCACCTGGTCCTTTAGTACTTAGCATAATTGTTTTTGCATGTGAGCCTGCTAAAAGACTACCTGAAAAAAACAATACAGAAGTAGTAATTATAGAAATAAAAAATTTCATTTTTCCTCCTAAAATTTTTTTTAACCATTAATCAAAAATGAAATTCTAATCAAGTGACTGTTTGTCAGAAAGTGATTATTTTTTGATATTATGTTCTGGTTGCAAGTTGTCTTCTTAGAACATCGATATAAACAGCCAAAATAATAATTGACCCAATGAGAACTTGTTGCCAGAAAACACTAACATTCATTAAATTTAGACCATTTCGGAGTATACCCATAATCATGACTCCAGCAAATACACCTAAAACAGTTCCCCTACCCCCAAAGAAGCTTGCTCCACCTATAATGACTGCTGCAATCGCATCTAGCTCAGATTGTAAACCAGCATTTGGATAAGCGGAATTTGTTCTTCCGGCTAAAATTAAACCTCCAATACCAGCCAAGAAACCACAAAGGGTGTAAACTACGATCAAAATTCGATCTACATTAATACCTGCTGCCCTAGCTGCTCCTGGGTTGCCTCCAATCGCATAAATCCATTTACCTATTCTTGTATGATTTAAAAATATCCAAAAAATAAAAAATATTACAATCATTAAAATTAAACTTGTGGGAATGTACTCTCTAGCGCCTTCTCCAAAAATTACATCTAGTTTAATTTTACCATTTCCTATAACTCTAATCTGCTCAGCAAAACCTGTTATTGGAACACCTCCGGATATTAGATTACCAATACCTCTAAATATATAAAGCGTCCCTAGTGTCATTATGAATGGATGAGGCATTCGAAGTAAGGTAATTCCAATACCATTAAACATACCACACAAAAATCCAATTGCTGGCGCAACTAACATGACAACGTACCAAGGCATTCCTGCCTTCGAAGCAATAGCGAGTCCCATTAATGATAACATAATAATTGAACCGACTGATAGATCTATACCTGCAGTTACAATGACCATAAAGACACCAAGTGCTAACATAGACTGCCAAGAAACTTGTTTAAAAATATTTGTTACATTTCTCCATGATAAAAAAACATCAGGTTGCAACAAATGCAAAACAGCTATCATTATTAGGATAAGTAATAAGATTCCATATCTTTCAAAAAAAGGAATAAGTCTGACAAATAAAGATTCTTGATTCTTATCCATTAATCTTTTTTCCCCATGATCCATCCAATCACTTCGTCCCTTGAAGTGTTTTTTAATTCTGATTCAGCGAAATTTGTTCCTTGAAAAAGTGCCATTACGCGATCACAAACAGTAAAAATATCATCCATTCGATGGCTAATTACTATTACACTAACACCTAACTTTTTAAGATTTAAAATTAAGTCTAAAACTTTCCCAACTTCCTTAACAGCAAGTGCTGCTGTTGGCTCATCCATCAAAACAATTTTTGCATTAAAAGCTGTAGCTCTAGCAATTGCAACTGCTTGTCTTTGTCCACCTGATAATTCTTCAACCTTTTGATCAGCACTCTTTACATTTATTTTAAGTTTTGCAAGATGCTCTTCAGTTAATTGTTTTCTTTTTTTATGATCTAAAAAATTGAAAGGGCCAACCTTTCTTGTTGGCTCTCTTCCTAGAAAAATATTATCACCGATAGGGAGATTCCCAGCTAGCGCTAAATCTTGATATACCATTTCTAAGCCCAAATTTTGTGAGTCTCTGGGACTATTTAAAGTTACTTTTTCCTTATCAAAAAAAAGTGAACCTTCGCTTGGCTTATATAATCCTGATAAAACTTTCATTAATGTAGATTTCCCAGCACCGTTATCACCGACGACACCAAGAACCTCACCTTTATTTAAATGAAGATCTACATTTTGAAGAGCTGTAATAGTACCAAAAAATTTCGAAACTGATTTAGCTTCTAGTACTAAGTTATCTGACATAGTGTGTTTTTAAATAAATTTTAATTAATATCAACTGGTTTTGAACGTAAATATTTAACAGTTTCTCTTTCAGCTTTTTTACATAATTTAGGCGGCAGACCTTTTGAAATAAGTTTTAAATCTTGAATTACTAATTCACCCATCTCTTTAAATGCACTGTCTAATGCGCCAGCCCTATGCGGAGAAAAAATTACATTTTTGAGTTTTCTTAATTTATGATTTTTAGGAAATGGTTCTTGTGGGAAAACATCAATGGCAGCAAACACATTTCTATTTTTTAAAAAATTAAAAAAATCATCAAAATTTATTATAGCTGCTCTACTCATTAAGACAAACACTGATCCATCTTTTATTAATTTAAGTTTAGAAGAATTAATCATAGATTCATTAGAAGAAGTAATGGAGGCTAATACATAAATGATATCAGCATTTTTGAGTAAAGAATTTAAACTAGTAGGATTAACATCAAATTTTTCTATTTCTTTATTGGGAATCCAAGGATCATAGGCAATGATGTTATTAGAGAATGCTTTAAGTATAGGAGTAAGTGATTTAGCTAAATCACCAAATCCAATTAAACCAAATGTTTTATTTTTTATTAAAAAATTATTCTGGCTTATTGCACCACCATATTTTTCTTTTTTTGAAATAAAGTCTGAATGAGCAATATGTATACTTCTGGCTATAGATAAAGTAAGACCCATTGCCATTTCAGCAACAGGTTGAGCAAACACAGGAGATGTTGCTAAAACATGTATCCCTTTTCTAAAACAATAATCGTAGTCCATATTGTCCATAAAATTGCTTTCTACATTAAATATTGCTTTAAGTTTTGTGGATTTAGAAATTAAGGATGAAGGTAAATTGGGTTGCCCAAAGATATAATCTGCCTTTGGTAAATTTTTTTCATAAAAATTATTTTTATTTTTATTTGGGGCAGTAATAAGTTTAAAATTTTTTTTTAAGTAGTTTAAATTTTCTTTTGAAAAAAGTAGATCCATTGTTCTAGGATATGGATCTATTAAAATTATAGGCTTGTTTTGACTCATACAATTTTTAAATTTTAGAAAAAGAGATTTATTATTATACGCCCTTACGTTGTTTATTTTTTCCTTCTAAAAATTCGTTAAGAGCTGATTTCTTACCTTCGGTATTATCCACTTCAAGTGTTGGGCTTTCCCAAAAAGCAGTTCCTTCTAGCCATTCATATCCATCTGTTTTCATAGAAATTACGTATGTTTTGTCTGATTCTTTTGCTCTTTTAAAAGCGGCCTCTAACTCTGAAATGGATTTAACAGTCTCACCGTTTGCCCCCATACTTTTTGCGTGAGCTTCAAAATCAACAAACTGTACATTTGTCGCTCTTGCAGCATTAAGATTGCAAAGATATTCATTGCCACCTTTTGCTAGTTGCAATCTATTAATAACCATGTGACCGCCATTATCACAAACAACTATAATTAATTTTTTATCATATAAGACTGAACTGTAAATATCGCTATTTTGTAAGAGGTATGAACCATCGCCTACAAATACAATTACATCTTGTTCAGGTTTTGCCATTTTGATTCCAAGTGCTCCTGATATTTCATAGCTCATACAACTAAATCCCCATTCAGTTTCAAAAGTATTTAGTTCTTTTGGTTTCCATATTTGAACCACTTCACCAACTAACCCTCCAGCTGCGGTTACAACAATATCTGATGGGTCTGAGTTTCTATAAACTGCACCTACAGCATGAGCATAGGATGGTAATTCTTGATTTGTTGGTCCACTTTCTTTGGCAACATATTCATCCCATTTATTTCTTTCCTCAATTGAACGCTGGTACCAATTATCTGGTGCTTTCCAATCTCCTAATGCCTTTGATAATTCTTGAAGTCCAATTTTTGCATCGCTTACAACAGGAGTAGCGCGATGTTTTGTAGTATCAAATCGTGAAGTATTTATTGATACAAGTTGAAAATTTTCGTTTTCAAAATTAGTCCAAGAGCCAGTTGTAAAGTCTCCTAACTTTGTTCCCACAGCTAGTGCTAAATCTGTATCAGTAGCAAGATTATTAGATGAACCTTCTCCTAAACATCCAATTGCACTTATATAATAAGGATCATCTTTATTCATACAACCAATACCCATCACAGTTGCTGTTACAGGAATATTATGTTTTTTTGCAAAAGCAGAAATTTCCTCTTCTGCTTCTGAATATAAAACGCCTCCACCTGAAATAATAATTGGTTGTTTAGATTGTTTTAATTTATCAGCTGCCTTTTGTATTTGATTTGGATCAGGATGAATTCTTCTAATTTCATGAATTTTTTCTTCAAAAAAGATTTCAGGATAATCATACGCTTCTCCTTGAACATCTTGAGACATAGAAATTACTGCAGGGCCACAGTCTGCAGGATCAAGCATTACATTAATTGCTTGCGGTAAAGATGTTAAAATTTGTTCAGGTCTAGTGATTCGATCAAAATATCTTGATACAGATTTAAATGAATCATTTTGAGTTTCTGAAGGAGAATTAAAATGTTCTACTTGTTGTAAAACAGGATCTGGAAAACGACTAGAAAATGTATCACCTGGTAAAAGTAAAATTGGAAGTCTATTACTTAAAGCAACTGCAGCAGCTGTAACCATATTAGTAGAACCAGGTCCAACAGATGAAGTTGCTACAAATATTTGTTGTCTTCTTTTGGCACGAGCATATGCAATACCTGTTAGTGCCATATTTTGTTCATGATGACCTCTGTATCCAGGAAGTTCATTTTGATATTCTTCCATAGCTTGTCCAATACAAGCAACATTACCATGGCCATAAATACCGAAAGCTCCTGGAAATAGTGGTTCTTTTTTTCCATTAATTAAAATTTTTTGCATAGTTAAATATTTAATTAATGCATGTGAACATGACATTCTAACTGTTTTCATATGTTCCTTTCACAAAAAAAATTGATACTATTATAATAAAAAAATAATTTAAAGAGTTAAACAATTTATTTTTCTAATATTTTAGAATATAAAATTATCCATGAAAGTTGGGATTGTTGGTGAAATTCATCCTAGTGGATATGAGATATTTGATAAAAATAATATTGAGTACTTTGTCACTAATAATATTGATGAAGATCATTTAATAGAAAAATTAAAAGATGTGGATGGTATTGTTGTAAGAACGGCAGAAATAAATAAAAATATACTCTCTCAAGCAAAGAACGTAAAAATTGTTGCAAGACATGGTGTTGGCTATGACAATGTAGATACTGAATATTTAAATAATAATAAGATAGCTATGGCCATTACTGGAACAGCAAATGCGACTAGTGTAGCTGAACATGTAATGACAATGATGCTTTGTTTAACAAAAAATATTTTTGAATCAGATAGATTAGTTAAATTAGGTAAATTTCAAGAAAAGGTTAATTTACCCAATTACTTTGAACTCTATAATAAAAAAATTTTAATTCTTGGTTTTGGCAGAATAGGAAAAGCTCTTGCAAAAAGATGTAGTGGGTTTGAAATGGAAATTTATGTGCATGATCCATTTCTTTCAGATGAAGAGATAAAAAATCACAAATTTATTCCAATCAATAAAGAAGAAGGCTTTAAAATTGCTGATTATATAAGTATCCATTTACCTTTAAATGAAGAAACTAAAAATTTGATTTCGTTTGATCAATTTGAAATTTTTAAATCTAATTTGATTTTAATTAATACCGCAAGAGGCGGTATAATTAATGAAGATGCCTTATATGAAGCTTTAAAAAATAAAAAAATTTTTGGAGCTGGTGTTGATGTATTTGAAAAAGAACCACCAATAGAAAATCATAAACTATTTTCTTTAAGTAATACTTTGTTGACACCACATAATGCTGCTTTAACTCTAGAATGTAGAAAAAGGATGTCTGTAGAATCGTGTGAAAATGTTTTTGATTTTTTAACTAAAAGTAAAAATTTAAACAAAAATAATATTATAAATCTTAAAATTATAAGTTAGATATTTAAGTAAATTTTTCCATCCTCTTCGGAGATGTCAAAGATCTTAAGACCATCCAATTCAGGATCACTAATACAATCACCTGAAACAATACTATAAGTATTACCACAACCAACACACTCTAACTCTTCTCCTTCAATTTCAGATTCACTCAAAGGTGCTTTCTCCTCACAATTACAGTTTCCCTGTGTACAAAAAAATCCTGGCTCTAAATGATAAACTGCGTAATTAACATCTTCATGTTCAAAACTTTCCACAGTTCCAACTTCGATATCATCAGTCTCACCAACTAGGATTGGATCTATTTCAACATTCATAAAAAATTTGTAAAATAAAATTGAATTAGAATAAATATTTTTTTTAAGAAAGTTGTTGATTTATCTGAATTTTAGATTTTTTCTTGTTAGTTCTTTAATGTTAGAAACTCCCATTAATTTCATATCTCGTTCAATTTCATTGCGTAAATTAGATAAACTTTTTTCAACACCTTTTTGACCTCCTGCTGCCAATGCGTATAAATACATTCTTCCACCGGAACAGGCTTTTGCACCAAGTGACAGTGCTTTTAAAACATGAGTACCTCTTCTTATTCCTCCTTCACAAATTACATCTATTTTATCTCCCACAGCATCTACAATTTCAGCTAGTTGATCAAATGGTGATCTTGAACCATCCAATTGTCGACCTCCATGATTTGAAACCATTATAGCTGAAGCACCTACATCTACAGCTTTTTTTGCATCGTCTACAGACATCACACCTTTAATAGCAAATTGACGACCCCACTCTTTATTAATATTTTCCACATCTTTCCAGCTCATGGAATTATCAAGCATTTTTGTGAAGTAATCTCCGATAGTTGTCATTACTGTTGTGCCCTCATTAATATGATCTTTTAAATTACTTAACTCCCATTTAGGTTTTGTAAAATAATCTACTGCCCACTTTGGATGAAGCATAAAACTTAGGACACTATTAAGTTTTAATTTCATTGGAATAGTGAAACCCGTATATAAATCTCGTTCACGGTTTCCTCCAACAGCAGTATCCACAGTAACAGCCATAGCTTCAAAATTTGATTCCTTACATCTTTCTATAAGTGCTTTATTTAATCCTTTATCCTTGTGAACATAAAGTTGAAATAATTTAGGTGTTTTGACTAAATTTGATATTTCTTCAATACTGGCAGTCCCTAAAGAAGAAATTCCAAACATTGTTCCAAATTTTTCTGCAGCTTTTGCAACTCCAATTTCACCTTCATGATGAAACAATCGTTGAAGAGCAGTTGGTGCACAATACAAAGGCATATCTAACTTTTGTCCCATTACAGTAGTTGAAATATCAACTTTATCAACACCGCTTAATACATTGGGGATCAAGTCACATTGCTCATAGGCATCTGTATTTCTTTTATAAGTTATCTCATCATCAGCAGCACCATCGATGTAATGGAATATTGGACTAGGTAGTCTTTTTTTTGCTAAGTTTCTAAAATCTTTAACATTATGACAATTATTAATATTGCCAAACATTACGCCTGAATAGTTTTTTGAGTTTGTTCTCCCAGACCCTCAATACCAAGTTTCATTACATCACCTGCTTTTAAAAATACTTGTGGTTTCATTCCCATTCCAACTCCTGGCGGTGTGCCTGTTGAGATGATATCTCCAGGTTGTAATGACATAAATTGGCTTAAATAACTTATTAAAAAGTTTACTCCGTAAACCATTGTACTTGTTGAGCCATCTTGCATTCTTTTACCATTAACATCCAGCCACATTTTTAAGTTTTGAGGATCTGGTACTTCATCAGTAGTTACCAAATATGGTCCGATTGGACCAAATGTGTCACAAGACTTACCTTTAACCCATTGACCAGAATGTTCTATTTGAAATTCTCTTTCACTAAGATCATTGATGACACAGTATCCCGCAATATGAGATTGTGATTCACTCTCAGAAATATATTTTGCTTCTTTTCCAATAATAACACCAAGCTCAACTTCCCAGTCAGACTTTACTGATTTTTTTGGTATCTCTACGTTATCATTTGCTCCGATAATTGCACTTGTTGCCTTTGCAAAAATAATTGGCTCAGGTGGAACTTTTGCACCAGTTTCTTCAGCATGATCAGAATAATTAAGCCCAATACAAATAAATTTTCCAATACTTTCTTTACAAACACAAGGTGCATATCCCTCACTATTTTCAACTAAAGGTAAAGATGAAGGATCAATTTTTTTGACTTCATTCAACTTGCTAATAGTTACATTTTTATTGTCCCAATCCTTTACAAGAGATGATACATCGCGAATATTTCCTTCTTGATCAAGTATTCCTGGCTTAACTTCATTTCCAATTCTGTATCTTAAAGTTTTCATTATAAAGTCCATCCTCCATCAATTAAGTTTAGTGTTCCAGTTACAAAATCTGATTCATCACTTGCTAGATAAGTTGCAAGCGATGCTATTTCTTCTGGTTGTGCTAATCTTCCCATTGCCTGTCTTGCTATAAAGTCTGATCTTGCTTTAATAGGATCATCGGCCATGTTAACTCTACCCTCCCAAGAAGGTGTTTCAACAGTGCCTGGTAAAATAGCGTTACAGCGAATTCCATCTTTAATGTGATCAATAGCTATGGCTTTTACAAAACCATTTAATGCTGCTTTTGTAGTTCCATAAATAAACCTATTAGGCACACCTTTAACATTAGATGCAGCAGAAGAAACAATAACGATATTACCTTTCTTTTCTTTCAACATTTTCGGCAAAAGATTGTAGGTCATTAAATATGCAGAAAATATATTAACATTTATTGATCGTGAAAATTCATCTTCATCACAATCAAGAATTGTTCCGTGATGAACAAAACCTACTGCGTGAAATAAAACATCAATCTTGTCTACAGAAGAACAAAAGGCCTCTACATCTTTTTTGTTTGTTGAATCCAATTTCATAGTTTGGATACTCTCATTTTCATTTTTTAAATCATTTAGTTTATCTTCATTAATATCAGTTGCTAAAACTTTAGCCCCTTCATTTGCAAATTTAAGTGCTGTTGCTCTTCCTATACCTTGCGCAGCTGCAGTGACTATAATATTTTTTTTATCTAATCTCATATGTCAGAATGATATGTATTTTTTTAGCATTAACAGACTTTGTTTTGAATTCAATAAATAAAGAGGCCTATAATATTAGTCATTTACAAAATATATCAATTTTAAATTAATAAATTATAATTTATTAGATACATATATGAATGTTCTTTTGACAGGTGGTGCTGGATATATAGGAAGTCATGCCGCTCTTTCTCTTCTAGATGCTGGTCATAATGTACATATTATTGATGATTTATCTACTGGGAATAAAAGTCTCATTCCAAAAAATGCATTTTTTATAAAATGTAATATTAATGATGAAGAAGTAATTTCTGAGCTTATAAAATCTAATAGCTTTGATTTATTAATGCACTTTGCTGGTTTTATTCAAGTTGAGGAATCTGTAAAATATCCTCAGAAATATTTTGATAATAATACTAAAAATGCAACTAAATTATTTGAAACTTGTAAAAATAATGGATTAAATAAAATTGTATTTTCTTCAACAGCTGCTGCATACGGATCGATAAGTGAAAATAAATTAATAGATGAAAATACAAATTTAAATCCTCAGAATCCATACGCTGAATCTAAAATAAAAACAGAAAATTTTTTATTAGAAAATAAGGATGACTACAAATTTATAATATTGCGGTACTTCAACGTTGCTGGTGCTGATAAGAAATTGAGATCAGGGCAAATATCTAAAAGATCAACACATTTAATAAAAATTTTATCTGAAGTAGTTGTAGGTAAAAGAGATCATATTAAAATATTTGGAAATGATTATAATACACCTGATGGAACAGCTATCAGAGACTATATTCATGTCTCTGATCTTGCTGATATCCACTTAGAGGTTGCAAAATATTTATTAGAAAATTCAGAATCTAATTTATTCAATTGTGGTTATGGAAATGGTTTTAGTGTTTTAGATGTTATAAATACAGCAGATAAAATTTCAGAAAATAAAATTGACTACAAATTTTCAAACAGAAGAGATGGGGATGTTGAACAATTAATTGCAGATACATCAAAAATATTAAAACATATTGATTGGAGGCCAAAATATAATGATCTAAGTAAAATTATAAATTCTTCAATTAAATGGGAAAAAAAAATTAATGAATCAAATACATAAAAGAATTTTTATAAGAAATGATAAAAAAGAACTTTATCTTTATGGTTACAAGGAACACAAAGAGTCCCCAAGTCAAGAACTTGAAGTAACAGAAATTTCTAAACCTCATATGAGATGGAATCCTTCAAGAGCAGAATGGGTTACTTACTCAGCAGGAAGAAAAGACAGAACTTCATTTCCACCAAAAGAATATTGCCCACTTTGTCCAGGAGCAAATTTAAATTATCCAACAGAGATACCATTTTCAAACTTTGAAGTTGCTGTCTTTCCAAATCGTTGGGCTAGTTTTAATACCAAAGGTGAAAATATATTCTTAGAAAAAGTTATGAGTAAACCTTCAAAAGGAGAATGTGAAGTAGTTGTATATTCACCTGAACATCTTGATACAATTTCTGAAATGCCTTTAGAGCGAATAGAATTATTAACTACAGTTTGGATCGATAGATATAAGCAGTTACAAAAAAAACCTGACGTTAAATATGTTCTACCTTTTGAAAATAGAGGGGAAGAATGTGGTGTTACGCTTCATCATCCACATGGTCAAATTTATGCTTATCCTTTTATTCCTCCTGCAATTGAAAAAGAAATAAGGGCATTTAGAGAAGAGAACTTTTTAATTAAAATTATGAAGCAGCTGGAGGAGAAATATTATGTGTATCAAAATGAAAATTTTATTGCAGCCGTACCACCTTTTGCAAGATATGCTTACGAAGTATGGATAATACCAAGAAATCAAATTGAAGGCCCTTGGAAATTTAATGATAAACAAACTGAAGATTTTTCTAAATGTATTCAACAGGTTGTAAAAGGATATGATAGTTTTCTCAATAAAAGATGTCCATATATAATGGGTTTACATGCTTCTCCCGAATTAGATGATGATCAGTTTCATTTTCACGTTGAATTTTATCCACCTTTACGACATGGAGATAAACCTAAAGTTTTAGCAGGCTCTGAATCAATGGCTGGTGTTTTCATTATGGATGTATTGCCTGAGGATTCTGCTAAAGTATTAAGAAAATTTATGTCATGAAAACAATAGAAGAAAAAATAAATTACTACAAAGAGAATCTAGATCTATTTGATGACGGTATGGATAAGTATAAGTTTTTAATTGATCAGGCGAAAAATGCAAAAATTTTTCCTGAAGAATATAGAAATGACTCGTTCAAAGTTTCTGGATGTCAGGCACAAGTTTGGCTGGTTCCTCAATTAAAAGAAAATAAACTTTCATTTTATTACGACTCAGATGCATTTATATCAAAGGGTATGGTAACAATTCTATGTGATATTTATGGAGACAGAAATCCATCTGAAATTAAAAATTCTGATTTTAGTATGCTAAATACTTTAGAGCTTGATACTCTTTTAACTCCAGGGAGAAGGAATGGAGTTTATTCAATGCTTGAAAAAATAAAAGAATATGCAAATTCTTATTTATAAAATAGATAATGTTTTATGAGCCAAAAAAGGGAAGTCCTTTTAAAATAGATCCATTTAAGTCACTAGTTTTTCCTAGACCTATTGGATGGATTTCTTCAATTAGTAAAAATGGAATAGCAAACTTAGCACCATATTCATATTTTAACGCTGTGGCTGATGAGCCTCCACAGGTTATGTTTTGTTCAAATGGTAGTTCAACACATGGAAAATATAAGGATTCATTATCAAATATTTTGACTACAAAAGAATTTGTTGTAAATTTTGCAACTTCCACTTCACGAAATCAAATGAATATATCTTCCAGGGATTTCAAACCAGATGAAGATGAATTTATTTTGTCTAATTTAAAAAAGAAAAAATCAAGACTTGTTAAAACTCCATCAGTTAAAGATAGTCCTGTTAATTTAGAATGTAAATTAGTAAAAACAATTAAATTAAAATCAAATTCAAAAAAAATCTCTACAATGATTATTGGTGAAGTAATTGGAATTTTTATAAATAATAAATTTATTAAGAATAATAGAGTTGATAGTGTTGCAATGAGATATATAGCAAGAATGGGATATAGTGAATACACGACTATTTCTTCAAAATTTAATCTAAAAAGATAATCGTAATAAAAATAAATAAATCATTGAAACTAATAGACTAATAATTAAAACCAGAGTAAACCTTAACTAAGGGAGTATGGCGGAACTGGTAGACGCGCCGGATTCAAAATCCGGTCACTTCGGTGGTGTGGGTTCGATTCCCTCTACTCCTACCAATTTATCTTCACGCATTATAAAAAACATTAGTAAAGCAATCAAAAACATTATTACACCTAATGCATACATATTAAATGTTAAACCAAAAGTTTCAGCTGAAATTCCAACTACAGCGGGTCCAAATATAGCTCCAACAAAAGCAATACTTGATATATGAGAAATAGTAACTGGAATTGGATTTTGAGAATTTTTTACTGCCTGTCTAAATACTATAGGCATAACGTTCGAAATTAACATTCCAAAAAGTGTTATTGCTATAAAAATAATAATTATATTTTGAGAAAAAATACTTAACACCAATATTGTGGATCCAACCATTGCAAAACATGGACCTACAATTACTTCACCAAGTTTTGTAATTAATTTTGACGCAAACATATTACTTATGATCTCACCTAAATTAAAAAAAATAACTATTGAACCGACTAAAAAAATTGGCGCAGAAAGATCAGTAACGAGCCATAAAGGTGACCATTGAATTATTATTCCCATAAATGCGATAATACACATGTTAATTGATGCAAACATGATAATTTTATAATTTGGAATTGAAAATCTTGGATCCTTATTAACAACATCATATTTCATATTCAATCCAAAGAAATACATAGTCAAAGTTGATATAAAAACAAAGAAACCCACAACAAAAGTAGTAAAGACAGGATCAATTTCTAAACCAAGACATAAACTAGATATTCCTGCTCCAAGAAGAAAACCAAAATTAAAGGATGATTTAAATATTGGATTAAGAATTTTTTTTGTTTTCTCTTCTATTATCGCAACTTGTGTAAAAATATTTGGTGCTTGTATGCCAATAGAAATACCCCACAACATAGATACAAAAATAAAAAAATTATAAGAAGAGAAGTAAAAAATAGAAAATGGAATAAATGCGTATAATAATCTTGCAATTATTAAACAATTTGTGCTTCCTATTTTTGGGAGTAAAAAACGGGTTGTAAGTTGGTTTGTAATTACATTACAAATACCAAAAATAATAAATCCTATAGAAAATTCTGTTTTTGTCATATCAATCAAATCAAAAAGAATTGGTGAATTTACCATAAACATACTGAAGGTTAATGTTGCAAAGAAACCTTGTGAAAAGGTTGCATAAAATGCAGTTTTTAATTCTTTAGTCTCTATATTTTCCATTTAAGTAATATTTATGATAATTTAGATTTAAAATCATTAATAGTATAAATCAAAATTATAAAAAAAATAAATTAAATGAATTTTCTTAAAAGAATTTACAATTGGACTTTAGAAAAAGCACAACATAAAAATGCAAAGTGGTATTTAAGTCTAATATCATTTGTAGAAAGCTCATTTTTTCCAATTCCACCAGATATACTGCTTATACCAATGGCGTTAGCTTCCAAAGCAAATGCTCTATTTTATGCATTTATATGTACACTCTTTTCAGTACTTGGTGGAATACTAGGATATGTAATAGGATATTTTTTTTATAATTCAGTAGGTATTTACATTGTAGACTTTTATCATTTAGAAAATTCTTTTAATATTTTTGAAAGCTATTACAAAGAATTTGGTATATTGATTGTTCTTGGTGCAGGAATAACTCCATTTCCTTATAAGTTTATTACTATTGCAAGCGGCGTATTTGGATTAAATATTTTTTTGTTTATTTTTGTTTCTATTATTGGCCGAGGATTAAGATTTTATTTGATAGCAATACTTCTTTATTTTTTTGGTGAAAAAATTAAGTTAATTATTGATAAATATTTTAATTTTTTAACCATTGTGTTTTTTATTTTACTTGTTGGAAGTGTTTTTATAATTAGATTTTTATGATAATTCGTAATTGGATAACACTTTTATTTTTTATTTCGCTTATTTCGATATCATCAGCGTTAATTGCAGAATATTTTTTTAATCTTCAGCCATGTGAATTGTGTTTAAAGCAAAGACATCCGTATTATTTAATTTTAATATGTTTAATTTTGATATTTTTATTCAAAAATTTAAATAAAATTTGGTTTTATTTAGTAATACAGTTTGCATCAGTTTATGGTCTTTTTTATTCTATATGGCACGTAGGAGTAGAAAATAAAATTCTTAAAGGACCAGCAGGTTGTTCAGCAATGCTAACTAACAGTGATAATGCTGCAGATCTCAAAGCGCAGATATTATCAAAGCAGGTAATTAGTTGTGATGAAGTTATTTGGAGTTTTTATGGAATTTCTGCTGCTTCAATTAATACGCTTGTTTTACTAGTTATTTTTATTTTAAATGCTATTTACTTATTTAGAAACTATGGCTCTAAAAAAGAAAAAAACGTCTAAAAAAAAATCTTCGTCAAATAGAACTACTCATAGGGAGATTTTAGAAGAAATTATAAGAGTCAATCATGCTGGTGAATATGGTGCCACTAAAATATATGATGGTCAAATAGCAGTTTTTGGGAAAAGTTCAAAGCTTGGCAAAACTATTCAACATATGGCTGATCAGGAACAAGAGCATATTGATAAATTTAATGAATTAATATTAGAGCATAGAGTTAGACCAACTGCTCTTTTACCTTTGTGGAATGTTGCGGGTTACGCGCTTGGCGCATCCACTGCCTTAATGGGTGAAAAAGCTGCCATGGCATGTACTGTTGCTGTTGAAAAAGTAATTGGTGAACATTACCAAGAACAATTAGAGCTCTTAGGAGATGACCATAAAGATTTAAAAAAAACAATTTCCAAATTCCGAGATGATGAACTTGAACATCATGATATTGGAATAGAACATGATGCAGAAAGTGCGCCAGGGTATAAAATTATGTCAAAAGTAATAGAACTTGGATGTAAAACGGCAATCGCTATATCAAAAAAAATTTAATTTTCTAATTCTGTATCCCAATATAAATAGTCTCTCCAAGTCTCATGCAAAAAATTAGGAGGGAAATTTCTACCATTATTTTGTAATTGAATTGACGATGGTCGAAGAGGTTTTTTAAAAAGTTTCATATCTGTATTCTGTATAAGTTTTCTTCCTTTTTTTAAATTACAGGATGTGCACGCAGAGACAACATTTTCCCAAGTAGTTTTTCCATTCAGACATTTAGGAACTAGATGGTCAAATGTTAGTTCGTTTGCAGGAAAACGATTGGTACAATACTGACAAGTAAAATTATCTCTCAAAAAAACGTTAAAACGTGTAAAAGCAGGTTTTCGTTGTGGAGTAACATAATCTTTTAAAGCTATTACACTTGGTAACTTAAAAGTAAGATTTGGAGAATGAACTTCTTGTTCGTAATTTTCGATTACTGAAACCCTTTCTAGAAAAACAGCTTTGATGGCATCTTGCCATGAACATAAAGAAAGTGGGTAATAAGATAGCGGCCGAAAATCAGCATTAAGAACCAAAGCTGGATTTTCTGCGGTACTCATTTTAGTTTCTACTCACCCAAGTCATAATATTCAGATAGTAATATAATATGAAGATTCGATTACTTTAAATATTTTTTTTAATAAAATTTTGGAAAAAAGTTATTGTTTCTTGTGACATTGTATGCTCGTCAGTTTTAATAAGATAATTTTCATAATTGTAGTTATACTTTTTTAAGACTTCAAGTGACTCGTTGTAATTGGAAATAGGCAAAACAGCATCTTGAGCTCCATGAGAAATAAAAATTGGTGTTTTTAAAAATGCATTATTAGGCTTATGCTCTTTTGATATAATTCTTGAAGATATAAGTGCTAAGCCTGCCAACTGATTTTGAAGTATTTGCCCAAGTTCAAATGCCATCATACCTCCTTGAGAAAAACCCATAACAAAACAATCGGTCATTTTTAAATTTAAATTTTCTAATAAAAGAGAAATAGAGTTATAAATTTTTTCAACATTCTCAAAAATTTTCTTTTTGGCTACATCATATTCTTTTACACCAGCATTAGAAATATGAGTGCCATTGAGATATAATTGAAACCATTCATGCCCCATAGGATAATCTTGAATTGTATCTGGTGCATTTAAAGCAACATATTTCATCCCAAATTCATCTTGATCAATTAAATTTGCAATTTGAATAAAATTAGTAGCGTTATCTCCATATCCATGAAGCATAATCATCAATTTTTTTGGATTTTGATGTTTAGTAATTGACGGGCCTTTTAAAATATCAACCATAATAAAACACTTTATTCAAGTTATCTTGTTTCATAGAATAAAAGTTTTATATAGATATTATTATGAGCACAATGCAAATAATACTTGTCTTGTTCATGGCAGCAACTCTAGCAGTTGTTGTTGTTGGTGTTATTGCAATGGCAGTAAATGGAAAGCTTAACAAAAATCACAGTAATAAACTAATGCGGTTGAGAGTACTATTTCAGGCAATTGCTATATTTATCTTTGTTGTAATTGTTTGGTTAGCTAGAAATTAGCAAATTAGAGTCTAGAAATATTTCATAATATTTAGTATATAGTTGCCAGGTTTATATGGGCATTCACTTTAATCACAAATCTAAAGCGGGAGACCGCAAAATGCAGAAAGAGCTTAAACTAAAAATGAAAGCTGAGGAACGCAAAAGAAAACGTGAAGAGCAAGAAAAGCTTAAAATGGAAGAGGAAATGCGTAAACTCGAAGAACTTACAAGGCCTGATAAAGAAGAAAATCAGTAATAGCAGAAATATTAATTACTAAAAATTTAAAAAAATTAACTAACTGGGTAAAGGATAATGTTCGGCTATAAATTTCTTTAGAATTTCTAATGTTTGATCTGCTTCTTCTAGGAGCATCATATGACCACAATCTTCAATGATCTTTACTTCCGATCCTTTAATATAATCAGCAAGAATTTTTCCATCTTTTAAACGGCACATTCTATCTTGTGCACCTAATATAGAAAGAGTAGGTAAATCCAATTTCTTAGCAACCTCAGGTCCATTTTTATAATTATCACATGCTCTAAAATCAACACCTAGAGTATCTTTAATTTCTTTATTTTGAACAATCATGGAACCAACATTTAGGTGATATAAACCTGGAACAGGATGGCCCCCAAAATGTCCTGCAGGCCCGTGCGCAAAATCCATCATAAGATCAACAGCCTTAGGATTACTCTCTTCAGCAAGCCTTAATAGTTCAGGATTCATTGGAATTGCAGATGCACCACCCATAAGAGTTAACGTTTTAATTTTTTCTGGGTGTTGAGCAACACATTCCATTGTTACAAGACATCCTTGGGAATGTCCAACTAGTGAAGCTTCTTTACATCCAACTGCTCCAATTACATCACCAACCCAGTTTCCCATTTCTTCAATAGTTTTTAGACTTTCACCAGAAGAAAGTCCGTGACCTGGTAAATCAACGGCTAAAACGCTGTATCCACGAAATGCAAAGTAGCGTGTTTGTAAAACCCAAACCATGTGACTTAGTCCACTACCGTGAACGAAGATTATAAGAGGTTTGTTTTTATCAAAAGGTCTGCCTCCAGTGGAGGCAAACGTATCAATTCCGCGAACTTTAAACTTCATTTATTTGTTTGCAACTAAACGAGGTTTTTTTGCAGCTCTAAATCCATCTTCGAAATCGTTTACGATATCTTCAAAGTCTTCTAGGCCAACAGACAATCTAATCATATCATGAGATAGTCCAGCAAATTTTAAAGTTGCCTCATCCATTTGTGAGTGCGTTGCAGATGCTGGATGTATAACTAGTGTTCTCGCGTCACCTACATTTGCTAAATGAGATGCAAGTTTAACATTGTTAATAAATGCAGCTCCAGCCTCCTTACCACCTTTAATTCCAAAGGCGATCATTGACCCCGTTCCCTTAGGTAGAATTTTTTCTGCTAGTTCTTTGTCTGGATGTCCTGGTGCACTAGCATGAGAAACCCAAGCAACACTTTCATGATTTGATAAATACTCAACCATTTTCAAAGCATTAGAACAATGTTTTTCCATTCGAAGAGAAAGGGTTTCTAAACCATGTAAAATATTCCATGCATTTTGTGGTGCTAAACATGGCCCCATATCTCTCATACCTTCAGCTCTTGCCATCATTGTAAAAGCTGTTGGGCCAAATTCTTCTGCAAATGATAATCCATGATAGCCTTCGTACGGTTCTGTCATAGAAGGAAATTTATCATTTTGCATCCAATCAAAAGTTCCACCTTCAACTAATATTCCTGCCATAGAAGAACCATTACCACTCATCCATTTAGTTAGTGAGTGTACAACAAGGTCAGCTCCATGTTCAAAAGGTCTGCACAAATAAGGAGTTTGATAAGTACTATCAATAATTAGTGGGATACCAGCTTCTTTTGCTATGTTTGAAACTTCAGGCATATTCATCAATTCATTACCAGGGTTACCAACAAGCTCACCAAAAATACCTTTAGTATTTGGTTGAATTGCTTTTTTAAAACCTTCTGTATCTCTTGGTTTTACGAAAGTTGTTTTAATACCAAACTTAGGAAGCGTTAATCTAAATAAATTTACAGTTCCACCGTAAAGCTGAGAAGAAACAACCATGTGATCACCGGCGTTACAAAGGGTCATAATAGTTAAAAATATTGCGCTCATTCCAGATGCAGTTGCAAGAGCAGCTGTTCCTCCTTCAAGTGCACAAACTCTTTCTTCAAGGACTTGTACTGTTGGGTTGGACATACGACTATAAATATGACCACCTCTTTCTAAATTAAAAAGTGCTGCCGCATGATCAACATCATCAAACATATATGAAGTTGTTTGATAAATTGGTACTTGCCTTGAGCCAGCGTTTTTACTTGGTTGATAACCAGCGTGTAGACTTAGTGTGTCAAATTTATAAGTTTTTGGATCCATTTATAACTCCTTTGCTTTTGTTCTTAATTCAAACTTTTGTATCTTCCCAGTTGATGTTTTTGGTAATTCACCAAAGATTACATGCTTTGGTCTTTTAAATCCAGCCATATTTTCTTTGCAAAACTGAATTATATCATCTTCTGTGGCATTTTTTCCAGGAGCTAGTTCTACAAAAGCACATGGTGTTTCACCCCACTTATCATCTGGCTTGGCAACTACTGCAACCAAGGAAACAGCTGGGTGTTTAGCAACAACATTTTCCACTTCCACAGATGAAATATTTTCTCCTCCAGAAATTATGATATCTTTCGACCTATCTTTTATTTGAATATATCCATCAGGATAGACTACAGCTAAATCACCAGAGTGAAACCATCCTTTTTTCATAGATGTTTCAGTTGCCTCTTTATTTTTGTAATATCCTTTCATTACAACATTTCCTCGAATTAAAATCTCTCCCATGGTTTCTCCATCCATTGGAACTTTTTCATAAGTCTCTGGATCTGCTACACAAACTTCTTCAGTGTTTGGATAACGAACACCTTGTCTTGCTTTAATATCAGCTTTTTCAGATTTTGATTGTGATTCCCATTCTTCATTCCAAGCACACTGAAGAATATGACCGTATGTTTCAGTTAATCCATATACGTGCATAACTTCAAAACCTAAGTTATCCATCTTTTCAAGTATTGCACTCGTTGGTGGAGCCCCAGCAGTTAATACGTATACTTTATGATTTATTTCTTTTTTATCTTTCTCATCTGCGTTAGCAATTAAACTTAAAACTATAGGAGCACCTCCAAAATGAGTTACTTTATATTTATCTATTAAGTTATAAATATCTTTTGCAACAATGTATCTGCAGCAAATAATCTTTGCATGTATTAAAGCAGCTGTCCAAGGATACCCCCATCCGTTACAGTGGAACATTGGAACGGTATAAAGAAATGTTAATTTATTAGGCATGTTCCATGCCGTAACACTTCCTGTTGACATTAAATATGATCCACGGTGGTGATACACAACGCCTTTTGGTTTACCAGTTGTACCTGATGTATAGCTTAGTGAGATTGCTTGCCATTCATCTTTAGGTAAAGACCAATTATAATTATCATCACCTGTTTGTAAAAATTCTTCATATGTCATTTCTCCAATTTTTTCACCCTCACCATCTTTAAAAACTGCCTGATCATCATGAATGTCAATAATAGGAATATTCTTCCCATATATTTTTAAAGCCTTTTTCATTGTAGGTGAAAATTGAGTATCAGTTATAAGAAGTTTTGCATCACTATGATCTAGAATATACGCAATTGTATCTGCATCAAGTCTAGTATTGATCGTATTAATAACGCCACCAGTCATTGGGATAGAATAATGTGCTTCGAATAATTCTGGAGTATTTGCCGCTATGATTGAAACGGTACTTCCTTTTGTAATTCCTTTTTTTGCTAATGCACTAGCAAACTTGGTACATCGATTATAGGTTTCAAGCCAAGTGTAACTTCTTTTTCCATAAACTAAAGAGTCATAGTTTGGATAAATATCTTTCACGCGAGTTATAAAACTTAATGGTGATAGTGGAACAAAATTGGCTGAATTTTTATCTAGGTTTGTATCAAAATTACTCATCTGTTTCCTAAAAGGATCAAATACTACAAGAAATTAATTTAATTTACTAATGGTTTTCCAGTTTCAAGTGTATGTTTTATTCGCTCTTGAGTTTTAGGCATCTGGATAAGTCTCATGAAAGCTTCCAATTCAAGATTATAAAGATCATCTTCACTTAATTCATTATCAATATTTGTATTTCCACCACTAAGTACAAAAGCAATTTGCTTACCTACTTCTAACCCGTGGTCTAAGATTTTATTTTCATTATATAGTGCTTCAAGTTTTTCAAACATTTTATCTCTGACAGCACTACCGCCTAAATTGAATTTAGGTTGAGATGGTTTTTCATAATCTCCCTCAATATTATTTAATAAATCGATAGCTGTTGATAATTGTCTGTCTCTATTTATTACCACCTTATCCTTTTCTAAAAAGAATTGATTTGGCAGCGCTTCATTTGGTGAGGTAGCAGTAATAGCATAACCAATAAGATCAAAAACTTTCATAGAAGCATGTTCAGAATTTTCTTTACCTTCTGGAGTTTGTAACCAACGCCACAGCATTTCCTTACAACCCCCACCAGCAGGAATGAGTCCAACTAAAGATTCAACTAGTCCAAGAACAACATTTGTATGAGCAACGTTATAATCACAATGCAATACCACTTCAAAACCACCGCCAATAGCAAGTCCTGATGGCGCAGCAATAAAAGGCTTATCTGCATATTTTATTGTTTTACACGTTTGTTGGAAATCAATTATAAATTTTTCAATTTTAGACCATTCATTATTTTTAGCAAATTCCATGACATAATTTAAATTTACACCAGCAGAAAATTGCATTGCATCATTAATCACAATTGTGCTTTTATTATTTTGAGCAGCTTCTTTTAAAGCTAACATAGAGTCAGTATCTAAAGCGTTTGCCTTAGTAGTAAATTCAACAACCTGATATGATGAAGCATTTTTAATATTAGCAGAAGGGTTCTCAAAAGTTTTTTGTAAATTTAAAGATCTTAAATTATCAATACTTGATTCTAAATATCCTGGTCTTTTTTTAAATTCAAAAACTCCCTTTAGATCTTTAAAGAAGTTAATATCAGTATTTTGATCAATAAAATTTTTTGTATCAATATTTGAAAGCATTTCAAAAGGGCCAACAGTCCAATTAAAACCTAATCTTAGTGCATCATCTATGTCTATATATTTTGATGATACATCAGGGATTAAATATGCAGCATACCTAATTACTTTTGTCAGAATTGATTTTGCATATTCACCATATTTGTCTTTTCTTTGAATGAGTTTATTTATGTCAATTTTATCTCCGATACCTAAATTAATTTTCTGACTTGGGTGATACTCGCCAGTTTTTAAATTAATTGCTTCAAGAATTTTTTTACCATCAGATTTATTCATTCTATAAAAACCACCCTTACCTTTTCTTCCTGTATACCCAGTTTCAATAAGTTTTGTGATCAATGGAATTTCTTGTGCAACCTCGTGGAAAGGATCTTCTTTTGGGAGTTCTTTGATAAAACTTTTTAAAACATCAGCCATCAAATCGATACCAATTAAATCGTATAGCCCAAAAATTCCAGTCTTCGGGATACCCATTGGTCTTCCAAATACTGCATCAGCTTCTTCAATTGATATCTTCATTTTAAAAGCTTCAGTCATAGCAACTTGCATTGCATAAACTCCAATTCTGTTTCCAATAAATCCTGGAGTGTCGTTACAAATAATGACACCTTTACCAAGTTTTTCATCACAAAATTGTTTTAATAAATTTATTTTTTCAATATCATTAACTTCTTCAGTTACTATCTCGAGCAATGCCATATATCGAACTGGGTTAAAAAAATGGGTAATGCAAAAATTTTTTTTCATTTCATCTGACATATTTGCAGATAAGATTTTCAATGGAATTGTAGATGTATTAGATGAAATTATAGAATTGTTCTTTCTTGTAGTTTGAATTTTATCATAAATGTTATGTTTAATATCTATTCTCTCAACAACAGCCTCCACAACCCAATCAGCTTCTGCAACTTCATTAAAGTCATCCTCAATATTTCCAACCTTAATTAATTCTGCTTTGTTTTTTTCTACTAAAAGTGGAGGTCTTGATTTTATAATTCTTTCTTTAGCGTTTTCTGTAATTTGGTTTCTAGATCCTTCTTTTGAAGGTAAGTCTAGAAGTGTAACATCAATATTAGCATTTGCTATTTGGGCTGCGATTCCACTGCCCATAGTGCCAGATCCTATTACTACTACTTTTTTAATATTCATGTGAGTTCTATAAAGGTGAGCTTATATAAGAAAAATTTGCTGTATGAAAATAATTTAAGCATAAGAGTGGAAATTAATATAAATATCTCTTATAGGCGCGCAAAATGAAAAAAAATCCTTCAAGAAATGTCCATTTTTCAAAAGGACCTAGTGAGATTTTAGATGCAATTAATTCGTCTATAGATATCGATCAACGTCTGTATAAAGAAGATATAACTGGGTCAATAGCGCATGCTAGAATGCTAGGTAAACAAAAAATTATAAATAAAAAAGAACAAAGTGCAATAGTCTCTGGACTTAAAGCAATTGAAAGAGATATTGAAAAAAACAAGGTCGTATTTTCAAAAAAACTTGAAGATATTCATATGAACATTGAAAGTTTATTATTTAAGAAAATTGGTAAAATTGCAGGAAAGCTTCATACTGCAAGATCTAGAAATGATCAGGTAGTAACTGATTTAAAATTATGGGTTAAAAAAGAATCTAAAATTTTAGATAGTGAACTAAAAAAATTTCAGAGAACTTTAATTAATATTGCAACAAAAAATACTGAAACAATTATGCCAGGTTACACTCATTTACAGATTGCTCAACCAATAACATTGGCTCATCATGTTTTAGCTTACGTTGAAATGATTGGTAGAGACAGAACAAGACTTGAAGATTGTTTATATCGTCTTAATGAAAACCCATTAGGCGCAGCTGCACTTGCAGGGACTTCTTTTCCTATTGATAGAAAATATACAACTAAAAAGTTGGGATTTAGAGAGCCAACAAAAAATGCTATGGACACTGTCTCAGATAGAGACTTTGTAATAGAATTTTTATTTGTTCTATCACTAATTGCTGTTCATTTATCAAAAATAGCAGAGGAAATAGTACTTTGGTCAAATCAACAATTTAATTTTATCAATTTACCAGATGATCTTTCAACTGGTAGTTCAATTATGCCTCAGAAAAAAAATCCAGATGGTGCAGAGCTTGTTAGAGGAAAAACAAGTATTATCATTAGCAATTTAAGCACAATGCTTAATGTTATTAAAGGGTTACCGCTTTCTTATAGTAAAGACTTACAAGACGATAAACAAATAACATTTAATTCATACGACAATGTTTCTTTATGTATAAAAGTTATGAATGAAATATTATCAAAATCTACATTCAACAAAACTAGAATGAAAGAGTTGATTGATAATTCAAATGCAACCGCTACCGATTTGGCTAATTGGTTGGCTCAAAATCTTAAATATTCATTTAGAGATGCTTATGTTGTTACAGGAAAGATTGTTTCTTATTGTTCAAAACAAGATAGAAACATAGATTCATTATCTCTTGGAGAATTAAAAAAATTTGACAAAAATATAACAGCTGACGCAAAAAAAGTGCTATCAGCTACTAACAGTGTTAAATCAAAATCAAGTTTTGGGGGTACGGCTCCTGAAATTACTAAAAAAATGATAAAACTTGTTATAAAAAAATACTTATGATGATCAGATTAATATTATTATCATTTTTATTGTTTACTTTTAGCTGTGGTAAAGTTGGTCCTTTAAGTTTGCCAGAAGATCAAGTAGACAAATCCGTAATTACATATCCATGTGATGAGGCATGTTTAGAGAAATTAGAAGAAGAGAAAAAACGTCAACAATCCGTTATTATAAATACTGAATAAATGCTCACTTATAAAAATAATGAACCGTATATTGAGGGTACTTCTTTATATGACTTAGTTAAAGTTTGTCAGACACCTTTTTATGTGTATTCACAACAAAAAATTATAAATCAAGTAAATAAAACTAAAGAAATTTTAGGTAACAACATTTTTTATTCAATTAAATCTAATTCAAATCAAGCTATTTTGAAATTAATGAACTCGTTAGATATTGGAGCAGATGTAGTGTCAGTTGGTGAATTAAAAAGGGCATTGGAAGCTGGTTTCGATCCAAAAAAAATAATTTTTGAAGGTGTTGGAAAATCTGAACAAGACTTACTCTATGCTATGCATAAAAATATACGTTTAATTAATACTGAATCTTTAGAAGAAATAAAACTACTCGATAATTTAGCAAATGAAAAAAATAAAAACGTTGATATTGGTGTTAGACTTAATCCAGATGTTGATGGTGAGACTTTAAGTAAAATTTCAACAGGAAAAAAAACTGATAAGTTTGGTATTGAATTTGAAAATTTAGATAAAATTATCAAATTAGTTAAAAGTTGTAAAAATTTAAATTTAATTGGTATTAGTTGTCATATTGGAAGTCAAATTAGTAAAATTGAGGCATATAAAAATACGTTTTCTCAAATGAAAATGGCTGCAAATAAGTTTATTGAATCAGGTATTAATATCAAGCATGTAGATTTGGGTGGAGGTTTTCATGTTAAATATGAAGAATCTGATCCTGATTTTAATATTGAGATGGTAAAAGAAGAACTTGATAATTGTTTTACGCAAACAAACTATGAATTATCGTTTGAGCCTGGTAGGTATTTAATTGCTGAGGCTGGAGTTACAGTTACCTCTATTCTTACAATTAAGAATAATGGAGGTATAAATTATTTAATTGTTGATGCTGGTATGAATACATTGATACGTCCAGCGATGTATGGTGCACATCATGAAATATCAGCGATAAATGTAAACTCAGAGGAATTTATGGAATATGCTATTGCTGGTCCTATTTGTGAAAGTTCAGATGTTTTTTTAAAAAATATTAAATTGGCTAAACAAAAAATTGGCAATCTACTGGTTATAAAAAATACAGGAGCCTATGGAAAAGTAATGTCTTCAAATTATAACGGTAGACCACTGCCCTCTGAAATTTTAGTACACAATGATAATTATGCAATTATTTATTCTCCAGAGAAAATTGAGAAAACAATTGAAGCTGATATTATTCCTAGCTGGTTGTAACTAATTTAAAGTATTGTGTATAATTTTAGCTAAGTCTGAAATTATCAAATTTAAATTAAAGAAAAATTCCCTAATATAGAAATCAATAATAATAAAAGTATTTACACCGTAGGATCGATAAATCCATATTGCTAAAATTACAACTATAGCTAGAGCAATTACTATCGTTGAATTAATAACACTTGGTTTTTCTTGTCTTACAACTGTACTTGGTAAATTTCTGACTGGATCTTTTTCTAATTTTTCTTTTTGGTTATTATTTTTTATATTTTGATCTAATTCTTCTTTTTTTGTAGATGGGACTGATGATGTAATGTCGGTATCATCTAATTCTTGAAACCATTGATGATTACAATTTGCGCATTCAACCATTCTACCATTTGGTTTAAGATCTGCAGAATTTACTAAATACTTGAATTCACAATTAGAGCAAACAATGAACATAAATTATATATAGATCAGTCAGGCTAGTATATAAAACAAAATCATTAAGTATGTTAATTTTAAAAAGTATAATATTTTATATTTCCTTGGTTATCTGGACTGTGTTGATGGGTATTGTATGTTTACCTTTTCTCTTATTACCAAGTTATTTACTTAAATATCCAACAAAACTTTGGATACGTATTATTTTTGTTCTTCTTAATCTTATATGTAATATTAAACATAAAATTGAGGGTTTAGAAAATATTCCAAATGAAAGTGTCTTAATTACGTCTAAACATCAGTCCGCATTTGAGACACTTGCACTCTATTACTATTTAAAAGATTGTTTCTTTATCCATAAAAGAGAGCTTTTCTTTATACCAATTTTTGGACAATATTTATTCAAGTCTAATATGGTTGCAATTAATAGAGATGGTGGAACAAAAGCTATGAGAGATATGTTACAAAAAGTTCAATCAAAATTATCTTTTGGATCTTCAATTATTATTTTCCCCGAGGGAACAAGAAAGCTGCCTGGGAGCAAACCTGATTATAAGACAGGTTTTATTGGAATTTATAATCATACGAAAAGAAAAATCCTTCCTGTAGCTTTAAATTCAGGTTTATGTTGGCCAAAACAATCATGGGTACTAGAAAAAGGATTAATTACTATAAAATTTTTACCGACGATTGATGAAGGTTTAGATAAAAAAATATTATTAAACGAAGTTCAAAATAGAATAGAAACTGCGTCAAATTTATTATTGGATAACTAATTTTTTTCTGTTGGATCAAAAGTTCCTGCTTGACCAATCTCTTCAATAATTTTTCTAATTTCTTTTGATTTTATAAATTTTTCTTCCAAATATTTTAAATCATTATTTCTTATTGCTTTTTGATAAGTAAGTAGATCTTCACTGAAACGACCAAGCATTTCTAAAACGGCTTCTTTATTTTTTTCATAAACATCACGCCACATTACTGGATCACTACCTGCCAATCTTGTGAAATCTCTAAAACCTGCAGCTGAATACTTAATTACTTCATCTTTCATTTGAGATTCAAGCTCTGTTGCAGTTCCTACGACAGAATATGCAATGAGTTGTGGAATATGAGATGTCATAGCTAGTACTCTGTCATGACGTTTAGGTTCCATGATTTCTATATTCATTCCAAATGACTCCCAAATATCTGAAATTGATCTTGTTATCTCACTCTGAGTTTCTATTGGGGTCAAAATACAATACCTATTTTCAAACAGCTTTGCGAAACCAAATTCTGGTCCGCTTTTCTCTAATCCTGCAATAGGGTGAGCAGGAACAAATAAAATTTTTTTATTATTAATTGATTCTTTAAAATCTTCTATAACACTTACTTTTGTTGAACCAACATCTGTTACTAGTGTTGTTTTATTAACATAGCTATTCAATTGCTTAAATATATCCCTATATGAGCTCAAAGGCGTACAAATAAAAATAATATCAAATTGTTGATTATATTTATTTAAATCACTCTCTATTGCATCCACAAGATTTAAATTTTTTGAAATATTTATTACCTCACTATCTCTATCAATAGCAAAAATTTTTTTTGATATTTGTTTTTCCTTGATTGCCCTAACTATGGATGATCCAATTAATCCCATACCAATGACCAGAGCTGAATCATAAGTTATTTTAGACATTAAATTTCTTCAAACTTTCAACTGTCAAATCCATTTCTTCTTTTGTACCAATACTAATTCTCAAAAAATTGGGCAGATTATAACTATTTAAACGCCTTATAATAATGCCATCATTCATAAGATGATTACTAATTTTCTCAGCTTCTTCTGCTGAAGTTTCAATTAAAGTAAAATTACCTTCAGTTTGTCTGGTTTTAATATTTAGGAGTTTGAGCTCTTTTTCAAACCAATCTTTAATTTCAGAATTTAATTTAACAGAGTTTTCAATATGTTCTTTATCCTCCAAAGCTTTAATTGCAAGAGACTGTGAAATAGTTGTCGTATTAAAAGGAGGTTTTATTTTATTAATTATATCAGCTATTTTTTGACTGGTATAACACCAGCCTACTCTTAAAGCTGCGAGTCCATATGTTTTTGAAAATGTTCTTGTTAAAATAATATTCTCATATTCATCCGTTAAACTAAATCCTTTATCATAATCGTCTTTTTGCACATATTCGACATATGCTCCGTCTATAACAACTATAATATTTTTAGAAATACTATTCATTAATTTAACAAGTTGGTCTCTAGACAAATAAGTGCCGGTTGGATTATTAGGTGATGCAATATAAATTACTTTGGTAGCGTCATTTGTTTGATCTATGAGATTTTCAATATTTAAATTGAAATTTACATCTTCCTTAATTTTTTTTGGAACTGCACCAACTACTTTACTGACAATTGAATACATCTCAAAGCCGTGGTTTGCGTGGAGAATTTCATCGCCATCTTGACAAAATGCCAAAGCTGCAAATAATAAAACTTCATCTGAGCCAGAACCAAGAATAATTCTATTATTATCAATAAAAAAATTTTTAGCTATTGCTTCTCTTAATGATGATCCATCAATTTCTGGGTATCTATGTAAATCATGATTAATATTTTTTGTTTCCAACAATTCAATTGCTTTCGGTGAAGCACCATAGGGATTTTCATTTGAAGAAAGTTTGATAACTCTTTTATTGTTATTTAACTTTGCCTTACCACCTTTATAAACATTAATGTTTTCTATAGATCTTTTTGATTGAATATTTTCTTTAGTTAACTTTTGAAGTTTTTCAGAAGATTGAAAAATTTCTCTCCAAAGTCTAACGATAGTATCTTTTGGATAAGATCCTGTAAATTTAGAACTTAATCTGTCGAGAATTTTTTGTTCTCTATCTAGATCAACAACTGAATTATCTTTTTTGTGTTTTCCTATTTCTAAAACAATTTTAGATCGATTAGATAATAAAGATAAAATTTCATCATCAATGTTATTAATTTTGCTTCTTAAATTGTCTAATTCTTTATTTTTCATAATTTTGGACGTTTCTTTACAAACTATCTTACGATAAATCAAAATAAAGTAGTATTTAATTTAAAAAATGACGATTTATTGACTTAGAAAGATATATAAATATAAGACCAATTATCACCGATTTGAGACAGCTTGCGGGTGGAGCAATAATCAGCTAAAGCGTTTACACTCCTCCTTCATTCTTTCAAATAGTGTTAGACTAAAAAGATATGAAAACAAAATTTACTACTGACACAAAACTTGAAAGCGAAATAGCCTATTTCCAGAATATTAATTTAAAACTAGAATCAGGAGATATAATAGATAGTTTTAAACTAGCATTCAAAACATATGGCAAATTAAATCCTGATAAAACTAATGCTATTCTTGTTTGCCATGCTTTAACTGGAGATCAATATGTTGCTGGGAATAATCCCATTACTGGGAGAGAAGGTTGGTGGTCTAGAATGGTTGGGCCTAATAAACCAATTGATACAAACAAATTTTTTGTAATTTGCTCAAATGTACTCGGCGGTTGTGCTGGCTCAACGGGTCCTAAAGAGTTACAAAATGGAAGTGATATTGCATATGGTGGTAATTTTCCTTCCGTAACAATAAAAGATATGGTGAAGGCTCAATCTTTATTGATTGAAAATTTAAATATAGAGAAGTTATTTTCTGTCATTGGTGGTTCGATGGGAGCAATGCAAGCGCTTCAATGGGCAATCGATTTTCCAGATAAAATTTTAAATATAATACATATTGCGGGCGCGTTAAAACATTCGGCTCAAAATATTGCATTTCATGAAGTTGGGCGACAGGCAATAATGAGTGATCCTATTTGGAAAAATGGAAAGTATTTTGAAAATAATGAAGTGCCAGAAAGAGGTCTATCAGTAGCAAGAATGATTGCGCATATCACATATTTATCCGAAAATGCAATGCATAGAAAATTTGGAAGAAAACTTCAATCAAGAGATATTATTTCTTTTGGATTTGATGCTGATTTTCAAGTTGAGAGTTATCTGAGATATCAAGGTAAATCATTTGTTGAAAGATTTGATGCAAATTCATATCTTTATTTAACAAGGGCTATGGATTATTTTGATCATGATGAAACATTTAGAAAAAATATTGAGTTTAGTCATAATCCAAATAACCATTTAAAATATTTAATTGTCTCATTTACCTCGGATTGGTTATTCCCTACAATAGAAAGTAAAATGATTGTAAATCAATTAAATTCTCTATCAAGAGAAGTAAGCTTTCTAGAAATTGATACTGATAAAGGGCATGATAGTTTTTTATTAGAGGAACCACAGTTAGATGATGTAATAAAAGGTTTCCTAACAAACAACTTTGCGAAAATAGATGAATAAAATTAATAGCATAAGAAAAGATTGGTCTCTTATTGAAACACTTATCGCAGAAGATAGAAAAATCCTAGATATTGGATGTGGTGATGGCGGTCTTATGGAACAATTAGAAAATAATCGTAATGCGATAACTCACGGCATTGAATTAAATAGAGACCTAGCTGCAAATGCTATTGCAAGAGGTTTCAATGTTGTACATGGAAATGCCGAATTAGATTTGTCCCAATATTCAAATAATAGTTTTGATTATGTAATTTTAAGTCAAACTTTACAAGCAATGATGAAGCCTAAAGATATTCTGTCTGAATTATTAAGAATAGGATCAAAAGCAATAGTTTCTTTTCCTAACTTTGGACATTGGAAAATAAGATTACAGCTTTTAATATCTGGAAGAATGCCAGTAACAGAAAGTTTACCTTATACATGGTATGACACACCTAACATTCATTTTTTTACAATTAAGGATTTTTTGAATTTGTGTAATGAAATGAATATTGTAATTGAAAAAAGTATTGGATTAACATCAAAAGGTAAGCAATTTGATATAAGTGAATCAATTACTGGAGTTAATTTTTTCACTCACGAAGCTATCTTTTTATTAAGTTATAAAAATTTTGAACCAATAAAAATTAAATCATCAAAAAAAGTTTTTGCAAAAAATTCTGTTATTGCAAATTAGTTATTAGATGAAAGTTGAAATTATAAATCAATTAAAAGACAACTACTCTTTTGTTTTATATAATGACACACTTAAGAGTTGTGTTATAGATCCTGCTGACAGTAATCCTATATTAAATTTTGCTCTTGAAAACAATTTAACCATAGAAGATATATTTATTACACATCATCATAAAGATCATACATCAGGTGTAAAAGGAATACTTAATGCTTTTCCAGAAGTTAATATACACTCTCCCAGTGCTCAGATTGAAAATACAAGATTCGTTTTACGTGATGGAGATGAAGTCAACTCCTGCTTAAATACATTTAGAATAATAAAAACACCCGGGCATACATTAGATCATATAATTTACTATGATGAAAACAATGGTGTTTTATTTTGTGGTGATACACTGTTCAGACTTGGTTGTGGTCGTGTGTTCGAAGGAACATTAAATGAAATGTTTAACAGTTTACAAAAAATTAATGAATTTGATAAAAATACAATTATTTATTGTGGTCATGAATATACTTTAAACAATTTAAATTTTCTTGAGAAAACACTCAAAAAAGCAAGTTCTTATTTGACAGTTAGAAACAAAATTAATGATGATTTAAATAATAAAGGAAAATCCGTACCTTTTTTATTAGATGATGAACAACGCTATAACTTATTCCTGAATCAAAATTCAAAAATAGGTACTATAATTAAGAAAGAGCTAGGTTTTACAGACTTTGAATTATTTGCTTATTTGCGAAAAGCAAAGGATAGCTTTTAAGGTCTTTATTTCCAGTATTTACGCCATATTTTTAATTTGACTATTAGCATAGTTCACTATAAACCCCGCCATCTAAAGATATGTTAGCAATTTTCAAAACTGGTGGAAAGCAATACTCAGCAAGAGCTGGTCAGGTACTTAAGGTAGAAAAACTTGAGGGATCCAAAGGTGATAAAGTGTCTATTACTGATGTATTGGCGATCAGTGATAAAAGCACAAATAGCTTAGGCGAGCCATTACTAAAAGATGCTTCAATTGAAGCAAAAATTGTTGATCAAATCAGAGATAAAAAAATAATAGTTTTTAAAAAAAGAAAAAGACAAAATTACAGACTAACACAAGGTCATAGACAATATCTAACTGTATTAAGAATAGAATCAATTTCTTATGGTGGAAAAAAATCCACTGCTGAACCTGAAACAAAAAAAGTTAAAAAAACTGAAACTAAAGTTACTAAAGAAAAAATTGAGTCTAAAGAGGTAAAAGTTACAAAAAAGAAGACGGTTGCAAAAAAAGCAGTAAATAAAGCTTCACCTACTAAGAAAAAATCAGTAAAGAAAACTGTTAAAAAAACTGTTAAAACTAAAAAAGAAGATAAATAATGGCAACGAAAAAAGCAGGTGGTAGTTCTAGGAATGGAAGAGACTCGGCGGGTCGAAGACTTGGAGTTAAGAAATTTGGCGGTGAAAACGTAATAGCAGGAAACATTATTATTAGACAAAGAGGTACAAAGTTTCATCCAGGTGATAATGTTGGCATAGGTAAGGATCACACAATATTTGCTACAATAAATGGAAAAGTAGCTTTTAAAAAAACAAGAGTAAGAACTTTTGTATCAGTTGTTCCCACAGAACAATAATCCCAATTAATTAAAAATTTATTATGAAATTTTTAGATCAAGCAAAAATATATATTGCATCTGGTAATGGTGGAGATGGCTGCGCTAGTTTTCGTAGGGAAAAATATATTGAGTTTGGTGGCCCTAATGGAGGCGATGGAGGCAAAGGTGGAAATATTATTTTTAAAGTGGATGATAATTTAAACACACTAATTGATTTTAGATACCAACAACATTTTAAAGCAAAAAAAGGTGAAAATGGAAGGGGAAAAAATCAAACAGGAGCGAATGGAAGCAACATGGTTATTAAAGTTCCACCTGGAACAGAAATTTACAATGAAGATAAAACGGTATTGCTAACTGATCTAACAAAAATTGATGAAGAATACATTTTATTAAAGGGTGGTAATGGCGGTTTAGGAAATAATCATTTTAAATCATCAGTTAACCAAGCTCCAAGAAAATTTACAAAAGGTGAATTAGGAGAAGAACGATGGATATGGTTATCACTAAAATTATTTGCAGATATAGGAGTAATAGGCTTACCTAATGCAGGTAAATCAACTCTGTTATCAACAATTTCTAATGCTAACCCAAAAATTGGGGATTATCCATTTACAACCTTACATCCTGTGCTTGGTACCGTGAAGCGCTTTGATAAAGAAATTGTATTAGCAGATATCCCAGGGTTGATTGAAGGTGCGCATGAGGGAAAAGGTTTGGGAGATAAATTTTTAGCACATATTGAGAGATGTAAATATTTACTTCATTTGGTAGATATAAATGACGAAAATTGGTACGAAAACTATATCACAGTAAGAAACGAAATTTCAAAATATAGTGAAAAAGTATCCTCAAAAAAAGAAATAATTGTTTTAACCAAAGTTGATTTACTTAATGAAAATTTAGAGCAAAAAAAAATTAAGATCAATCAAAAGTTAAATTCTGATATTCTTTTTATATCAAGTTTTAATAATGAAGGTATAGATGATCTAATTGATTATTTATTCAAATATAATGAAATCACAAATGATTAAAAAATATAAAAAAGTAGTTGTAAAAATTGGTTCAAATTCAATTGTTGATTCGAAAACAAAAAAGATCAAATCTAAGTGGTTAGATAATTTATGTAAAGACATTGCGGAATTGAATAAAACAAAAAAAATTGTGATTGTATGTTCTGGAGCTATTGCTTTAGGTGCGAAAAGTATTTCAAATACAAATTTAAGAAAATTAGAAGATAAACAGGCAGCAGCTTCAGTTGGTCAAATTGAATTAGCCCATCAATGGCGAAATAAACTAGGAAAATACAAGATAGGTGTTTCTCAAATTTTATTAACATTAGAAGATAGCGAGGAAAGGCGACGATATTTAAATGCTAGAAATACAATATCATCATTACAAAGTAAAAACATAATCCCAATCATTAATGAAAATGACACTGTTGCTACTGAGGAAATTCGCTATGGTGATAATGATAGACTTGCAGCCCGAGTAGCACAAATGATTGAAGCTGATTTATTAATTTTATTAAGTGATGTTGATGGTTTATATCAAGGTAATCCAAAAAAAGATAAGGATGTCAAAAAAATTTCAGAGGTATTTAAAATTGATAAAAAAATTGAAGAACTTGGTAATTATCAATCTTCTGAGTTAGGTAGTGGAGGAATGGCCACAAAAATTTTAGCAGCAAAGATATGTGCTGGAAACGGTTGTGCTACAATAATCACTAATAGTGATAAAAACAGACCAATCAGTAATATTAATAAAAAAAATTCAACAATTTTTTATCCCTTAACTTCTACCAACTCGTCCAAAAAGAAATGGTTATTAAATCATTTAAAACCATCAGGATTAATTATTATTGATACAGGGGCTCAAAATGCAATTTTGAAAAATAAAAGTCTTCTTCCTGCAGGTGTAATAGATATCAAGGGAAGGTTCAAAAGAGGTGATGTAATATCTATCTTAGTTGAGAATGGTCAGAAGGTAGCAATAGGTATATCTGCTTATGATTTTAATGATGCAAAAAAAATTATTGGAAAGAAAAGTAAAGAAATTTATAAAGTTTTAGGTTTCGAAGGAAGAGAGGAAGTGGTACATAAAGATAATTTAGTTAAGCTTTCTACATGAGTATTGAAAATAATATTATTGAATTAGGCAAAAAAGCAAAATCTGCCTCTCTAAATATGAAAGTCTGTAGCAGTGATCAAAAAAATCTTGCTTTAACAAAACTCACTAAAAATTTAGATAAAAATAGAAATAAAATTCTTGAAGCAAATAAAATAGATTTAGAAAATGGTGAAAAAAAATCTTTAGCTAAGCCTTTAATAAATAGACTTACATTAACTGAAAAATCTATTGATGGATTGATTACATCAATTGAAGATATAATCGAAATACCAGATCCAATTGGCATTACGTTAGAAGAATGGGAAAGACCTAATGGTTTAAAGTTTCGTAAAATTTCAACACCACTTGGTGTATTAGGGGTAATTTATGAATCCAGACCGAACGTCACTGTTGATGCGTCTTGTCTTTCCATAAAATCTGGTAATTGTATAATTTTAAGAGGTGGTAGTGATAGTTTTCATTCCTCTAAAGAATTGGTAAATAATATTACAAATGCTTTCACGGAAGCTGGCCTCCCAGAACATTGTGTCCAAATGATTAATACACCTGAAAGAGAAGCAGTTGATCATTTACTAAGCATGAGAGATTATGTTGACGTTATTATTCCTAGGGGTGGCAAAGGTTTGATTGAAAAAATTAATTCAGCAAGCAAAATACCCGTTATCAAACATTTAGATGGTATATGTCATGTGTATGTAGATAAAGATGCTGATTTAAGCATTGCTGAAAAAGTAGTTTTTAATAGTAAAATGAGACGTCCTGAAATTTGTGGTGCTGCAGAAACACTTTTAATTGATGAAAAAATTAAAGACGAAGCAATGAAAATATTAAAACCTCTAAAAGAAGTAAATTGTGAAATTCGAGGCGATGAATATATTCAGTCTTTAGATAACGATTTTAAAACGGCAAGTGAAGAAGATTGGTCATTAGAATATTTAGATAAAATTTTATCAGTAAAAATTGTTTCAGGAGTTGATGAAGCGGTTAAGCATATAAATAATTATTCTTCTGGACATACGGAAAGTATAATTACACAAAGTGAAAAAACCTTTGAAAAATTTTATAATAAAATTGACAGCGCAATAATACTTAAAAATGCATCTACACAATTTGCAGATGGCGGTGAATTTGGTTTTGGTGCTGAGATAGGAATCTCAACAGACAAAATACATGTAAGAGGACCAGTGGGAACAAAACATTTAACTACATTTAAATATGTAGTTAATGGTAGTGGTCAGGAAAGACCTTAATTGAAAAAGATTGGACTTCTGGGAGGGTCTTTTGATCCGCCACATCGAGGGCATCTATTTATTTCAAATGAAGCTAAAAAAGTATTACATCTAGATGAAATTTGGTGGTTAGTTACACCTCAGAACCCTTTGAAGATTTCAAAACCTGCAACATACGAAGAAAGATTGCAAAATTGTAAACAAATTACAAAAAATTTTCCTATAAAAATATTAGAAGTAGAAAAAAAAATTAAATCTCAATACTCTTATCAAACAATTAAATTCCTAATTCAATATTATAAAAATATTAAATTTTTTTGGTTAATAGGTGCAGACAATTTAGTTAATTTCCACGAATGGGAAAAATGGCAATCAATTTTTCATATTATCTCTATTGTTATTTTTAGAAGACATGGATATAATACAAATGCTTTGAAAAGTGTTGCAGCAAAAAAATTTATTCATCACAAATATATAGCTCAAGACATAGAACATGTTTCAAAAAAAATTCCTGCATGGACTTTGATTCAAAATAAAGAAATTAAAATTTCATCATCTGAAATTAGAAATCAAAGAAATAAATTAAGAGGCAAATATTAATAAAATTACTTCATTAACAGAAAATATTGTATCAATACTAAGTGATGCAAAAGCTGAAGATATAAAAGTAATTGATTTATCTAATAAATCATCCGTTGCTGATGCCTTTGTGATTGCTACCTGTAGATCAACTAGACATTCAGATGCTACAGCAGATGAAATGGTAAAAAAATTAAAAAAAGCAGGGATAAAATGTCCGAATCCTGAAGGAAGACCTCAATGTGACTGGATAATTGTTGATGCAGGTGAGATCATTGTTCATTTGTTTCGACAAGAAATTAGAGAATTATATGCATTAGAAAAATTATGGGAAGTAAGCTTTGATTCTTCACAAACTAAACTAGCTTAAAATATATGATAATTTCAAAAAATGTATTTTTAAAAGTAATACTACTGTTCACCCTCGTTACACTTCTTGCACCTAAAACATATGGATCTTCTTCAGATGAAGAAAAATATAAATATTTAGATCTATTTGGACAAGTATTTGATAGGGTAAGATCTTCCTATGTGGAAGAGGTTACGGATCAAGAATTAATTGAAAAAGCGATTGATGGAATGTTGTCAGGTTTAGATCCTCATTCTGGTTTTATGAATGAAGAAGTATTTCAAGAAATGCAAATGGATACTGAGGGTAAATTTGGTGGATTAGGTATTGAAATTACCATGGAGGAAGGTTTTGTGAAAGTCATTGCTCCGATAGAAGACACACCGGCATATGATGCTGGAGTTCTTGCAGGTGATTATATTATTCAAATAGACGAAACACCTGTTTTTGGTCTAACTCTAAATGAAGCTGTTGAATTAATGAGAGGCAAAAAAGGTGAGCCAATAGTAATTACTATTTCAAGAGCAAATACTGAACCCTTTGAGATTGAAATTATCAGAGATTATATCAAAATTAGATCAGTTAAAAGTGAAGTGCTTAACAATATTGGATACTTAAGAATAACATCTTTTAATGAACAAACAGAAAGTGGTCTTCTAAATGCTATAAAAAAGATTGAACAAGAAAAGAAAATAAAAGGTTACGTTTTAGATTTACGGTCAAACCCAGGTGGTCTTCTTACACAAGCAGTTAAGGTAACGGATATATTCTTGGAAAGAGGAGAAATTGTTTCAACAAGAGGTAGAGATAAAAAAGACATAAGAAGATATCGTGCAAAAAAATCTGATAGAACTAATGGAAAACCACTTGTTGTAATTATTGATGGTGGTTCTGCATCAGCTTCTGAAATTGTTGCAGGCGCACTTCAAGATCATAAAAGAGCAATCATTATAGGTACACAATCTTTTGGAAAGGGTTCAGTTCAAACAATAATTCCTTTCCAAGTTTCAAATAGTGATAATCTAACTGGTATAAGATTAACTACCGCCAGATATTATACTCCTTCAGGTGAATCAATCCAAGGCAAGGGTATTGTTCCAGATATAATCATTGAACAAGGAGAATTTGAATCTTTTGATTATAAAAGATTTTCTGAATCGGATCTAAAAGACTCTCTTGATAAAAATAATGAAGAAGATGTAGAAGAAAATGAAGATAATGAATTAAGTGAATTTGAAAAACGTTTAGAGATTGATTATCAACTTCGAAGAGCCTTTGATCTTGTGCAAGGTGTAAGTCTCTTTAATGAAACTCAAGAATAATAATGCAAAAAAAATATAGAAAATGTGTGGGAATGATGATTCTCAATGCAAGAAATCAAATTTTAGTTGGTCGAAGATTAGATCATCCAAGTGGATATTGGCAAATGCCTCAAGGTGGTATCGATGAAAATGAAAATCCTGAAGAAGCAGTTTGGAGAGAAATGATGGAAGAAATTGGGACCAATAATGCTGATTTACATAAAATTTCTTCACAGTGGATTAATTATGAAATTCCAGAGGAGACCTTAAAACACCTTCCATGGGGAAAAACTTATATTGGTCAGACTCAAAAATGGTTTATTTTTAATTTTACTGGAAATAATGAAGACATAAATGTTGAAACACAAAATCCAGAATTTAGTGAATGGAAGTGGATAGAGCATTCAGAGCTTATTGAAAATGCTGTCCCTTTTAAAAGAAAAGTTTATGAGACTGTTTTGGCTGAATTTGAAGATAAATTTAATTAAATAAAATTCAAACATCAAAATATCCTTTAATCATAAACGTTAGATAAAAGATCCACATTACCTCCCATTGCAACTACATTATTTGAAATACTATATTCATAACAAAATTTCTTTAGATATTCAGGACCTCCTGCCTTAGGTCCTGTTCCTGACTTATTGTGTCCGCCAAATGGTTGTGAACCAACAACAGCTCCTACAATGTTCCTATTTATATATATATTTCCAACATTTATATTATTAATCACAGTACTTATTACTCTATCAATTCTACTATGAATTCCTAAAGTTAAACCATAATTCAATGAATTTATTTGATTGCATAATTCATTTAAATTTTTCGATTTAAAAGTTAACACGTGAAGAACGGGGCCAAATATTTCATCCCTTACATCACTTATATTTTCAATTTCTATAATTGCAGGAGGGATGAAATTTCCCTGATTGACGTCTATAGCTACTTGAAATTTTTTATTAAACTGACTTAAATACCTCTCTATTTTTTCTAGAGACTGAACATCAATGACTGGGCCAACATCGGTAGAAATTAATTCTGGAGATGAAATAGATAGAGTCTCTAATGCCCCTTTTAGCATTAACATAGTTTTATTGTATACATTCTCCTCGATAAATAAAATTCTACACGCTGAACATCTTTGTCCAGCACTATTAAATGCTGAATTAATAACATCATCCACCACATGTTCGGTAAGAGCAGAACTATCAGCAATAAGACAATTTAGTCCTCCTGTCTCAGCAATAAGATTAATTAGATCTTCTCTTTGATGAAGTTGTTGTTGAATGATTTTAGCTGTGTTTAAAGACCCTGTAAATACAACGTTTTGCAACCCATTTGTAGAAAAAACTGTTGGTCCAATATTTTCTCCTTTTCCAAGTACTAATGCTGCAGCCTCTTTTGGCAGACCTGCTTTTAATAATAACTTAAAAATGAAATAACTAATACCCGATGTTTGTTCTGCAGGTTTAACTAGCGTAACATTGCCAGTAATCAATGAAGCTATCATTTGACCAACATAAATAGCAACAGGAAAATTCCATGGGCTAATAACACATGTTAGACCACGTGCTTTTAATTTGTAGATGTTTTTTTCACCAGTTGGTCCTGGTAAATTATTTTCCTGAAGAATTTTTTTTGCTTCTTCAGCGTAATATCTACAAAAATCTACAGCCTCACGTATGTCTGCGATAGAGTCTTGAATAGTTTTACCTGCCTCTTGAACGCAATAAGATACTAAGTTGTGATAATTTTTTTCTAATAAGTTTGCAAATTTATGGACTATTAAAATTCTTTCATCAAGAGAGCTACTTTTCCAATTTTGACTAAACCCATTTAGAGATTTAATTGCAGCGTTGATTACAGACTCATCAGCAAAATAAGCCTCACCTATTTTTAAATTTAAGTCATATGGCTTTGCTATTTTTTCTTTTACTTTAGTAATTTGATCAATTCCATTAATAATAGAATAGGCCTTAACATCATGCAAAATTTGTAAATTTGAAAAAGTTGTAATATTTTTTTCTTCCGTTAGATCAACGCCATAAGAATTTTTTCTATTAGGAAAAATACTTTCAGGTTTATTTATTTGGTTGTGCTCTATCATCGGTATTTTAGATAAAGGAGATTGGGTCAATTCATCTATAGTTGAATTTTTTTTATTCAACTGATGGATAAATGATGTGTTTGCTCCATTTTCTAGAAGTCTTCTCACTAAATAAGGGAGAAGGTCATTGTGTCCACCAACTGGCGCATATACTCTGCATGAAAAATCTTCGTTATTATCAAAATGGTTGTAAATTTCGTCTCCCATGCCGTGTAGTTTTTGAAACTCATGAGGTTTATCCTTAAATAAGCATTGCACATAAGCGATGGTAAAAGCATTATGAGTTGCAAACTGAGGAAAAATATTTTGTGATGTTTCTAAAATGTGAGCACATCTCAAATAAGATAAATCGGTTATAAATTTTTTAGTAAAAACAGGATAATTAATTAAGCCTTTTTCCTGCGCTAATTTTATTTCTGTATCCCAATATGCTCCTTTAACAAGACGCACATTCATTTTTTTATTTAATAATAAGAGTTTTGAACTTAACCAATGCAAAACAAACATCGCTCGTTGTTGATACGCTTGAACAGCTATACCAAACCCCGTATATTCGCTATCAATTAGATCGCTATTCAAAATATCTTCAACTAAAAATAGAGATAGATTTAATCGATCCGCTTCTTCCGCATCAAAACAAATATCAACATTCATGCTTTTAGCTAAATTTATTAATTCAAATAATTTTGGTAACAGTTCCTTTCTAAGAAGATCAAGTTTACTACGTTCATAACGAGGATGTAATGCTGATAACTTAATAGAAATGCTATGTTGTTTTTTAGAAGTTGACTTACCTATCGTTAATATTGCATTTTTATAATTCTCAAAATACTTTGTTGAATCTGCATAAGTTCTTGCTCCTTCACCAAGCATATCAAAGGAATAGGCGTATATTGAGTCCTTTAACTTTGAAGAAAGCTTTGATGCTTTATGAATATCTTTTTCAAATATAAATTGTTTAGCTAATAAATTAATTGATTGTTTAATTATTGTTCTTAAAACTGGCTTACTAATATTTTTTAATGCGGAGATGAATATATCAGTTTCATTTAGTTCCCCTTGCCTTAAGATTTTTCCTGTCATCAAAAAAGCAATAGATGAGATATTTACGAATATACTATTATCATTTTTAATATGATCTTTCCATTTACCTGAAGGTATTTTGTCTTCAATTAAATCATTAATGGTTTTGCTATCTGGAATTCTTAGCAGAGCCTCAGCAAGACACATCAATACTATACCTTCATCACTGGACAAATCATATTCTTGCATTAACTTTTCAAAAGCATTGTAAGAATTATATTGCTTAGCAGAATCAATTATCTTTTTAGCATTATCTTTTATTTCATATTCATGAATTGCCAGATACTCTGTAATCTGGGGAGTTAAATGCTCATGAGTAAATCTGACTTGATCAGTAAATTTGTTATTAAGTACATCTTTCATATATTGCAATTTTAATATATTTTATGCAATAATTTTTACTGATAATTCTTAATTTATAATAAATTTTTCTTGTTAAAACGTGATAAATAAAATATTTTATTATAAATATACATAAATACGAGAATTTTATTATGATAGATAAAATAGATGATCAAATAATACGTATATTGGCAAAAAATGGACGCATTACTCTCAGTGATCTTGCCAAAGAAGTTAATTTGTCAATTTCTCCCTGCCAAGCTCGCTTAAAAAAATTAGAAGAAAAAAAATACATACTAGGATATCATGCAAGGATAAATTACGAGCAACTCCAAAAAGCTCATGTAGCTTTTGTTCAGGTAGTTTTGTCTGATACCAGGGCAAGTGCGTTAGAAAATTTTAATAGAGAGGTTAGTAAGTTAGAAAGTATAGAGCAATGTCATATGATAGCAGGGAGTTTCGATTATTTGTTAAAAGTAAGAACAAAAAATATATCAGAGTATAGATTGTTACTAGCAGAAAAAATTTCTTCTCTACCTAACGTAGCGTCCACGTCTACTTTTGTTTCAATGGAGTCGGTTAAAGATTAAAACTATTAAATCTTTTCGTAAAAACTAGAGTCAAGTGCTTCAATTTTTGCTTTAGCAATCGCTAGTTTATCTTTAGCTACATCAGTTTCTTGGCCACTTAGCTCCTCAATTTCTTTTTCAATAGATTGTTTTTCAATTGTGTTTATTTCGTTAACACTCTCTGCCAAAACAATACACTTCTCCGGATTTACTTCAGCAAAACCACCAGAGACAAAGAAAGCCTTAAGAAGGTTTTTATCTTCACCATAAACCATTACTCTTCCTGGTCTCAGTGAAGACATTACTTTGCTGTGTCCAGGAAGAACACCAAAATCGCCATCCTTTCCTGGAACAATAATCATTCCAACCTCATCATTAAAAATGAGATTTTCAGGTGAAACTAAATCAAAAGAAATTGTTGCCATTATGCCGCTTCAGCCTCTAATTTTTTAGCTTTTTCAATTGCTTCATCAATGCCGCCAACCATATAAAAAGCTGCTTCTGGCATGTGATCATACTCACCTTTTACTAAACCATCAAAGCTTTTTATTGTGTCTTCAAGGTCTACATATTTCCCAGGAGAACCGGTAAATACTTCTGCAACAAAGAAAGGTTGACTTAAAAATTTCTCAATTTTTCTTGCTCTTGCAACGGTGAGCTTATCTTCTTCTGATAATTCATCCATTCCTAAGATTGCAATAATGTCTTGCAGACTTTTATAAGTTTGAAGAACTCTTTGCACTTCTCTTGCAACTCTATAGTGATCATCACCCACAACTTGTGGATCTAGAATTCTTGATGTTGAGTCAAGTGGATCAACTGCAGGATAAATACCTTTCTCAGAAATTGCTCTATTCAAAACCGTCGTTGCATCTAAGTGAGAGAAAGATGTTGCAGGAGCAGGATCTGTTAAGTCATCTGCTGGAACATAAATAGCCTGAACTGATGTAATAGATCCTTTTTTAGTAGTTGTGATTCGCTCTTGTAACGCACCCATATCAGTTGCAAGTGTTGGCTGATAACCAACGGCAGATGGAATACGTCCTAGAAGTGCCGAAACCTCAGATCCTGCTTGTGTAAATCTAAAAATATTATCAACGAAGAATAACACATCTTGTCCTTCTTCATCTCTAAAATATTCTGCCTGTGTCAAACCTGATAGAGCCACTCTTGCTCTTGCTCCAGGAGGCTCATTCATTTGACCATAGACGAGGGCAACTTTAGAGTCTTTACCTTTAAGATCAATAATGCCTGATTCGATCATTTCGTGGTATAAATCATTACCTTCACGGGTTCTTTCACCAACACCAGCAAACACAGAATAACCACCGTGTGCTTTTGCAATGTTGTTGATTAATTCCATAATCAAAACTGTTTTTCCAACACCAGCTCCACCAAATAATCCGATCTTACCACCTCGGGCATAGGGAGCTAATAAATCAACAACTTTAATTCCAGTTACTAGAACTTCTGTTTCAGTAGACTGGTCAACAAACTCAGGGGCAGGTCTGTGAATAGGATAAGTTTTTGTTGTTCCAATGTCACCTCTTTCATCAACGGGCTCTCCGACAACATTCATTATACGGCCAAGTGTTTCTGGACCTACAGGCATAGAAATGGGGGCACCTGTATCAGTCGCCGTTTGGCCTCTTACTAATCCGTCAGTGGTATCCATTGCAATTGTACGAACTGCATTTTCACCTAAATGCTGAGCAACCTCTAGCATTAATCTTGTTCCATTATTATCAACCTCCAAAGCATTCATGATTGCAGGAAGTTCACCATCGAACTCTACATCCACAACAGCTCCAAGAACTTGTGATATTTTTCCAGTTAAATTATTAGCCATATATCCCCCTTTTAAATTGATTCAGCTCCAGAAATAATTTCAATTAATTCTTTAGTTATAAACGCTTGACGCGTTCTGTTATATTTTAATGTTAAACTATCAATCATCTCACCAGCATTACGCGTCGCATTATCCATGGCAGCCATTCTTGCACCGTGCTCACCCGCATCACTGTCTAGTAAGACTTTAAAAATCTGAATAGAAACATTTTTTGGAAGTAAGTCATTCAAAATTGTTTCTTCATCAGGTTCGTAATCATAAATTGCTTTTGCAGCACTATCGTCAACATTCTCTTCTTTAGATGAATCAGATACATCTAGTGGAATAATCTGTTGTTGTGTAACCTCTTGTGAGATAGCTGATTTAAATTTGTTGAATACAATAATACATTTATCAAATTTACCATCAAAGTATAATTCTTGAAGCTTATTTGATACTTGCAATGCAGCATCATATCCATTTACTGAAACATTCAAATCAGCAAAGCTATCAAGAATTTTATCTTTCATTACACGGTTGAAAAAATCTCTACTTTTTTTTCCAACAGGCATGAGTTGAACATTTTTACCATCATCTTCAAGAGATTTTACTAATCGAAAAGTCTCTTTGTTGATGCTACTGTTAAAGCCACCACATAACCCTCTGTCAGCACTAACAGGCACAACAACATAATTTTGATCATTTCCTGTTCCAGTAAGGAGCTTAATAATTCCCTCTCCCGATGCAGCAGAAGAAGCTAATGATGCTAACATTTCTTCTAAGCGAGAAGAGTATGGTCTAGCAGCTTCAGCTTTTTCTTGTGATCTACGAAGTTTACTTGCAGCAACCATTTTCATTGCTGATGTAATTTTTTTTGTAGATCCAACTGAATTGATCTGAGTTTTGATATCTTTTAAACTTGGCATAGATTAGTTACTTGCAAACTTTCCAACCAAATCATCTAAGATTGATTTTAATTTATCATCATTTTCTTTAGATAATTCTTTTTCATTAGCAATCGCGTCTAATAAATCACTATGCTTAGTTCTAATCTCATTTAAAACTTTTGCTTCAAACTTGACTACATCGCCTACTGCAACTTTATCAAGATATCCGCGCACACCTGCATAAATAGATACAACTTGCTCTGAGACCGTTAGTGGTGAATACTGACCTTGTTTTAAGATTTCAACAAGTCTTGCACCACGATCAAGTAATTGTTTCGTTGAAGCGTCTAAGTCTGATGCAAACTGAGCAAAAGCAGCCATCTCACGATACTGAGCTAATTCTAGTTTTACCGGACCAGCAATTTTTTTCATTGCTTTTGTTTGAGCTGCAGAACCAACACGACTTACAGAAAGACCAACGTTAATAGCAGGACGAATACCAGCAAAGAAGAGGTTTGTTTCTAGGAAGATTTGTCCATCTGTAATTGATATTACGTTTGTTGGAATATAAGCAGACAAGTCACCAGCCTGAGTTTCAATAATTGGCAGGGCAGTTAAACTTCCGCCACCATGCTCATCACTCATTTTAGCTGCTCTTTCTAAAAGACGACTATGAATATAAAATACATCTCCAGGATATGCTTCACGTCCAGGAGGTCTTCTTAATAAAAGAGACATCTGTCTGTAAGCAACAGCTTGCTTTGATAAATCATCATAAACGATTAATGCATGCATACCATTATCTCTAAAATACTCACCCATTGTACAGCCAGTATAAGCAGATAAAAATTGCAACGGTGCAGGCTCTGATGCAGTTGCAGATACAACAATTGTATATTCCATTGCACCATTATCTTCTAGCGTTTTTACAATTTGAGCAACTGTTGATCTTTTCTGACCAATAGCAACGTAGATACAATATAGCTTTTCTTTTTCATTGTCTGATTGATTTACAGATTTTTGATTTAAGATTGTATCAATAGCAACAGCAGTTTTACCTGTTTGTCTATCACCAATTATTAATTCACGCTGTCCTCTTCCAACTGGAACAAGAGCATCAAGTGCTTTAATTCCTGTCTGCATAGGTTCAGATACACTTTGACGAGGAATAATACCTGGGGCTTTTAATTCAATTCTTCTCTTTTCAGAAGATTGAATAGGACCTTTGCCATCAATAGGATTTCCTAAACCATCAACAACACGTCCTAACAATTCTTTTCCAACAGGAACGTCAACGATTTCTCCTGTACGTTTAACTGTGTCACCTTCTTTAATTCCAGTATCATCACCGAAGATTGAGACACCAACGTTATCCATTTCAAGGTTGAGGGCCATACCTTTAATGCCGCCTGGGAATTCTACCATCTCTCCAGCTTGTACTTGATCAAGACCATACACACGTGCAATTCCATCTCCAACACTTAGTACTGTTCCAACCTCAGCAACATCAGCTTTAGTTTCAAAATTAGCTATTTGGTCTTTAATTACAGATGATATTTCTGCAGCTTTAATTTCCATTATGCCCCCTTCATTGCAATTTTAAGTTTATTAATTTTATTCGCTATAGATGTATCAATCATTTTGGAACCAACCTTAACAATTAAACCACCAATAATGTCTTCATCAACATCAAAATTTAAAGATAATTTTTCACCTAAAGATTTTTTAAGTTGATTTGTAATATTATTTTTTTCATCATCAGATAATATGTTTGCTGATGTTATGTCAGCAGTAATATCACCTCTTTTTTCAGAGTTTATTTTTTTAAATTGTAAAATAATAGAACCGATATTTGAAATTCTTTTATTGTTATCAAGAACTTTTAAAAAAGTTGTCGTAAGATTATGTAAATTTGCTTTAGAAAATAATTTTAGCAAAATATTAAGCTTCTCATCTGAATTTACTAATGGACTTTTAATTACTTGTCTTAATTCTGAACTTTCTTTCAATGCTTTTAGCACTAATTCAAAGTCATTTAGAATATCATCAATACATTTTTTTTCAGAAGCAAGATCATAGAGAGCAGCTCCGTACCTTTCAGATATAAGGTCTCCAGATAATGTATTAGATGCCATAAATTACGCTCATAAGAAGTTTAGAGATAGGCTATTAACACATCAGAAAAAGTAGGTAAACTGTCAGTTTGTGCGTCAAATGAGTTAAATCGAAGATATTTTTAAAATTGTGGGTAAATTACATAAATGAGTAGGGATCGACATCAATAATTAACTTTACAGAAGAAGGTAATTTAGTCTTTTCGACAATTTTTTTTGTGAATTTATTCAGATTTTTTCTACTATTGCTCTTCAATAATATTCTGTACCGATATTGTCCTCTAAGCAAAAAAATTGGAGCTTCAACTGGACCTAGAATTTTAATATTTTCAGTATTTTGATCTTGTTGAGCCAGTCTTGAAGCTTGTTTAAGAACTAAAGCTTTTGTATGACTAGAAAGAATTATTGAAGTCATAAAACCAAAAGGAGGTATATTAAAATTCTTTCTCTCTTCCAAAGCCCTTTCAATAAAAGCTTCTCTTTCTCGAAGTTGAATCGACTTAATTATTTCTTGGTCTGGAAAATATGTTTGAAGAAAAACTTTACCAATTTTTTTTCCTCTACCAGCTCTTCCTCCAACTTGCTGAAGTAGATTAAAAGTTTTTTCTATGGCTCTAGGATCACCACCAAATAATCCTGCGTCCGCATCAACTATTCCTACTAATGACAAATTTGGAAAATCATATCCTTTTGCCATTATTTGTGTAGCTACAATTATATCTATATCTTTGTTGTTTATATCAGTAATAAATTTTTTAATTTTGTTTGGTGTGTTAACGTTGTCGCTAGACATGATGGAAATATTTTTCCCAGGAAAGAATTCTTTTAGCTCCTCTGCAACTCTCTCAACTCCAGGACCAACAAATTTTATACTATCTTTTTCATTACATTGAGGACAATCTAAATTTAATTTTTTTATAGTTCCACATTGATGACATAAGAAAACTTTTTTGTGTTGATGCATAACCATCCATGATGAACACTGATCACATTCATATCTGAATCCACAACTGTTACATAAGGTTAATGGAGAATATCCTCTACGGTTTAAAAAAATAAGAGTTTGTTCCTTATTTTCTAAGCACTGAGAAATAGAATCTATAATTGATTGTGAAATCCATTTATCTTTATCAAGTTTATTTTTATTTAAATCAATTATAGAAATTTCAGGTAATGGAGTTCCAGAAAATTGTTTTGATAAATAGACTTGATCATATTTTTTAATTTTAACATTATTTATTGTTTCTAAAGACGGCGTTGCTGAAGCTAATAATATAAAATTTTTTTCAATTTTAGCTCTTACAACTGCAAGATCTCTTGCTTGGTAACGTATGTTGTCCTCTTGTTTATAACTAGAATCATGTTCTTCATCGACAACAATCAATCCTAAGTTTGTAAAAGGAAGAAACAAACTTGAACGAGCACCAATAACAATTACTGGATCTCCAGCAAAACATTTATGCCAAATTTTTTGCCTATTTTTTTTTGTAATTTTAGAATGCCACAAACACACTTCCATTCCAAAACGCTTCTTTACTCTTGATTCTAATTGCGGTGTTAGGCTAATTTCTGGAACCATTATTAATATTTGTTTTTTTTCTTTTAAAAATTTATCTATTATTTCAAAATATACTTCAGTTTTACCAGAGCCTGTTACACCTTCTAATAAAACAGGTTTATTTGATTTATTAAATGATTGAGTAATTTCTTTGAATGAATTTGCTTGCTCTTCACTTAAGGTCACTAAAGAAGGTTTAGTGTTATTGAAACTATCTAATTTTTCGTTATCAAATTCAACTATATCATTATTAATAAGAAATAATTTTAAAACTGCTCCTAGTGGAGCTAAAGTATAATTTGCGATCCAATTTATAAAATCGATTGAAGAACTCTGAAGGATAAGATCATTACAAATTTGTGTAACCTCTTTAATATCATATCCAGGATTTTTAACATTCTTCTTCCAAATAATTCCAGCTTCTATTTTTTTTCCAAATGGAACTAAGACTACTTGACCAATTTCAAGTTGCTCATTTGTTGAAGAATAGGTGAAAACTTTATCGAAAGGTCTTGTTACTACTACATCGTACAACATTATATTTATTTTTTTTTTATATGTTAACTTTCTAAATAACTTGTATATGGTATACAACAAACAATGAAATTTTTTATAGACACTGCCGATATACCAGAAATTGAAGAGTTAATGCCTAGTGGATTAATAGATGGTGTTACGACAAACCCATCTCTTATTGCAAAAAGTGGTAAGGATATGGGAGAAACAATTAAAACAATTTGCTCAATAGTATCCGGTCCAGTAAGTGCAGAAGTGACAGCAACGGAATATAACAAAATGCTTGAAGAAGGTGAGTACTTAGCATCATTAGCTAAGAATGTTGCTGTAAAAGTTCCTCTTACACCTGCTGGTCTTCAAACTTGCAAAGCTCTTAGAGAAAAAGATATCATGGTAAATGTAACATTATGTTTTAGTGCTGCTCAAGCACTACTAGCCGCTAAAGTTGGTGCAACATTTATATCTCCTTTTGTGGGAAGATTAGATGACATTGGTGAAAAAGGAATGGATCTGATTTCAGATATAGTAATAATGTATGAAAATTATGGATTTGATACGGAAGTATTAGTTGCTTCGGTAAGAAACACTCAACATCTTATTGATGCAGCTGTAATTGGTGCCCATGTTTCAACTCTACCACCTAAAGTTATTCACGAATTATATAAACATCCTCTGACAGATAAAGGACTTAAAGCATTTCTTGATGATTGGGCAAAAACAGGACAGCAAATCTTGCCAAAATAATCGTCATGGCCCATGAAGATGAAATTAGTGAAAAACAAATAATAAATTTTTTAAAAAAAAATAAAAATTTTTTTATCAAAAATTCAGAATTAGTTAATGAACTAAATTTTCCAACCGTAGATAATAGTTCTGATAAGGTTGTTGATTTAGAAGCTTATAGATATAAAAAAATATCGCAACAAAATATAGATCTACAAAATCAAATGACAAAAGTACTACTTGCAGGAAAAAGTCATTTAAATGCTCAAAAAAGAATTCTAAAATCTACAATTAGAATTCTAAATATAAAAAGTTTACAAAAATTAATAAGCTTAATTAAAAATGATCTTAAAACAATTTTAGGTTGTGATGAAATGAATTGTTTTGTTACAAATGAAAATATTAAAGCAGAAAACTTATCACAACTAGACATTAAAATTGCAAATAGTTATTTTAAAAACAAAATGGTTACAAATTTAAATCAAAATCCTAAAGGTTTACTTTTATTTTTTCCTAATAAATCAGCAACGATAAAATCATATATTTTATTAAAAGTTAAATGTCGTGAAGATAGTCTAATATTGGCTATGGGATCAAAAGATAAAAATAAATTCACAGTTGATATGCAAACTGATCTTGTTGAGTACTTAATTAAAATTATAGAAGTAAATTTATTAAGTATTAAATGAAAGGAAGGTAAAATGAAAGGTTATAGATTTATTACAGATGATGACACTGTTGATTTTTGCCAAAGAGTAACAGAGGCACTCTCTAATGGATGGAAATTACATGGTGAACCAAAAATGACTTTTGATCATAAAAGAAAAGTTATGAGGTGCGGTCAAGCAGTTGTAAAACAATCATCAAAAAAATACAAAAAAGGAATGGATCTAGCTAAAATTTAAATATGAATTGCTCTACCATCTACACTTAAAGCTGCTTCTTTTACTGCTTCACTAGTTGTTGGATGAGCATGACATACTCTAGCAATATCTTCTGAACTACCACCAAATTCTATTGTCGTAACAATTTCAGCGATCAACTGTCCAGCATCATGACCGATTATATGAGCACCTAAAATTTCATCTGTTTGTTTATCAACCAAAATTTTAACAAATCCTTCTGATGCAGAGGTAGTTAAGGCACGGCCATTTGCCATAAAAGGAAATTTTCCAACCTTGAAGTCTTTCTTTTCTTGCTTGAGTTGTTCCTCTGTTTTTCCAACTGATGCTATCTCTGGATTGGTATAAACAATCGCTGGTATAGCGTCGTAATTTATATGAGGTTTTTGACCGTTTATAAATTCAACACAAGCCACTCCTTCTTCTTCAGCTTTGTGTGCTAGCATTGGTCCTGGAGCTACATCGCCAATTGCGTAGATTCCTTCAACAGAAGTTTGAAAATTATCTTTAATCTCAATGGATTTTTTTGCGGTTAATTTAATACCAATTTTTTCGAGACCCAGTCCCTCTGTGTTTGGTTTTCTTCCTACTGACATTAAAACTATTTCGTAGTTTTCTTTTATTTTCTTTTTATCTGATGTTTCCATCTCAACATCTACACCAGACTTACCAGATTTTGCAGAACTAACTTTATGGGATAATTTAAATTCTAATCCTTGTTTAGTTAACATTTTCATAAACTCTTTTGCAATTTCACCATCCATAGTTGGAACAATTCTATCAAGAGCTTCAACAACTGTTACCTTTGAGCCTAATCTACTCCATACTGATCCCATCTCTAGTCCAATATATCCACCACCAATAACTAGGAGTGATTTTGGTATTTTAGATAGAGAAAGAGCACCTGTTGAAGATACTATTTGTTTTTCATCAACAGGAATATTTGGTATCTCAATCGAAGATGATCCTGTTGCGATAATAAAATTTTTAGCACTGGCAGTAATTTCATTTTTTCCATTTGTAACAGAAATAGTATTTTTATCTACAAATGAAGCCATGCCAGGAATATGCGTTATTTTATTTTTCTTAAATAAAAAGCCGATCCCTGTTGTAAGTTTTTTTACAATCTTAGTTTTGCGATCCATCAAAACATTTAGGTCTAAATCTATCTTTGATGTTTTTATGCCATGCTCTGCAGCATGATTTGAAATTTCAACAAATTTTTCAGATGAATTTAATAATGCTTTAGAAGGTATGCATCCAATGTTCAAGCAAGTTCCACCAAGTGACGGCTCTTTTTCTATACAAGCAACCTTCATTCCAAGTTGAGCTGCTCTGATTGCAGCTACATATCCGCCAGGTCCCGCACCAATTACTATTAAATCAAAATCTTCCATTTTATATTCCTAATACTAATTCGGATGGATCTTCTAGAAGTTCTTTCACTTTCACTAAAAATCCAACACTTTCTTTTCCATCAATAATTCTATGATCATAACTTAATGCAACATACATCATTGGCCTAATTACTATTTCATCATTTACAACTACTGCTCTTTTTTGAATATTATGCATCCCTAAAATTCCAGATTGAGGTCTATTGATTATTGGGGTGCTGAGCATTGATCCATAAACGCCACCATTTGAAATTGTAAAAGTTCCACCAGTCAAATCGTCCATGGTCAGCGTTCCATCTTTGGCTTTTGTACTAAGATCAATAATTTTAGTTTCTATTTCTCCAAAACTCAATTGATCGGCATCTTTAAGTATTGGTACGACTAATCCTTTTTCAGTTCCAACAGCTATACCTATATCAAAATGATTTTTATAAATTATATTTTCATCTTTAATTTCAGCATTCACAGCTGGATACTCTTGCAAACTTTTCACTACCGCTTTTACAAAAAATGACATGAAACCTAATTTGACCTCATACCGACTTTGAAATTCTTGGTTTTTTGATTTTCTAATTTCCATAACTTTGGACATGTCAATTTCATTGAAAGTCGTAAGTATGGCTGCTATATTTTGAGCCTCCTTTAAACGTTTAGATATTGTCTGTCTGATTTTAGACATTTTAATTACTTCTTCTCTTTCACCTTTCTTAGTGCTTGTTTTATTTGAAGAAGAAAGATGAGAAACTACATCTTCTTTATTAATTCTTCCATCAGAACGAGATGAGGTGACATCTTCAAGTTTAATATTATTTTCTTCAGCAATTTTTCTTGCAGATGGTGAAGATTTGGCGGGTGAAGATTTTGTTTCAACCTTAACTGCTTTTACTTCTTCTTTTATTTTTTCTTCTTTATTTTGGGTTTTTTTAGGACTTGGTGTTTTGCCTTTTGATTCAACTAAGATTCCTAAAATACCACCAATTTCAACGTCAGTGCCTTCAGAAACTTTTATTTCTTTTAGAGAGCCTGCATGAGGCGCTGGTACTTCAACTGTAATTTTGTCTGTCTCAATTTCAACTAAAGGTTCATCTGCTTCAAAATTATCGCCTATATTCTTAAGCCATTTTGAAACAGTTGCTTCCGTAATTGACTCTCCAAGTGTTGGAACTATTAATTCAGTACTCATTAATTAAATGCTTAATAACATTTACGTCAATTTATTCAATTGGCAGATTAGTCTTTAATTTTGTTGAAATACCTGCCCAAGATTTGATAATTTTGCTAATCGAATCTTCAGTTGCCATTTTTATAATAGTTTCTTGGTTACTTAAGTGTCTTTCTAAAGAACCAGCGGCAGGAGATGCAGCTGGACTTCTACCAACATAGAATATTTTTTCTTGTTTAACTTTGGCTTCCTGCATAACACTTTCCAATCTACCTTTCACAAAACCCCAGGCGCCCATATTTTTTGGCTCTTCTTGTGCCCAGATAATTTCAGCATCAGTATAATGTTTTAATTCATCTCTAAAGTTTTCATAAGGAAATGGATAAATCTGCTCTAATCTTATTATGGAGAGATTTTTAATTTTATTTTTTGCTATGTGATCTGCAAGTTCAAAATATATTTTACCAGAGCAAATGATTAATCTTTTATTTTTCCTTTTTTCTTTAACAGATAATTTATCAGTAAGAATTCTATGGAAAGTTGATCCATTAATATAATCTTCAATATTAGAAACATTAGATCTATGTCTAAGTGTAGATTTTGGTGTAAATATAATTAGAGGTTTCCTAAAGTTTCTATGTAGTTGCCGTCTTAAAACATGAAAATAATTGGCAGGACTTGTGCAATTAACAATTTGCATATTATCTTCCGCACACATCTGTAAAAATCTTTCTAATCTTCCACTTGTATGCTCAGGACCTTGGCCTTCATGTCCGTGGGGAAGAAGCATTGTTAAACCAGACATTCTCAACCATTTTCTTTCTCCAGAACTAATGAATTGATCAATCATAATTTGTGCGCCATTTGCAAAATCACCAAACTGCGCTTCCCATATAACAAGTGTCTTAGGATCAACTTGTGAATATCCATATTCAAAACCAAGAACACCAAACTCAGATAAAAAACTATCTATAATTTCAAAGTAACCTTGATTGTTTTGAAAGTGTCTTAATGGAACAAAACGATTTTCGTTTTCTTGATCGTATAGAACACCATGTCTATGACTAAATGTTCCTCTTCCAACATCTTGTCCAGATATTCGAACACCGTATCCCTCATCAAGAAGTGTTGCTAAAGCTAAACTTTCAGAGGTTGCCCAATCAATACCTTTTCCGTTGATGACACTTGTTAATCGATCCCCATAAATTTTTTTTATTCTTCTATGAGCATTAAAATCTGCAGGTATTTCATGAATTTTTTTAGCAACGTTAATTAATGTTTTTTCTTTTACAGATGTTTTTCCTCTTCTTGCATCAAATGTTGCAGTTGATAAACCTGTCCAAGTTCCCTCTAACCAATCTACTTTATTTGGTTTATAATTTTTAGTTGATTCAAATTCTTTATCTAAAAAATTTTTAAAAGAATCTACAATGTCTCTAGATTCTTCTTCTGAAAGAGTATTATTCTCAATTAATTTTTTTTCATATTTTTTTCTTGTAGTAATTTGTTTTTTGATAGCCTTATACATTAGTGGCTGAGTAAAAGAAGGTTCATCAGCTTCGTTATGTCCTGATCTTCTGTAGCAAAACATATCTACAACAACATCGACTTTAAATTTATTTCTAAATTCCGTTGCAAGTCTACAAACATGAACTACTGCTTCTGGGTCATCGCCATTAACATGAAATATTGGTGCCTGAACCATTTTTGCAATTTCAGTACAATAAGGTGCTGATCGTCCATATTGTGGCATAGTTGTAAAACCTATCTGATTGTTAATTACAAAATGAATTGTGCCACCTGTTTTAAACCCTCTTAATTGTGACATTGCAAATGTTTCGGCCACAACTCCTTGTCCAGCTATTGCTGCATCTCCATGAATTAATAAACCTATAACTTTATCTGTTGTTTTATCTTTAGCTAAAGTTTGTTTAGCTCTTACTTTTCCTGCCACAACTGGGTTAACTGCTTCTAAATGTGATGGGTTAGAAGTGAGCGATAAATGAATTTTCTTTTTTTCAAATTCACGATCAGCAGAAACTCCTAAATGATATTTTACATCACCCGAACCTAGTACCTCATTTGGATCGTTTAAAGATCCTTGGAATTTTGATAATATTTTTTTGTAAGGCATTTCCAAAACACTTGATAGAAGTGTTAGTCTCCCTCGATGAGCTGTTCCAATAATAATATCTTCAATTCCAGACAAACATGCCTGTTTAACAATTTGCTCTATCCCAGGTATCATCGCTTCACCACCTTCGATACCGTATCTCTTTGTACCTAAAAACTTTTTATCTAAAAACTGCTCAAATAGTTCTGATTCAACTAATCTTTTATATATTGCTTTTTTTCCCTCATTTGTAAAATTTGTTTTATTTCTTACTTCTTCAATTCTTTCTTGGACCCATTGTTTTTGATCAGCTTGTTGTATGTGTAAAAATTCAACACCAATTGAAGCAGAATAAGTTTCTTTTAATATTTTAATAATATTTTTTAATTTACCTTTTTCTAAACCCAAACTTCCATCAATGAATATTTCTTTTTCTAAATCTGATTCAATGAAACCATAGCTTTTATAATCTAATTCTTGAGGATACTCTCTTTCAGATATTCCTAAAGGATCAAGATCTGCAATTAAATGTCCATTAATTCTAAAAGCTCTAATTAATCTTAATGCTCTAATTGAATCTAAAGTTGAAATTCTAAATTCATCAGAATTATAATTCGCATTTGATTTTATGACCTTGGTTATGTAATTTTTATCTATTATACTTGATGGACGTTCTTTCCATTCTGGTCCTCCAAAATCTTTAAGAACAGAGTAGTCATCTTCATTTAAATTATTAAAAAAATCTTTCCAAGTTGTATCCACACTTTCAGGGTCATTTCTAAATTTAGAATATAGCTCGGCTACATATGGAGCATTAGCACTATTTAAGAAAGTATCATTCATAGACTTCTGTTAAACTAAAACCATTTCGCATAACAATCATACTAATGGAAATTAATTATTCCCATTTTGCATTGCTAATTTCATAGTTTTTCCCAATGATGCTGGAGATTTTGATACCAAAACTCCAGCATTTTCTAAAGATTTAATTTTGGAATGTGCTGTACCTTTTGAGCCTGAAACGATAGCACCTGCATGACCCATACGTTTTCCTTTAGGGGCAGATTGTCCAGCTATAAATGCTGAAACTGGTTTTTTTCTTTTTGAATTTGAAATAAATTCTGCCGCATTTTCTTCCTCCTCGCCACCAATTTCACCTATCATTAATATTCCCTCAGTCTCATCGTCTTCTAAAAATAACTTTATACAATCTACAAAATCCATACCATGTATTGGGTCTCCACCAATACCAACACATGTTGATTGACCTAATCCTACCTCTGTTGTTTGTGCAACAGCTTCATAAGTTAATGTTCCTGATCTACTCACTATACCTATTTTACCTTTTTTATGGATGAAACCAGGCATGATACCAATCTTGCATTCGGAAGGTGTTATTAAACCTGGGCAGTTTGGCCCAATCAAATATGTTTTATTGTCAATAATTCTTTTTTTTATATCAATCATATCTAAGACTGGAATACCTTCTGTAATGCATACAATTAATTCAATGTTTGAATCTAAAGCTTCGTGGATTGCTTTAGCAGCAAACTTAGCAGGCACATAAATGACTGTTGCGTTTGCTTCAGTTTGTTTAACTGCATCAGCAACAGTATTAAAAACCGGTAAATTTAAATGGGTCTGCCCTCCTTTACCAGGCGTGACACCACCTACAAGGTTTGTACCATATGCTATAGCTTGTTCAGAATGATATGTTCCTTGTGAACCGGTAAAGCCTTGGCAAATAAGTCTTGTATTTTTATTAACTAAAATTGACACTATTCTGATAACTCCACAGCTTTCTGAGCTGCATTTGAAAAATCATCAATTGAAATTAATCCTAATGATGAATTATTTATAATGTCTCTTCCCTCTTTAGAATTTGTTCCTTGAAAACGTACAACAACAGGAAGTTTAAAATCTAATTCTTTAATTGCATCAATGATGCCATTAGCAATCATATCACAATGGATGATCCCTCCAAAAATATTTATGAAGACAGATTTCACATTTTTATCTGATTGAATAATCTTGAAAGCTTTAATAGCTCTTTCTTTATTTGCTGTACCACCTAAATCTAAAAAATTGGCTGGCTCCATTCCAAATTGTTTAATAATATCCATAGTTGCCATAGCTAGCCCAGCTCCGTTAACCATACAGCCTATTTTTCCGTCTAGTTTAATGTAAACCATATCGTTTTCAGAAGCTTGAAGTTCTAAATCATTTTCTTCTGAAGTATCTTTTAATTTTTCAATGTCAGCCTGTCTATACAGAGCATTATCATCAATATTAATTTTAGCATCTAAAAGAATTAGTTTTTCATCTTTTGTCACAACAAGAGGATTAATTTCAATTAAAGAAGCATCTATTTCGACATAGGCCTTACATAAATTTGAAACAATTTCTTTAAATTGGTTAAACTCATTAATAGAAAAATTTAATTTATTTTGAAGACTATCACTAATTGTAAAATCTTCTAAGTTATCAAAATAAACATATTGAATTCTTTCTGGTGTTTTCTCAGCTACATCTTCTATGTCTACACCACCAGCATCAGATACCATCATCATTAATTTTGATTGATTCCTATCAAGAAGAATACTTAAATAATATTCCCTATCAATTTCACATCCAGCTTCTAAATAAATTCTATTTACTAACTTTCCCTCATTACCTGTTTGTTTTGTAATCAATATGTTACCCATCATTCCTTTTGCAATTTTTTGTGCATCATCAATTGATTCTGTTATTTGTACTCCACCTTTTGTATTAAATGGTTTTAAAAATTTCCCTGCTCCTCTTCCTCCAGCATGTATCTGTGATTTGATAACCCAAGGTGGTCCTTTTATATTTTGTAAATCTTTTTCTAAATCATCAACATTTTCAATGTAACTTTTGCCCTCAAGTATAGGTAGATTGTACTTTCTTAGTAGATCTTTAGCTTGGTATTCATGCAAATTCATTTTGATAAAAAGGTAATAATTAGATTAGATGAAAAATACAATTATTTTTTATTTTTCTTATTTAGAAGCTTGTTAGACAATGTAGTTAATAATTTTACTGCTTTAACGGAATGATTAAATTCTTTCTTTTCATTATTATTAAGTTTTAATTCAATAATTTTTTCAACACCTTTTTTGCCAATGATAACTGGAACCCCAACATAAAGCCCTTTTACTCCATATTCACCATTAAGATATGCAGCACATGGTAATAATCTTTTTTGATCTAACAAGAATGACTCTGCCATTTGTATAGCTGAAGAAGCTGGTGCATAATAGGCAGATGTGTTCATGAGTTTTACAATTTCAGCACCACCATCACGTGTTCTTTGAATAATTTTGTCGATATTTTTTTTTGTTGTGCACTTCATCTTTATTAATTCAGGTACAGGAATACCTGATACTGTTGAGTATCGCATAAGCGGAACCATCGTGTCTCCATGACCGCCTAAGACAAAAGCGCTGATATCATTAATTGACACATTAAACTCCTTGGATAAAAAGTATTTTAATCTTGCACTATCCAAAACACCTGCCATACCAATACACATATTTGTTTTAAGGCCTGATGATTTCTGAAGGACACTTACCATTGCATCGAGTGGATTAGTAATGCATATAACAAATGCTTTTGGACAATATTTTTTAATATTTTTCCCTACATTTTGAATGATAATTGAATTTTTTTCTACAAGATCATCTCGGGACATGCCAGGTTTTCTTGGAAAACCTGCAGTAACTATTACTACATCAGAATTTTTGATATCTCTAAAACTTGAAGTACCTTTAAAATCTGCATGAAATCCCTCAATGGAAGATGACTGAGCAAGATCTAAAGATTTACCCTTAGGCATCCCTTCAAAAATATCTAATAAAACTACATCACCTAATTCTTTTAAACTAACAAGTTGTGCAAGAGTTCCGCCGATATTGCCTGCTCCAATGAGAGCAATTTTTTTTCTCATTTAAGTTTTATACTTTAATTATAATTCTGTAACAATAGCCTTTTTAAGTCCAGCAATTTCTTTGGCTGGATTTAGACCTTTAGGACAAGACCTAGTACAATTCATTATTGAATGACATCTATAAAGTTTTAATGAATCATTTATAGCTTTTAATCTTTCTTTTCTTTCTGAGTCTCTAGAGTCACTTACCCATCTTGCTGC
>CACNAF010000002.1:0-112352 GCA_902618385.1 uncultured Alphaproteobacteria bacterium | reverse complement strand
ATTTCAGGTTCTTCAATTACTAGATTTTTTTTTATTCTTAATTTTTTATTTTTATTAAATTTGTCAAAATTAATTTTTATCAAGTCAGTAATTTTTACTTTTTCTAAGAATTTATCTTTCAATTTAAGGGGATTTTTTGAAAAACTCTGAAGTATTTCCTTACACCTTTCAGCTTGAGATTTTAATAAAATAATATCTTTTACAATATTTTTATCATCAGTTAATTTTTTTTCTTTTAATAGATCGTTTAGAATTAAAAAAATAGTATTTAGAGGTGTACCAAGTTCGTGAGCTGCCGCTGCACTTAAAGAACCTACTTCAGTTATTTTTTTTTGATTAAGAATTTGAAGTTTAGAAATAGATAGAGCATTAGAAATTTGTCTAGATGAGCTAGCAAATAAATATGCATAGATTGCAATAAAAATTACAGTTATTATTAAAGAAGCTACTAAACCAAAACTATAAATTTGAGGTAAGTAAAAGTCTTCACCTAGTTCAAGAGGTACAAAGTAAAAATTTAATATGATTATTATTGCTATCGATATTGAAGATAATATGACCGTCATTAACGCAGGTAAATATGAAGCTGAAGTTATTACTGGAGCTAAAATTAAAATAGAAAATGGGTTAATTATTCCTCCTGTTAAAAAAAGTAAAAAACCAAGTTGTAATGTATCAAAAAGTAGAAAAGAAAATGCTTTAAAATCAGTAATAGATTTATTTTTTCTTTCTGCAAAGTATGAATAAAAATTTACTACAACTGAAAGCAATATTATTATTAATGTTTCAAATAAGGGAATTTGTATTTCAACTAAATAATAAACAAAAAAAACAGCTAGGAATTGCCCAAAAATTGCTATCCATCTTATTTTTATAAGATTGCCAAGTAGTATTGTGTTCATTAATTTTTAAATATCGAGATTTGCTACTTTCAATGAATTTTCAGCTATAAATTTTTTTCTTGCTTCTGTCTCACCACCCATAAGATCTTCAAAAGCTTTATTGGCAGCATCAACTTCATTGATTTTAACTGCTAGCAAAACTCTTTCATTTTGATCAAGTGTTGTTTCCCATAATTGATCAGGGTTCATTTCACCTAAACCTTTATACCTATTAATCTGCAGACCAGATTTTCCAATTTCTAATATTTTATCAATTAAATCTAATGGGCCATAAATTTTAAATTCTTCGTTTTTATGAGTTAAAATTCCACAACCACTTTCTTTTAGACGATAAAAATTTTCCATTAATTCGTCTTTAAGATCATTCAATGCTTTTGCCTCAGGAGTAACAATGAAATTTTCATCAACAGTATATTTTTCGGTGAAACCTCTGATTGTTCTTTTAAACAAAATAGAGTGATTATTGTAAGTAACTTCCCAATTTTTTTGTGATATATTAGATATAAGATTTAATCTTTGTTGGAGATATTTAGCGATTTCTTGGCCAATTGTTTCATCCTTAAGATTTCTTAAATCTAAACCTCGTACAATGGCTGTATGTTCAATTATGTCTTTGTTATCTACTCTTCTTAAAAGAGGTAGTACTAAATTTTTAGTTTTTTTTGAGAGATAAATAATTTGTTTTAATTCTTCACCAGCTATTTGTGAACTTTGTGTGTTTTCAAAAATTGTATTTTTTAAACCCTCTTCTATCAAATAATCTTCTAAATCATAATCATCTTTCTTGTAGACTGTGGAATTTCCCTTTTTAAGTCTATAAAGTGGAGGCTGTGCAATATACAATCTTCCAGAATCAATTATTGGTTTCATATGTCTATAAAAAAAGGTTAGCAAAAGTGTTCTGATATGACTACCATCAACATCCGCATCAGTCATAATAATTATTTTATGATATCTCATTTTTGATAAATCAAATTTTCCTTCTATTTTATTTTGATCTATATCATCTGTTGGGTTTCCTACTCCGCCACCTATAGCAGTAATTAATGCACCTATCTCGTTACTAGTTAAAACTTGTTTATCGTTTGCTCTTTCAACATTTAGTATTTTTCCTCTTAAAGGTAAAATAGCTTGATTCTTTCTATCTCTACCTTGCTTTGCTGAACCTCCTGCAGAGTCACCTTCAACAATGAATAGTTCTGATAGTTCTGGATTTTTTTCTTGGCAATCAGCAAGTTTCCCAGGTAATGAAGTATTTTCCAAACCTGTCTTACGTCTTGTTAATTCTCTAGCTTTTCTTGCAGCTTCTCTTGCGTTTGAGGCTTCTATAATTTTATCTATTACTTTTTTAATTTCAGATGGATTCTCTTCTATCCATTGTTCTAATTTATTTTGACTTGTTGATTCAATAACTGGTCTTACTTCTGATGAAACAAGTTTATCTTTTGTTTGACTAGAAAATTTAGGATCTGGTAACTTAACCGAAATTATAGATGTTAAACCTTCTCTTGCATCTTCACCATTTATATTATTAGATGTTTTTGTATTTTTGTTAATGTAATTAACTATTGATCTTGTTAAAGCACCTCTGAAACCAGCTAGATGTGTTCCACCATCTCTTTGAATTATATTATTTGTAAAACAAATAGTATTTTCATGGTAGCTGTCTGTCCATTGTAATGCACACTCAATTGAAATATTATTCTTTTCCCCTTTAAAAAATATTGGAGTTTGATGAATTAAATTTTTTCCATCATTCAAATATGTAACATATTCTTTAATTCCACCATCATACTTAAAATTAATTTCTTTTTCTTCTGATTCTCTTTTATCTATCAATAGAATACTTACACCTGTATTTAAAAATGCTAATTCTCTAAGTCTTTTCTCAATTACTTTAAAATTAAAATTAATATCTTTAAAAATATTAGTAGTTGGAAGAAATTTTATTTTTGTACCAGTAAAAAAATCACCATTAATTTTTTCTGAAGAGCCAATTATATTTAATTCTTTTTTTACCACTCCATTTTCAAATTCAATATTATAAATCTTACCATCTCTATTAATTTCTAAAATTAAATTTTGTGACAGTGCGTTAACTACTGAAACCCCTACCCCATGTAAACCGCCGGAAACTTTATAGCTATTTTGATCAAATTTTCCTCCAGCATGAAGTTCAGTCATTATTAGTTGAGCTGCGGGTATTTTTTCTGTTTTATGTAGATCTACTGGTATACCTCTTCCATTATCTGAGATTGTAGCTGTGCCATCGGCATTAAGTATTACCTCTATCTTATTACAATAACCAGCTAATGCCTCATCAATTGAATTATCAAGTACCTCATAAATCATTTGGTGAAGACCAGAACCATCATCTGTATCACCAATGTACATACCCGGTCTTTTCCTTACAGCCTCAAGACCTTTTAGTACTTTTATTGAGTCAGAAGAATATTCAGAATTCATATATTACTTATATTATAAAATTGAGCATTTGTTGATACAAAAGAAAATAAATTTCTTTCAGTTCCAGTTAAAAAAAATTGAATATCAAATCGATTGATCATATCTAATAATAATTCACGGTTCACTGAATCTAAATGTGATCCAATCTCATCAAATAAAAGAATTGGAGTTATATTTTTATCATTTATTAAGAAATTACATTGAGCAAGTAAAATCATTAAAACTAACGTCTTTTGTTGTCCAGTAGACAAAAGTGAGGCATCATATTCATTATTGATTTTTACATTAATATTAGATCTGTGAGGTCCAATATTAGTTCCACCATTAAATTTGTCCAAGCTTCTAGATTTATATAAAATTGATAAGTATTTATCTAAATCTAGATGTGTATTAAAAAAATTATCTTTAATTTCTAGCTTAAAAATAAATTTAAATTTATTAGAATTTTCTAACTTATCCAAATTTTGATTTAATAATTTAAGTTGAGAATTTCTTGCTTTATATATTTCTAATCCCGTTATACTAATTTCTTTTTCAATTTGCTTTAACCAATGTTCATCATAATTATCTGATTTGAGTATATTAATCCTCTCAATTAAATATTTTTTGTACCTATTCATCAATGTGTTATATTCATTCCTTCCAGAAAAAATTAATCTATCTATAAAATTTCTTTTGTTAGTAGGTGAAGATTGGAATAATCTTTCCATTTCAGGAAGGAAGGTTAGAAAGGAAATTGATTTATTTAAAAAATCTAGAGAATCTTTTGATGAATCGTCGTTAATTTTAATTTTTTTTTTGTATTTATTATTAGTCTTATCTGTAAAAATTTTAATATCATAAGAATTTTTTTTTAATTCAATATTTTTTTTAATTTCAAAGTTTATTTTTTTATATTTTATTAAGTTTGAAATATTAGCATTTCTTAATCCTCTACCTTTAGATAAAAGAGATATACCTTCTAAGATATTAGTTTTACCACATCCATTATCCCCAAATAAAATATTCAAATTATTATCAAATGAAATCTTAAAATTTGAGAAATTTCTAAAATTGTTAAATTCAATATTTTTAATTTTTGCCAAATTTTAGACTCTCATAGGCATCAACACATATACAAGATTTGTATTTGAATTTTCTTGTGCAATTATTGGTGAGGTATTATCTTTCAAATAAATTGAAATTTCATCATCTTCTAAATTATTTACTATATCCATAATATATTTTGAATTAAAACCTATTTCAATTTCATCTCCATTATAATCTATTTTTAGATCCTCAGATGCAGTACTATTTTCACTATTGATAGTATTTAAATTTAAAACATTTTGTAATAATTTGAACTTTATTACTGGAGATTTTTCATTTGCTATTGTACTAACTCTATCTACAGCTGACAATAACTTGTATCTATTTATTTTAAGCACATTAACATTATCATTGGGTATGACTCTTTTATAATCTGGAAAACTGCCATCAATTAATTTGGAAGTGAAAGTTATATCATCTATAATAAATATGATCTTATTTGAACTAATTGAAATTTGAATATCTCTATCTATCTCAGATAATAATTTAGATAATTCATAAATAGTTTTTTTAGGAATAATTACTCCAGGAAACTGTTCTATTTTCCCTTGGATTTCGTGACTAAACTTTGCCAATCTGTGTCCATCTGTTCCTACTAATGTAACAATATTTTTGTTATTTTCGTTTGTTACATTAAAATACAAACCATTTAAAAAATATCTAGTTTCTTCATTTGAAATTGCAAATTTTGTTTTATCAATTAATTTATAAAGAGTTTTTGAATTTATTTTAATATCAGAATTTTGATTATCATTATTAATAAGCGGGTAGTCTTCTTTAGGTAGACATGCTAGAGAAAACCTTGATCCTACAGATCTCAAAGTAAGTAATTTTCCATTATTTGAGATTATTTCTATATCGCTATTGTCATCTAATTTTCTTACAATATCATATATTATTTGGGAATTAATTGTTGTTGAACCATTTTCCATAACATTACATTTAATTTGTTCTACCAATGAAATATCCATATCTGTAGAAGATAATATTAAGTTATTATCTTGAGCTTCAATTAAGATATTAGCTAAAATTGGAAGAGAATTTTTTTTATCAACAATTCCTTGTAAATGAGACAGGGTTCTAAAAAAATCTGAACGCGATATTTTAAATTTCATATCTAAGCATATGATAAAAAGATTTAAGAATCTATAAGTCTTTTTAATAACTCAAGATCTTCATTAAAATTTACATCGGATAATTTGAGTTCTTCTATCTTTTTAACAGCATGCATAACGGTAGTGTGATCTCTGCCTCCAAATTTTCTACCAATTTCAGGTAAGGATCTGGAAGTTATTGATTTTGCCAGATACATAGCTATTTGTCTTGGACGTGCTACTGAGCGAGATCTTCTTGGAGAATGCATATCAGTAATCCTAATGTTAAAATGTTCTGCAACCTTCTTCTGAATTTCTTCAATAGTAATTTTTTTATTTGATGATTTTAATAAATCTTGAAGAACTAACTGTGCAGTTTCAACAGTAATCGATGTGCCAACTAATGTAGCATGGGCTACTAATCTGTTTAGAGCCCCTTCCATTTCTCTTACATTAGAAATGATACGATGTGATAGAAATTCCAAAACTTTTGGAGGAATTGCTACTCCTCTTTTGTGTGCTTTCTCAATCAATATACCAAGCCTTAATTCATATGTAGTTGGATGTATATCTGCAACTAATCCACAACCAAGTCTTGATTTTAGTCTTTCTTGAACACCATCAAGGTCTGTAGGTGTTTTATCAGCCGATATAACAATTTGTTTATTTTGTTCAATTAGAGCATTGAAAGTATGAAAAAATTCTTCCTGAGTATTATCTTTACCACTTATAAATTGAACGTCATCTATCATCAGAACATCTATAGACCTAAATTGTTCTTTAAACGCAGATGTATCCTTATATCTTAAAGCTCTGACAAACTGATACATAAATTTTTCAGCAGAAAGATATATGACTTTCCTTTCAGGTTGCTGTTGTTTAATTTTCCACCCTATAGCATGCATTAGGTGTGTTTTACCCAAACCAACACCACCACATAGAAAAAGTGGATTGAATGTAATTTTATCTGCTTCGGAAACTCTTTGCGAAGCAGCAAATGCAAGTTCATTGGGTTTTCCAACAACAAAATTTTCGAATGTAAAACGAGGATCTAAAGGTGCTCCAAATTCATTTGGATATGTTGAAGATTGGTTTGATCTAAGGTCTAGAGTTGATTTCCAATGATTATCATTGCTCTTTATTGTTCGTGTTGTTCCAGGTACAATCCTGCCACCAGAAGGTTTAACAACAAATTTGATTGTATCTACTTTTTCAATATGATTTTTTGCTTCAATCTTAATTTTATCTGAATAGTTATTAACTATCCAGTCTCTTAAAAACTTTGTTGGTACCGAAAAAGTTATTGTGGTATCATCTAATGAAACATAGTTTAAATGCTTTAACCAATTATTAAAGGCAGAATCACCAACTTTTTTCTTAATATTTTTTTTAAAGGACAACCACTTACTTTCATCAAACGTAGTAGATGTATTATCCATTTTCCCCCAACAAGACTGATTTTTTACTTAATAAATTTTACGAAAAAAATCTAAAGTCGTAAAATAATTCACCAAATTAATTTACTTAATGAACACCCTTTAAGTATTTTTAGCAAGAAGAAAAGAGAAAAAAATTAAAAAAAAATTATTTTTTTGAAATTTGTTTTGATAAAGAGGATAACTTTCTGGATATGTATTCTTTTTTAAAAATACCTTTTTTTGAAGCTCTGGCCATTATTGAGTTGACATTGCTGAAGGATTTTTGGATTTCCTCCTCATTTTTTGCTTCAAGTGATGATTTAAATTTATTTAGAGCGTTTCTAAATTTAGACAAGTATTGAGAATTAACAGTATTTCTAGTTTTGTTCTGCCTAGATCTTTTTTTTGCTGATGCATGGTTAGCCATATTGGTGCTATAAATTCAAAATAAATTAAGTCAATTAGTATTTAATGTTGAATTACTTATTATTTTGAATTTTAGGGCAATAAAAAGTAGATCTTCCATATTGAACGATCTTTTTAACCTTATCATTACCTATTTTTTTTCCTTCTTGATTGTATACCTTAAAATTAGACTGAAAATTTCCTAATGTACCGTCAGTAGACCTATAATCTCGTATACTTGATCCTCCAGATTTTATTGCTTTCTTTAAAATTTTTCTAATAGACTTAATTAGTTTCATAATGAGACTAATTTCTAAATCCTTACCGAACGTAAGTGGCGAAATTTTAGAATCAAATAGAATCTCCGATGCATAAATATTACCTATGCCTGAAATTAATTTTTGATTAAGTAAAATTTGCTTTATTGGGACCTCAGATTTTGAAATTTTATTAAATATCATTTGTGCAGTAAGATTTGGGTTCAGCGCATCTACACCTAATGTCAATATATATTTTTTTTTTCGTAGATCTTTTGTTTGTACAATATCTATAAATCCAAATTTTCTGGGATCATGATAAACAAGTATCATTCCACTTAAAAAGTACATTACAAAATGATCATGTTTTATTCTTTTGTAGCTTTTATCGGCAGTTTTTAATCTTCCTGACATTCCTAAATGTATTACTAGAGAATACTCTGTATCTAAATCTATGATTATGAACTTTGCTATGCGTCTTAGGTTGGATATATTGGAGTTACGTAGTATATTAGATATATTATTTGGAATTTTAAAACGAAGTTTTGATGTATGAATTTTGACGTTAGATATTTTATGATTCAATATTACACTAAGTCCTTTAACTGTAGTTTCAACTTCAGGTAATTCTGGCATAATGAAAAAAGATTATAATTTTGGTTATACAAAAGTAAATTCAAAACAAAAGACTAAACTTGTTCAAAATGTATTTTCAAGTGTAGCTCCAAGCTACGATATTATGAATGATTTAATGAGTTTAGGTATGCATCGTTTATGGAAAAAAAGATTTGTAGAGACTGTAGATCTAAAAGAAAATGAAATTATTTTGGATGTTGGTTCTGGTTCTGGTGATATTGCCAGTGAAATTTTAAAAGAAAATTTACCAATCAGTCTTTATCTTCTGGATCTAAATGAAGAAATGTTATTAGAAGGAAGAAAAAGATTAAAAAAAGAAAAAAATATTAAATATTTTATTGGTAATGCTGAAAAGTTAAATTTTGAAAATAATTTTTTTGATAAATACACTATTTCTTTCTGCTTAAGAAATGTGACCGAATATTTATTATCTATAAAAGAAGCTTACAGAGTTCTTAAACCTGGTGGTAAATATTGTTGCTTAGAATTTAGTACACCTAAATCATCTTTGATATCAAGTTCATATAAAATTTACAAAGCAAAGATCTTACCTCTGTTAGGAGAAATAGTTGCTAAAGATAAAAATGCTTATAACTATTTGAGTGAAAGTATTGATTTGTTTCCATCACAAGAAGAGCTAAGCATAAATTTACGTGATTGCGGATTTACTAAAGTGGAGACTATTAATCTATTTAATGGAATTATAGCAATACATACTGGCTATAAATTGTAATGAATAAAATTTTATTTATAATAACTGGCTCTATTGCTGCATCTCGATGTAAAGAAATTATTGCTTTAATGAATATTAACGAAGTAAAAATTAGTTGCATTCTAACTAAAGAGGCAAAAAAATATGTAAAAATATCAGATATAAAAAAAATACTTAAAAATAGAATTTTTACTGATGAAGATGAGAAAAAAAATAAGATGCTTCATATTAATTTATCAAGAGATAATGATATAATAGTTGTCTGTCCGGCTACAGCCAATTCTATTGCTAAGTTTGCTAATGGATATGGAGATAATTTAGCTTCTAATACATTACTTGCTTCAAACAAAAAAATTTTGTTTGTCCCAGCAATGAATAGCTTTATGTGGCATAATAAAATTAATCAAAAAAATGTTAGATTATTAAAAGATAGTGGTCACGAGTTTATTGGCCCAAAAGTTGGAAATCTAAAATGTGGAGAATTCGGTTTAGGTAGAATTGATAATTCAAAAAATATAGTAAATAGAATTTTTAGAAGATTAGAAAATATTAATTTATTAAAAGATAAAAAATGCCTAGTAACTGCAGGTCCAACAATTGAAATGATTGATCCAGTTAGGTTTATTTCAAATCAATCTTCTGGAAAACAAGGTTATGAAATTGCCTCACAACTTGTTTTGTACGGAGCGAATGTAACCTTGATATCTGGACCAACGAATTTGGACCCTCCACCAAATTTGAAATTTATTCAAATAAAGTCAGCAAACGAAATGTATCAAAAAATTAGAAAAATATCTAAAATTGATATAGGAATTTTTACTGCTGCAGTATCTGATTTCAAAAATAAAAATATCAATAAATCCAAGATTAAAAAAAATAAAAATTTAAAAATTAGTCTTCATAAGAATATTGATATTTTAGAAAAAATTGGAAAAAGTAAAACTCAAAGACCTAAATTTTTAGTAGGTTTTGCAGCGGAAACAGGGGGTATTAATAATGCCAAAAAAAAATTAGCTAATAAAAAATGTGATATGATTGTTTACAATAAAATCGATAGTAAAAATAAAGTTTTTGGTTCAGATTATAATCAAATATCGATAATTACAAAAAACCAGACAAAAAAATTTAAGAAAATGACAAAGGTAAATTGTGCAAAACAAATTATAAAACAAATTTATAATACTATATAGGATTATGAATAATTACTCTGAAGAAGAATATAAAATTTTCAGCAGGTTATTTATTTTAAAAGAATTTTCTGAAGAAAACCTAAAAAAATTATCTAACATAAAAATTGGTATTATAGGTATGGGAGGTATAGGATGTCCTTTAAGTCAGTATTTAGTAAACTCTGGAATTAAAGAATTGTTAATAGTAGACGGAGACATTGTTGAAAAAAGTAATCTTAATAGACAAATATTGTTTAATTTAAATGATATTGGGAAAAAAAAGGTTGATGTAGCAAAATATAAATTAAAGTTAATCAATGCTGAATGTAAAATTAATACTATTGATGAAAATGTTGATTCTTTAAATTTAAATTCTTTAAAAGAATGTTCTATAATTGTTGATGCAACTGATGATTGGTTTAGTTCTAAATTATTAAATGAATATTGTCTTAAAAACTCTATCAATTTTTTATATTCCTCGGCATTAAGACACGATTTACAGATAATTCTTTTCAATAATTCAAATAAAAATAATCATCTATGTTTAAATTGTATATTTCCTAACAAAGATGATATTGATCTTCCAAGATGTAGTGTAGTAGGTATTTCAGGCATTTCTGCAGGGTTAGCAGGTTTAATTGCTGCTCAAAAAATAATTAATTATTATTTAAATTTAAAGGATGAAACTAATATAATGACAATTTCTGATGGGAAAAAATTAAGCATTGATAATATTGTTATTAAAAGTAAACATGATTGTTATTTAAAATCAGTTTAAGTTAATTGATAAATACATAAAAAAAGTTTAATTAAAATTATGAAACAAAATTCATTTACCTACGATCAATTAATTGATTGTGCAAATGGTTTACTTTTTGGAAAAGGAAACGCACAACTTCCACTGCCTCCTATGTTAATGTTTGATAGAATTACTGAAATAAATGAAAATGGTGGATTATTTTCTAAAGGTGAAGTTATTGCAGAATTAGACATTAAAGAAGATTTATGGTTTTTTGAATGTCATTTTAAAGATGATCCAGTAATGCCAGGTTGTTTGGGTTTAGACGCTATGTGGCAATTACTTGGTTTTTATTTAGGATGGCTAGAACAACCAGGAAAAGGTAGAGCTCTGGGAGTAGGTGAGGTTAAGTTTACTGGTCAAGTTTTACAAAAAGTTAAAAAAGTAACTTACCATATATCTTTAAAAAGACTTATACTAAGAAAATTGATTTTAGGCGTAGGAGACGGTGTATTAAAAGCTGATGGTGAAACAATTTACGAAGCTAAAGATATGAAAGTTGGTTTATTTTCAGCTGAGAAATAATAAATGAATAGAGTAGTAGTAACAGGTTTAGGTATCGTATCATGCATTGGTAATAATCAATCAGACGTTATAGACAGTCTAAAAAATTTAAAATCTGGGATTACAAGTGCAGAAGAATATGAAGAATTTTCTTTTAGAAGTCTTGTACATGGTAAACCAAAAATAGATATCAGTAACGAAATAGATAGAAGATTACTCAGGTTTATGGGTGATGGAGCAGCTTATAACTATATTGCTATGAGAGATGCAATAAATGACTCAGGTTTAGAGGATAGTGATGTTTCAAATGAATTGACTGGTATAATTGTTGGATCAGGTGGCCCATCTACTCAAAATTTATTTAAGTCTTCTGAGATTGGAAAAAATTCAGGCTCCAAAAAAATTGGACCATTTATGGTTCCAAGAGCAATGTCTAGTACAAATTCTGCAACTCTAGCGACTCCTTTTAAAATCAAAGGGGTTAATTATTCAATAACTTCAGCATGTTCAACAAGTTCACATTGTATTGGTAATGCATATGAACTAATTCAAATGGGAAAACAAAATATTGTTTTTGCTGGTGGTGGTGAAGAGCTTCATTGGACATTATCAATTTTATTTGATGCAATGGGCGCTTTGTCATCAAAATATAATTCTACGCCTAATATATCTTCAAGGGCATATGATGCAGATAGAGATGGATTTGTAATTGCTGGCGGTGGTGGAACTTTAGTACTTGAAGAATTAAAGCATGCAAAATCAAGAGGTGCTAAAATATATGGTGAAATAACAGGATATGGAGCAACTTCAGATGGATACGATATGGTACAACCTTCTGGAGAAGGAGCAGAAAGATGCATGAAGCAAGCATTAAAAAATATTGATGGTAAAATTGATTATATTAATACACATGGAACAAGTACTCCAATAGGAGATGTAAAAGAATTAGAAGCAATCAAAAATGTTTTTGGCTCAAATATTCCTAAAATGAGTTCAACAAAATCTTTAACTGGTCATTCTTTAGGAGCAACTGGTGTGCATGAGGCAATTTATAGTTTATTGATGATGAAAAATAATTTTATTAGTGGTTCTGCTAATATTGATAATCTCGATGATAATGCCAAAGATTGTAATATTCTTTTAAAAACCGAAAATGATGTTGAAATAGAGCATGTTATGTCGAATAGTTTTGGTTTCGGTGGTACAAATGCAACATTAGTATTCTCTAAATATCATGCTTAAAAATAAAAGAGGTTTAGTATTTGGTATTGCAAATAATCATTCAATTGCATGGGGAATTGCAAAACAATTAGCTGATAATGGTGCTGAAATAGCCATTGGCTATCAAAATAAAATATTATTGAAAAGAGTGAAGCCACTTTCTGAAAAAATTAATTCAAAAATACTCATAGAATGTGATTTCAATAATGATGACTCAATAAACAAATCTGTGGAAATTATAAAAAAAGCATGGGGTACGATTGATTTTATAATTCACGCTGTTGCATTTGCAGATAAATCAGAATTGAATGGAAGATATGTTGATACTACAAAGGATAATTTTATTAATTGTTTGGAAATATCATGTTTTTCATTAACCAGTCTTGCAAGAAGTTTTGAACCAATAATGAATGATGGTGGAAGTATTCTCACCCTTACTTTTTATGGGTCAAATAAAGTGATTCCAAATTATAATTTAATGGGAATTGCAAAAGCGGCCTTAGAAACAAGTGTAAAGTACTTGAGTGTTGATTTAGGTACAAAAAATATTCGTGTTAATGCAATCTCAGCAGGACCTATGAGAACAATTGCTGGTGCAGCAATAAATAATGCTAGGGAGGTGTTTAAATTTACAGAAGAACATTCAGCATTGAAACGAAATGCAAAACTAGATGAAATTGGTAAATCTGCTTTATACTTTGTTAGTGATTTATCTTCTGCAGTTACTGGTGAAGTACATTATGTTGACTGTGGTTACAATATTATTGGAATGCCTAATAATTTCTAAAATTTTCCTAATAAATCTAAAGGATTATCAACAAAAATACTATCAACACCTATAGAGAAAATATCATTAGCGTTAGATAAATTTATATTTTTATCTGAATAAACAGTTATTGCCATATTGTTTTCTTTAATTTTTTTTATAATATCAGCAGTAACAAGATCTATATTTAATCCACAAATTTTTAAATCGTGATTAATTGATATACTAATCAAATCATCAATATTATATTCTTTAAAATCATCTAATAAAAAACTACGTATAGATTGAGGGTAAAGTTTTGAAATTTCTAAAATAGAAATCATATCAAATGAGGAGAAAAAAATATCTATTTGATTAATATTTTTAATAATTTTATATATTTGATAAACATTTTCTTTTTCAAACTTTTTATTGGGTTTTAATTCGATATTTAAATTACCATTGTAATTAGTACATAAACTAAGAATATCTTCTAACTTTGGAACAAAAATATTTGTATTTTCTTTATAAAAAAATTCTCCCGCATCAAGTTTTTTTATGTTCTCATAATCATAATCAATTGCAAGCCCACTTCCATTAGTAGTTCTATCAAGTGTGTCATCATGTAATAAAATTGGAACTCTATCTTTAGAAATCTTAACATCTATCTCTACAAAACTTAAACCTAAATCGAATGCCTTTAAGATAGATTCTAAAGTGTTTTCTGGACACAGATCTTTTACACCTCTGTGCCCAATTAATTTAGGTAATTTAAGCGTTTTCTTCTGCGTCAACTGCTTTCATAGAAAGTTTTATTTTTCCTCTTGAGTCGATATCCAATACTTTTACTTTAACGATATCTCCTTCACTAATAACATCTTCAACTTTCTCTACTCTTTCATTTTTTAATTGACTAATATGAACAAGACCATCTGTAGATCCCATGAAATTAACAAAAGCACCAAAGTCCATTATCTTTATAACTTTACCATCATAAATTTTACCAATCTCTGGCTCTTCGACAATACCTTTGATCCATTCTAATGCATCATTTCCAGATTTTTGATCTACAGCTGCAATACTCACTAAACCTTCATCATTGATTTCAATTTTAGCTCCAGTTGTCTCAGATATTTCTCTAATAACTGCTCCTCCTTTACCAATAACTTCTCTAATTTTATCTTTATTTATTTGTAGATTAGTTATTGTTGGGGCGTATTGAGATATCGATTGATTAGGTTTATCAATTGCTTTAGCCATTTCACCAAGTATATGGAAGCGTCCATCTTTAGCTTGCGCTAATGCTTCTTCCATAATTTCAGCTGTTATACTAGTTATTTTAATATCCATTTGTAATGAAGTTATTCCTTCAGAAGTTCCTGCAACTTTAAAATCCATATCACCAAGATGATCTTCATCACCAAGTATGTCTGATAATATCACATATTTATCATTCTCTTTGATTAAGCCCATCGCGATACCTGCTACTGGTCTTTCTAAAGGCACTCCTGCATCCATTAAAGACATTGAGGTACCACAAACAGTTGCCATAGAGCTAGATCCATTAGATTCTGTAATTTCAGATACTACTCTATAAGTGTAAGGAAACTTTTCTTTTGAAGGTAACATTGGGTGAATAGCTCTCCAGGCTAATTTTCCATGTCCTATTTCTCTTCTACTGGTAGAACCTATTCTTCCAACTTCTCCAACAGAGTAAGGTGGAAAATTGTAATGAAGCATAAAATTCTCTGTATATTCACCATCAATTGCATCTATTCTTTGCTCGTCTTGCCCAGTTCCCAAAGTTGAAACTACAAGAGCTTGTGTTTCTCCTCTTGTAAATAATGCAGATCCGTGAGTTCTTTCTAAAACTCCAGTTTCACACACAATTGGACGGACTGTTTTTGTATCTCTTCCATCAATTCTATTACCAGTATTAATTAATTCTCCTCTAACTATATCTTTTTCTACATTTTTTATTGCATCTGAAACCAATACTGGTGAGAGTATTTCACTTACAAATTTTTCAGAAATTTCATTTCGTAATGAAGATAATTTTTCTGATCTTTTTTGTTTTTCAGTTATTTTATAAGCATCTATAAAATCTTTACCAAAGTCTTCGTTGATCTTAGATGGTAGATTTTTAATTTCTTCATCTTTTTCTTTAAGTTCCCAGGGTTCTTTTGCCGCTTTTTTAGCTAAGGAAATTATTGCTTCAATCACTGTTTTATAATTTTCTTGACCAAGAACTACTGCATCTAGCATTTGTTTTTCTGAAAGCTCGTGAGCTTCAGACTCGATCATTAGTACACCTTCTTTGGTCCCTGCCAATACTAATTCTAGTTTAGAATTTGATAATTGACTCTTGCTTGGGTTAACAACAAACTCATCATCTATAAAACCAATCTTAATTGCTCCTAGTGGGCCTAAAAATGGCAAACCAGATAAAGTTAATGCAGCACTTGCTGCTACCATTGCTACAACATCTGAATCATTTTCTTGATCATGCGATAATACAGTACAAGTAACTTGGGTCTCATTTTTAAAATCTTTATGGAATAATGGTCTAACTGGCCTATCAATTAATCGAGAAACTAATGTTTCTTTTTCAGTTGGTCTAGCCTCTCTTTTAAAAAAACCACCAGGTATTTTTCCTACAGAATAATATTTTTCTTGATAATTTACTGTTAAGGGGAAAAAATCCATATCAGGATTTGCTTCTTTTGCAGCAACTACATTACACATAACTGTCGTACCACCATAAGTGGCTATAACTGTTGAGTCAGCTTGTCTAGCTATTTTTCCAGTTTCTAATTTAAGTGTTCTTCCAGCCCATTCAATTTCTACATTTTTCACATCAAACATAATTTTTATTTATCCTCTTTTTTTAACCTCTAATATTTAATTTTTTAATTAAATCTGAATATTCAGATTTATTTTTTTTAGATAAGTAGTTTAATAATTTTTTTCTTTTATTAACTAATGATACTAGTCCTCTTTTTGAATGATTATCTTTATTGTGAGTCTTAAAATGTTCAGTTAAATTTTTTATTCTTTCTGTTAAAACTGCTATTTGAACACCTGCTGATCCAGTATCTTTTTCATTTTTAGAAAATTCATTAATAAGATTTTTTTTATTTTCTTTTGTTATCGACATCAGTTCTCCTATATTAATATTTTATTTGGTTTAAACAAATTACCGTCTAATTTGCCTATTGAGACAATGTCTCCCTTCTTAAATAAAAAAATATTTTTTTTATCTAAGTTTATTGACGAAGCATTTATAATTTTTCTTTCATCAATTTTAATGGATCTTCCAAAAGATAAATTTTCAATATCTAATTTTTCTTCAATTTCATAAGCCAAGATGTCGTCCAGCATAGAAATTGTAGTGGAGATACAATTAATTTCTTCGTGCATTTGTCCTATTTTTAGAAGATCGTCCAGTAAAATCGAATTTTTTTCACTAAATTTACCTACTTTTGACCTTTTCAATGAAGAAATGTGTCCATATGTTTTAAGATCTATAGCAAAATCACGAGCTAAACTTCTAACATAAAAGCCCTGCCCGCATAAAATTTTAAATGACGTTTTGTTGAGACTGTGATCAGTAATACACAGATCTTTGATAAAAACTTTTTTTGGTTGTATCGTAAATTTTTTATTTTCTCTAAATAATTTATAAGCTCTTTTACCATTAATTTTAACTGCTGAAACTTTTGGAGGTATCTGACTTATACAACCAATATAATTAATAATTTTTTTTTCTATTTCTTTTCTTTTAGGGAGGTAACTTGATTCAAATAAAATTTCACCCTCTGCATCATCTGTTGTTGTTTGAATGCCCCAAGTGACTGTAAACTCATATTCTTTGTTCATATTACTAATATATGGAATTAGTTTTGTTGCTTTTCCTATAGCTATTGGTAACACACCTTCTGCCATAGGATCTAAAGTACCTGCATGACCGATTTTATTAATTGAAAATTTTTTTTTTATTGAATTAATAGCTTTAAAAGATGTAATATTTTTGGGTTTGTATAAGTTTATCCAACCTTGTTTTGAAATCATTACTTAATATCTCTTAAGACGTTTTTATTTAATAAAAGGTTTTCAATTTTTTCTGCTTCATCAAATGTATCATCTAAATAAAAAGAAAGTTTTGGTGTAAATTTTGAATTTATTTTTGCTTTTGATAGAAATTTTTGAAAAATATATTTTCTATCTTTTAAAACTTCTAAAATTTGTATTTTGTTCTTACCACCAAGAGGCATGAAATATACATTTGCTATCTTTAAGTCCTTGGACATTCTGACAAATGAAATTGTGATGGATGAAGAGTTAATATTTTCGTCAAAAAAATCTTCTCTTAATAAACAATCACTTAGTAATGATCTTATTAGTTCACCAAATCTAATTTGCCTCTGCGTATCCATTGTAAAAAAACATTATAACTTTCTACTTGTAGAAACTTCTTCAAATGTTTCAATAATATCACCTACTTTAATATCACTATAATTGTCTAGCATCACACCACATTCAAAACCAGACTTGACCTCAGATACCTCTTCCTTAAATCTTTTTAGACTACTAATTTGTCCTTTATGAATTACAATATTATCTCTTAGAATTCTTATTTGTGATTTTCTGGAAATAAGACCCTCCTTAACCATACACCCTGCAATATTCCCAACTTTTGATATATTGAAGACCTCTCTAATCTCAACATTACCCGTGATATTTTCAGAAATTTCAGGCTTTAATAAACCAGTTAAAAGATTTTTTACATCATCAATAAGCTCGTAAATAATTGAATAATATTTAATATCGACACCATCTCTTTTTGCTATATCTCTTGCGTGAGGTAGTGCTCTAACATTAAAGCCAACTATAAAACCTTTTCCTGAGCCAGCTAACGTAACATCACTCTCAGTAATTGCACCAACACCTTTATAAATAACATTGACCTTAACTTCATCAGTTGAAAGTTTAGTTATTGAATTTTCAATTGCTTCTGCAGAACCTTGAACATCAGTTTTAATTACTACAGGAAGACTTGTTGCTTCACCTTTATTAATCTGGGCAAACATCTCTTCAACATTTGATTTAGCCACTGTATTTTTTTGGATTTGTATTTTACTTGATCTAAATTCTGCAATTTTACGAGCAATACCCTCATTTTCAACTACAATAAAATCATCACCAGCTAAAGGGTTAGAATCAAATCCTAGAACTTCAACAGGTACTGATGGCTCGGCTTGTTTTATATTTTTACCCTTGTCATCAATTAAAGCTTTAACTTTTCCCCATTCAGAGCCTGATACAAAAATATCACTTACTTTTAATGTTCCTTTTTGAACTAACACTGTAGCAACTGAGCCTCTACCTTTTTCTAATTTTGATTCGATTACGGATCCTCGAGCCTTTCTATCAGGGTTAGCTTTAAGATTCAGAAGGTCTGCTTGTAAATGAATTGCTTCCTCTAATTTATCTAGATTTGTTCGTTTAGTTGCAGATACTTCTATATCTAAAACCTCACCACTTAACTTTTCGACAATTACCTCATGACTAAGTAATTCATTTCTAACTTTATCGGGATCTGCTCCTGGAAGATCAATTTTGTTAATAGCAACTATTATTGGAACCTCAGCAGATTTTGCATGAGCAATAGATTCAATTGTTTGAGGTTTAATTCCATCATCAGCTGCAACAACAAGTATAACTATATCAGTTGTCTTAGATCCCCTAGCACGCATATTTGAGAAGGCGGCATGACCTGGAGTATCAATAAATGTAATTTTTTTATTATTATTATTAATTTGATAAGCACCAATATGTTGAGTAATACCACCGGCTTCACCAGATACTACATTACTTTCTCTAAATGCATCAAGTAAAGAAGTTTTCCCATGGTCAACATGGCCCATGATTGTTACTACAGGAGCTCTTTTAATAAGACTATCTTCATGGTCTTCAATATCTTTAATATCATTTAATACATCGTCATCTTTAACTACAGTTACTTTATGACCTAATTCTTCTGCAACTAGTTGAGCTGTATCAGATTCCAATGATTGAGTAGCATTTGCCATGACACCCATTTTCATTAAGACTTTAACTACATCAGCAGTTTTTTCTGCCATTCTATTTGCCAGATCTTGAACAGTAATAAAATCAGGAATGGAAATTTCTCTAGAAATTTTGCTCTCATCTAATTCGTTTGCAGATTTTAGTTTTTCTTTTTCTCTAGCTCTTTTTATTTTAGCTAAGCTTGGAAATTTATCAAATTCTTGTTCTTCTTGTTCTAGTATTTTTTTAGCATCAGATTTACTAAAATCATCTTCAAGTGGTCTAAGTGTTGATTTTTTTTGTTGGGTTTTTTTATCTACATTTTTTTTATTTTTGTTATCAAAGTTTCTAGTTTTATTTGGAGAAGAAAAGTTTGGTTGTGGTGATGAATTTATTCCTGGCCTAGGTGTTCTTAAGCTAGATGATCCTCTAAAATTAGATTGAGTTGTAGATGTACTTTTCTGTTGATTATTCTTATTTTTAAAAACAATTTGTATTGTTTTTTTACTGCCACTAGTTCTTGCCTTATCACCTGCTGGACCAAGATTTTTTCTTATTTGTAGTCTTCCTGATGAAGATAGTTTTAATGGTTTTTTTTTGTTACCTTTATCTTTATCCAATTTTAATCCTTATTTTGTTCTTCAGACCAGAAACTTCTTGCTTCCATTATCATATTGTTAGCTATTTCTTCATCAAGATCCAATTCTCTTAAGATACCTTCTTCTTTGTCTATAAGTTCGAATGTAGCTAAATCAGCAAAATCATTTACATTGAGAATATTTGATTTTGCTAATTTTGCTAAAATACTATTATTCATACCCTTCAAATTTTTTAATTTTTCATCACTAATATTTTCATCTATGAGTTTTTTGTCCGACTCTGCTTTTTCCTTAACAAATTTTGTAGATCTATCAATTATTTCCTGAGCTAAAGCAGTATCAAAACCTTCTATTTTTTCTAAATTCTCTAAAGTTTCAGTAGCTATAGACTCAACAGTTGTATAACCATCAGTAACAAGTAGTTGAGCAATAACGTCTTCAACATCAAGTGTCTCAGCTAATAAAATACTTTTTTCTTTAAATTCTTGTTGTCTTCTTTCCGATTCTTCATCTTCAGTTAAAATATCTATTTCTAAACTAGTTAAATTAGAAGCTAGTTTCACATTTTGACCTTTTCTTCCAATTGCTAAACTTAATTGATCATCAGGTATTACAACTTCAACTTTATTTTTTTCTTCATATAAGAAAATTTTACTAACTTCTGCAGGAGCAAGGGCATTGGCTAAAAAAGTAGCTTGATTATCAGACCATGTAACAATATCTATTTTCTCTCCTTGCAATTCATTTACAACAGCTTGTACTCTTGAACCTCTCATACCAACACAAGCTCCAACTGGATCGATAGTAGAGTCTTCTGTAAAAACACTAATCTTAGCTCTTGAACCAGGATCTCTTGCAACACTTTTAACGGTAATAACTCCCTCGTATATTTCTGGTACTTCTTGAAAAAATAATTTTGATAAAAATTGAGGATGTGTTCTTGATAAGAAAACTTGGTAACCTTTTACATCGTTCTTTACTTCGTAAATATAAGCTCTAACTCTATCTCCATTCTTAAATGTTTCTCTTGGAATAAGTTCCTCCCTTTTAATTATGGCTTCACTCTTACCTAAATCTATTATTAAATTTCCGAATTCAGTTCTTTTAACTATACCTACTGCTATTTCACCGACCTTATCTTTATATTCTTCATATTGATTAGATTTATCAGCTTCTCTTACTTTTTGAATTATTACTCCTTTAGCATTTTGTGCAGCAACTCTTCCTAATTCAATTGGTGGAAGTTCTTTAATAATATACTCTCCTAAACTGATATCTGGATTAGTTTTTTTTGCATCTTCTAAAAGAATTTGCCTAGATTGAAACTCTTCTTCAATATTTTCTACAACTTCCAAATAAGAATTAAGTTTAATATCCCCTGTGCTTCTATCAATAGATATTCTTATATCAATATCTTGGCCATATTTTACTCTTGCAGCTTTTTCTAATGCTTGTTCCATTGCAGAAAAAACTGAATCTTGATCAATATTCTTTTCTTGTGCTACATTAGATGCAACTTGAAGCATCTCTTCTCTAATTACATTATATTTTTTTTTAGCCATAGTTATAAAAAAAAGGTGGGATAACCCACCTTAATAATATTGCGTATATTAATATTTTACAGAATTTCAAGCCTATAATTTTCTCAAAATGAATAAAGATGGTTTTCTTTGAGAATTAATTGCTTTTTTATAATATTTTGTCTCAATATCGAAATAATCTTTTATATCCAGATTCATTTCAGATTGATTCAACCAGACAAAATAATCTTTACAATTATAAATTGAGTTTAAAATAAATCTTACATATATTGTTGAATCTGTAGCTATATGTATTTCACTATTCTCTTTTAAAGTATTGTGAAGTTTTTTTAAGAAATCACTAGTTATCAATCTTCGCTTTGCGTGTCTATTTTTTGGCCATGGATCAGGAAAAAAAATCCATACAAGATCAAAACATTCTCTATGCGTACATTCTAAAACATCATATACATTTCCGTTATGTAATCGAATATTATTTATTTCATTCTTTTCAATATTTTTAAGTAAAATTATATTTCCATCAATGTATTTTTCACAAGATATAATAACTTTGTCTAAAAATTGATTTGCAAGAAATAAACTTGTTTCACCATATCCAGTGCCAATATCTAAAATATAATTTATTTTTTTATCGCAATTTTGAAACTTATATTTGTCAATTTTTTGATAATATTTTTTTAAATCAATTTTTTTCTTGCTTCTTCCTCTTGTTCTCCCAAATAAGCGGCTGCTATAATTATTACTAATCATATTTTCTTAAATAATATAAAGTAGTTAGTGTAAAAAAAATAAAGAGATAAAATTTAAATATTAAATGAAAATTTACAAAATTATTATTTTCTTTGAAAAATAATTTGTGTTTAAAATTCTCAGTTTTGTTAAATTGGGTTTTATTTAGCACAGCACCATTATTATCTATCACCGCAGATATACCATTATTAGAAACACGAATAATTGGCTTATTAAATTCTGCAGCTCTGATTTTAGTGAGATAGAAATGTTGATAAGGACCGAGATAATCACCAAACCAAAAATCATTCGTAATATTTACAATAAAATTACCTTTTTTATTAAATTTATTTAAAAGCTTCCAATAAAAAACAATTTCATAACAAATCACTGGTATAAAACTTATATTATCAGATAGATAAATTATTCTTTCAACGTTACCACTTGAATAATCATTTTGACCTACAATCCTCTCTAAAAAGGACAAAGAATCTCTTAATGGTAAAAACTCTCCAAAGGGAACAAGTATTTTTTTATCAAAGTAAGTTACATTTACTAAATTGATATTTATTAAACTATTATAATATTTATTACTTTCATATCTTGTAGCTCCAATAATTAATGTTTGATTTTCCTTTAAAGAATCTTTTATAATTTTTAGTTCAAGATCATCTAAAAGATAAGGAAAATTATTCTCACCAAAAATAAGCAAGTCTGCACTACTTTCATCTATATGATTGATTATTCTTTGCAGTTTTTTCTCAGGTGTCAAAAATTTGTCATTATTTTTAAAATTTAATTGGAAAATTTCCAAATTAATTGTTTTAATTTTAGAATTATTTGTTTCTAAATTAAAATTTATGATCATTAAAGTAATGATTGGCAAAGCAAAAAAGAATGAAAGATACTTCAATTCTTGTTTAAAGTTTTCTTTAGTTAAAAAAATAAAAGGTATGCAAAATATCTGAATAACAAAATAACTTGAAAATAATGTTCCAAATGATTTTAGTAAAAATAGTAAATATTCATTACTAGAAAGTAATAACGAAAATGTAAACCAAGGAAATCCATAAAAAAATATTGATATTATATATTCACTAGATGTGAACATGAATGGGACAAGAAAGATTACTGGAATTTTTTTTCCTAATTTAAAAATTATTGTAAAGATTAAACCTAAAATTACAGATAAGAATATTATCAGTAATAAAAATACTAGAAAAAAATTTTTAGTTTCTTCAAAAACAAAAAAAGGGTTTTTGATCCAAAATAAATAACTTATAAAAAAACCAAGCCCAAATATTGAAAATTTATTAAAAATATTTTTGTCAGTATAATTTTCTTTATTTGAATCTAATAAAAAACAAAGAGACGGAAAAATGATAAAACCTAGTGGTAAAAAAAAATATGGAGGAAATAAAAGAGAGGTTAAAAGTCCTAAGATAAAATAAATTAAATTATTCAATTATTTTTATTTACTTCAACAATTTCAATTTTTCTATTGTTTGATTTAACGATCTTGATCCTAAGTTCATCATTAAAATCAATTACCTCATTATTTTTTGGTATCCTATTTATTTTTTCATATACAAGACCACCTACAGAAGAGGTTTCATCATCTTCATTTCTTGGAATATTAATTGAAAAAAATTCTTCCAAATCCTCGACTCTATAACTAGCATCTACTGTTATTGAATTATCTGATTTTTTATAAACTAATTCTTCATCATCTTCAGCATCATGTTCATCTTCAATCTCACCAACAATTTCTTCAACTAAATCTTCTATCGTAACCAATCCATCTACACCACCAACTCCATCGACAACGAGCCCTATATGAATTCTAGAGGATCTCATCGTTTTTAATAAATCTAAAATTGGTGATTTGGGAGCAACATATAATACATCTCTTATTATTTCACTCATTTGAAATGTATCTTGTGATGATTTAATAAAATCTTTTATGTGAAAGAAACCAATTACATTATCAATATTTTTTTTGAATACTGGAATTCTAGAATGTCCTTCTTCCTTAATTACTTCTAAAATTTCATTGTAAGATTTATTATGCTCTAAAGCTACTATTTCACTTCTTGGTATCATTAAATCTTCAACACTTTTTTCGTTCAAATTTACGATGTTCTTAATTAGATTTTTCTCATTATTATCATTTAGATCATCAATATTTTTATTATCTTCGTCATTAGCTATAAAATTTAAAATGTCTTCTTTTGTTGAATCATTAGATAATAATTTTTTAATTATCCAATTTTTCCAGCTCGATGATTTATCAGCGTTATTTGTGTTCATTAAATTGTGTAAGGATTATTGATTCCAAATAATCCTAAAATTTTTATTTCCTCTCTTTTCATTTTTTTAAATTCTAAATTTTTTTTATGATTATATCCGTTAATATGCAATAAACTATGAATCAACAAATGGTTAAAATGATCATATATGCTAATTTTATTCCTACATATAAATTTTTCAATAGTATCAATCGAGAAAAAAATATCACAATATAAAATTTTTCCAACATTTTTATTTGAAATCTTAGAAATAAAAGTAAGGACATCTGTGTCTGATTGACTATTTTTATAGATTTTATTAAGTTTAATCATTTTTGATTTATCTGTTAAAATAATATTTAGTTCAAATCTATGATCTCTTTTAAAATAAGAGTTCATCTTATTTATAGTCTTTTTTGTAATAGTCTTAATTTTAGGTATTCGCCTTGGCCATTTTTTTGATTCAGAAAAAAAATCAACTTTTATGTTTTTCATATGCATTAATAATTTTTTTAACTAAATCATGACGTACAACATCTTTTTCTGACAATTCTATAAAACCTATATCATCAACTTTGTTTAACTTTTTCAATGCATCTTTAAGTCCTGAGTCTTTTTCACTTACAAGATCGATTTGGGTAATATCTCCTACAACTACCATTTGACTATTTTTACCTAACCTTGTTAAAAACATTTTCATTTGTGTTTTTGTTGTATTTTGAGCTTCATCTAAAATTATAAAACAATCTTCAAGGGTTCTTCCTCTCATAAACGCAATAGGTGCTATTTCTATTGTGTTATTAAGTAATTTTTTTTCTACCTGTTCATAAGGTAACATTGAATATAAAGCATCGTAAATTGGTCTCAAAAAAGGATCTACTTTTTCTTTTAAATCCCCAGGAAGAAAACCTAATTTTTCTCCAGCTTCAACAGCTGGTCTGGATAAAATAATTTTATTTACTTTGCCATCTTGAAGGGCTGAAACTGCTTTAGCAACAGCAAGATATGTCTTTCCTGTCCCAGCAGGACCAATAGCAAATATAATATTTTTGGTATTTAGTAATTGAAGATACTTATTTTGTATTTCAGTTCTTGGTATAATTTTTCTTTTTTTAGTTTGAATAAATAAATCCATCTGTTTGTCTGACTTAATATTCATAGATATTAAACTTTTATTATCCCTAATTCTATCCTCATCTATTTCAGCACCATTTTGTGCTTCTTTAAATAAATTAAGAATAGTTTTCTTAGTTTCAAAAATTGATTTTTTATTACCTGATATTTTAATTTTGTTTCCACGGTATTGGATTTTAACTTGATTAATTTGTTCTATAAGAGATAAGTTTCTATCATTGATACCAAATAAGTTACTTAAAATTGTATTATCTTCTAATTCTAATTCTAAATTTTCGTTTTTATTTACTATATCTGACATTCAAGAGCAAAGTTAGTTGAGTTTGTAATTTTCACATTCATAATTTGATTTAAGAGATCTTTTTTTGAGTTAATAAATGTACTTTGATTGTAGATTGTACGACCTATAAATTGATCTTTATGCCTGCCTACTTTTTCAAATAATACTTCCATCCCTTTATTAACAAATGATTTATTAAAATTTATTTGTTGTTGTGTAAGTAAAGATTGCAAGGCGCTTAACCGTGCTTTTTTATCTAACAAACTAATATTATCTTTGTTTTGAGCAGGTGTTCCTGGTCTTGGACTATAAATAAATGAGTAAGCAATAACAAAATTTACTTTTTCAATAAATTTCATTGTATCTTCAAAATCATTATCTGTTTCTTCTGGGAAACCGACAATAAAGTCTGATGAAAGAGCAATGTCAGGGCGAACATTTCTTATTTTTTCAACTATTCTTAAATAATCATCAACTGAATGTTTTCTATTCATTTTTTTTAAAATTTTATCTGAGCCAGATTGAATGGGTAGATGAAGAAAAGGCATAAGTTTTGAATTATCAGCATGGGCATTTATGAGGGAATCTTTCATATCTATAGGGTGGGATGTCATATATCTAATCCTTTTTATTTCTTCGATTTCACTGATTTTATTAATTAAGTAAGCTAGATCTTTTGATTTTCCATCTGATGCTACACCGTGGTAAGCATTAACATTTTGACCTAGCAAAATTATTTCTTTAATTCCATTTGATACATATTTTTTTGTTTCTTCTACTATATCATCAACTGGTCTAGAAAATTCAGGTCCTCTTGTATATGGCACTACACAAAAAGAACAAAACTTATCACACCCTTCTTGAATAGATAAAAATTCAGAAGATAAATTAGAAGAATTGAAAATTAAGTTTTTAAATTTTTCATTCTGTAAAAACTCACTATTTTCAATTTCATCAACTGTATCAATCATATCAGGTAATTTGTGATAAGATTGAGGTCCAACGACATAATCGACTGAAGGAGATCTTTTTTTTATTTCAAGACCTTCAGCTTGAGCTACACAACCGGCAACTACTAATTTCATATTTTGTTTTTTGTCTTTAATTTTTTTTACTCTGCCAATATCAGAATAAACTTTTTCAACTGCCTTTTCTCTAATATGACAAGTATTCAAAACAGTTAAATCTGCTTTAGAAATATCTTTTGTTATTTTATATCCCTTATTTGAAAACAAATCTTTAATACGATTACTATCATATACATTCATCTGACAGCCATAAGATTTTATATAAATATATTTATCACTCATTATTAATATTTTTTATTAAGCATTTAGCATGAATATTTTTGTCATTATACCTATAATAGTTATGTCTAAAATTTAAAAAGACAAAGTTGTTTTTTTGATAAAAATTTATTGCTTCTACATTATCTTCAGCAACTTCAATGAAAATCTTTGAAAAATTTATATTATTTGTTTCAATATAATTTAATAATTTTGTTGCAATTTTTTTTCTTCTTTGATTTTTTGATACAAATAAAATATGCAATTCTAAATCATATTTTTTATTATTTTTAATTGTATCACCAATTAAGACTCCTACAAGATTATTATCCTTAAAATATCCAAGAGAGTAATTATTATTTTTGCTAAAATGACTTTCAATATTTTTTATACTCCATCCTATGTTTTTAAAATAATTAAATTCATCACTATTATCATTTATAAAATTGATTATTGATAATAAGTGTTCTTTATTTATTAAGCTAATTCTATTCAATTTAGTAATTGATTATTTGATATATATATTGGTTCAATAATAATATTTTTTTTAAACGTAAAATTATTGTGATTGTTGTAAAATTCTTCAAAAAAAGAAAACTTCATTTGTTCTAATTCATTTTTTTCATTTATTTTATTTTTATTAAAAAGAATCAAATCGATATTTTTTGGAATTGAATATTTATTATTTTCAATTTTATAGTATTTCATGTTTTTATCTTTAATTTTATAACAAAAAAATTTCTGATTATTAGAAGAGGTTATAAAAACTCCCAAATTTTTTTTGGTATGTTTTATTGCGTTAAAGTTTAAGATATCCTCAATAGTTAGTGGGCAATAAGGAATATTACGCGAAATCATAAGACCAGAAATAAATGCTGAACCAACCCTTAAACTTGTGTAAGAACCAGGACCAATTGTTGTAGAAATTTTTTTGAGATTTTTAGTTAAATTTAATCGTTTATCTATTTCTATATATGATTGTATTATATTATCACTTAACTTATCTGTTTCAGATTTAGTAATTTTCTGTTGTAATATTATTTTGTTGTCATCAATTACACAAAATTCTGGTATTGGTGATATAATATCTAGAAATAACAACATATGAAATTACATAACTACATTCTATTGCTATTTTTAAAAAGTATTTCTTTAATTTTTTTATTAGTAAGTAGTGCTTTTGCTAATGAAGTAAAAAATTCAGCAACTGTATTTATGTATCACAAATTTGGAGTTTCTAAATATCCCTCAACAAGCGTAACCATTGACCAACTTAATAGTCATATTGAAGAACTAACTAAAGAAAAATATAGTATTAAATCATTAGATTTTATTATTGATACAATTATTAATGATGGTGATCTTCCAGCAAATACTATTGGTATAAGTGTAGATGATGCTGATAAGTCTTTTTTAGAAGTTGGATGGCCCTTATTTAAAAAAAATAATATTCCTGTTACCTTATTTGTAACAACAGGAACGATTTCAAATAATAAAAAATATATTAACTGGGATCAAATAAGAAAATTGAAAGAAGAAGGAGTAGTAATTGGTGCACACTCTCATACACATGCCCACATGCCAGATATTAGTATTGAAGAAGTAAGAGATGAAATAGAAACATCCAATAGAATCTTCTTAAAAGAGCTTGGGGAGATACCAACTTTATTTGCATTTCCTTATGGTGAGACAACAGATGAAATAATTGAATTAGTAAAAGAATTTAAATTTAAAGTTGCCTTTGGACAGCATTCCGGAATAATTAATGAAACTTCTAACATGTATTATCTACCAAGATTTTCATTAAATGAAAGATATGGTGAAATAGATAGAGTAAAATTTGCTGCTTCTTCTAAAGGATTAGGAGTTTACGACTTTATACCTCAAAATCCAACTATTAAACAAAACCCACCATTCATAGGTTTCTCTCTTCTAGATGATAAAAAAGTTAAATCTCTAGATTGTTTTATATTTGATAGCAAAGGTCAAGTTGATAGAGAAATTTATAAATTTAACGAAAGAATTGAAATAAGACTTTCACGAGAATTATCGCCTGGAAGATCGAGAATGAATTGTACTGTTAAAGATGGTGAAGGAAATTGGAGATGGTTTGGTCACCAATTTTATTTTTAATTAATAAGAAATAGTTTTTTGATCAAAGATAGTAAAGTTATTAGTTTTAATAACTTCTCTTATCGTCTTAATATAATTCTCATCTTCTGCGTAAGTGCTTAATTTATTAACAAGTAAGTTAACATTGGAAAAATTATTTCGTTTTCTCATTATATTTCGGATATCACGAAAATCTTCATATGCATAATGAGAGTTAATATTATCAAAATATGATTCAACACTGTTACTATATGAGCTAAATGATTTGATTAGATGAGTATCACCATTTTCTCTTTCAAGTGGGATAACACCTTCCGAGTCATCATAAGTGTATTCCCCAAAAAGTGCGTTGTATTCTTTTGCAAATCTAGACTTACCCCATCCACTTTCAATTGCTGCTTGGGCTAATACTATTGAATTAGGTATTACATCAACGTTTGAAAGTATTTCATCAACTAAATCTAATTTGTGTTTGTTTTGATACTTAATATTATACTTTTTAGCAATATCATTAAGTTTTCTTATTTCATTATTATTGAGAGTTCTAAATGTTTCTAACTTACCTTTAAGTTCACTAACGAAACTTCTAATCATTAAAATATTTTGATTTTCATTAATAATTATTGGTAAAATAGTTTTTACAAATTCTTTTTTATTTGAATCAAGGTAATCAAAATCTTTATCTGATAATGTTAACTGTATACTTGGATTGTTTTGCTCTTCAATCTTTGAGGTGATTATAGGATTGATAGGCTTTATTCTTATTTTTACAATTAATTTTTCCTTCACTATTTCTGCAATAGGAGGACCTTTAAGAGTAATTTCTTTTTCAGATGGTATAATTTCTTTTTCAGAATATAATTTATTTATTTGATTTGCAGTTTGAATGGTATTCTTAGTATCAACTGCATTAAATTCTACATAGCCAACAAAACCATTGCTTATAAAAATTAATCCAAGAAGTAATAAAGGGAAACAAAAAAAATTATGCAGTCTATCCATCAATAGGCCTTACTTCTTGTACCTCTGGAACATAGTGTTTTAACATATTTTCAATACCCATTTTTAATGTAGCAGTTGAACTTGGACAACCTGAACAAGCACCTTGCATATGAAGATATACAACACCATCCTTAAAACTATCATAGATAATATCACCACCATCCATAGCAACAGCTGGTCTTACTCGTGTATCCAGTAATTCTTTAATTTGTTTTACAATATCGGTATCGTTTTCTTCAATCTCTAAAGATTTATCATCACTTTTTTTACTATTATTAATTGTTTTATCGCCAGAGTTATAATGATCCATTATTGAACCTAAGATCAATGGTTTCATAACTTGCCAATCTAAAGATTGATTTTTTGTAATAGTGATAAAATCACTACCAAAAAACACCCCCTCAACTCCATCGACATCAAATAAGCGTTTTGCAAATGGTGAGTCTGCTGCTTCACCAATATTTTGGAAAAAGGCTGTTCCATCATCCATGACAACCTTTCCGGGTAGAAATTTTAATGTTTGTGGATTGGGAGTTTGTTCAGTTTGTATAAACATATGCATTATATATAGTTATTAATATGTCTTTAGTATGAATTTTCTAAAAAAAAATTTAAAATTTGGGGAATTTTTAGGATAAAAAACCAATAATTTCTTTAGTTTTTTGCAAAACAGGTTCTGCTACTGCTATAGCATTCTCTTTACCCTTATTTAAAATAGAATCGATGTAAGAAACATCACTCATGAGTTTATTCATTTCACTCGTAATTGGCTCTAATTTAGATACGGATAAATCTGCCAAATCTTTTTTAAAGGTGGAGAATTCTTTCCCTGCATAATCCTTAATAACACTTTCAATTGATGTATCTTGTAAAGAAGCAAATATAGAGATTAAATTTTCTGCTTCTGGTCTTTTTTCTAAACCAGTTTTATCTTGTGGTAATGGTTCAGGATCTGTTTTTGCCTTTTTAATTTTTTGTGTAATATTTTCTGCAGTATCAGTTAACATAATTCTCGAATAATCAGATGGATCTGATTTACTCATTTTCTTTGACCCATCACGAAGGCTCATTACTCTTGTCGCCTCTCCTAAAATTAATGGTTCAGGAATAGGAAAAAAATCTGTCTTAAAATCATTATTAAATTTTTGGGCTATATCTCTTGTTAATTCTAAATGTTGTTTTTGATCATCACCAACAGGAACGTGCGTTGCTAAATAAATTAATATATCTGCTGCCATCAGTGTTGGATAAGAAAATAAACCAACAGAAACATTTTCACTATTTTTACCAGCTTTATCTTTAAATTGTGTCATACGGTTTAACCATCCCATCCTCGCAACACAATTGAACAACCATCCAAGCTGTGCATGTTGAGGAACTTGTGATTGAACAAAAATATTATTTTTCTTTGGGTCAATACCAGAAGCAATAAAGGCAGCTGTTACTTCTCTTGTTTTATTTGCTAACACTTTTGGATCTTGCCAAACTGTAATAGCATGTAAATCAACAACACAAAAAAAAACATTCGTATTCTTTTTGAAGACTAACAAAATTTTTTATGGCGCCAAGATAATTGCCTAAATGAAGATCACCAGATGGTTGGACACCGGACAGTATTCTTTTTGATGGTTTTTCCATATTATTTTTTAAAATATTCTTTTAACTGATTAACCGATAGGACTTTTAACACAATTACTAATCCAAAATAAATAATTATAGCTAAAAAGATCATCAGAAGTAAAAGTGCCGAGTTTAATAACACTGAATTACCACTAATATTTGTAAAGAATAGTCCATTTAATACGTAGATTCCTACAAATAATAGAAATGAACTTAGTAAAATTTTGATAGAATTCCTTACTAATAGTTCATCAAATTTCATATGATTTCTAATAGCTAAAAAGAAATAGAGTAATAATGCATTTACCCATGCACTAATTGCTGTTGCAACAGCAATTCCCATTTCTCTCATTGATCCAATAAAAAGTAGCGATAACACAACATTACTAATCACACTGACAATAGATATATAGAGTGGTGTTTTAGTATCTTCCCTTGCAAAGAAACAAGAAACTAAAACTTTAATTATAATGTAAGCAGGTAGACCTAAAGCAAAGTAGCTTAATACTTTAGAAGTATAAAAAGTATCTTCTGCTACAAATGCACCTCGTTCAAATAAAATTTGTATAATGGGTTCAGCTAAAATAAATAATCCTATAGCTGATGGTAAAGAAATTAATAATGAAAATTCAATAGATCTATTTTGAATATTATTTGTTGTTTCTTGATCTGATTGTTTAATAGCCTTTGATAAACTTGGTAAAAGAACAATACCAAGTGCTATTCCAAATATAGCAAGTGGTAATTGGTTAAGACGATCCGCGTAATAAATATGACTAATAGCACCAACGGGTAAAAAGGAAGCGATGATAGTTCCGATGACAATATTTAATTGAATGACTCCTGAACCAACAACACCTGGAAAAAATAATTTGAAAAACTTTTTTAACTTTTCATTTAAAATTGGGATACGAATACGTGGTCGATAAAAATTTAAAACCGCTCTGTATAAATATAGAAATTGTAAAACTCCTCCTATTAATACACCATACGATAATGCGTGACCCGCAGTTGTCACAAAAGGTGTTAAAAAGAATAATGACAGAATAAAACTTATATTCAAAATAGCAGGAGCAAATGCACCAGCAGCGAAACGTTCATGAACATTATTAATTGAGGCAAAGTGTGCAGCTAAAGAAATAAAAATAATATAGGGGAAAATTATTTTTCCAAAATGGACGGCAAGTTCATAGGCTTCTTTATTGTCAGTAAAACCTGGTGCTAAAACTTGAATGATATAAGGCATTCCAAAGAAGAAAATGATCGTTAAAATTACCGTAGCAAATAGTAACATAGAGGTCGTATTTTCAACAAAATCAGAAGCCTCGCGTTCATCTTTTGGATTGAGAACAACACCAGAGAAAACTGGGATTAATGCAGCACTATATGCTCCTTCCGCTAAGACACGGCGAAAGAAATTAGGAATACGAAATGCTACGAAGAATGCATCTGCAATGACTGTCGATCCAAGGTATCTTGCTATTAATATGTCACGAATAAAACCTAATACTCGACTTAAAAATGTATAAAAGCTGACGGTAAAGAATGATCTAAAAAGACTCTTCATATGGTGGTTTTATAGTTTGGTAAGTGATTTGTATAAGTGAAATTTATGGCTTAATTACGAGCCAAAACAATATCCTGCTGATCTCACGGTTCTTATAAAATCTTCTTTTACGTCATTATTAATGGCCTTTCGCAGTCTTCTTATATGAACATCAACTGTTCGAGGTTCTACATAGGCATCATTTTTCCAAACATGATTTAGTAATTGTTCACGGCTAAAGACACGACCAATATTTTCCATGAAGAAAGCTAATAAATTAAATTCTGTTGGACCAAGATGAAGAGTTTCTCCATCTCGTGATGCTGAGTGAGATACAAGGTCAATTACTATTCCTTTATAAGTTAAAACTTCATCTACAAACATTGGTCTAATTCGTCGAAGAACAGCTTTTACTCTTGCCACTAATTCGTTAACCGAAAAAGGTTTTGTTATGTAATCATCTGCTCCAGTTTCTAAGCCACGAAGTTTATCTTCTTCTTCACCTTTTGCTGTTAACATTATGATAGGAATATTCTTATGTTCTTTATTTTTTCTAATTCTTCTACAAAGTTCAATTCCTGATAGTTTAGGTAACATCCAATCAAGAATAATTATGTCAGGTGGTTTATATAATATTTTTTCTAAAGCAGTTTCACCGTCCGTTGCAGTATCTATTTTATATCCTTCTTTATTAAAATTAAATTTAAGAAGATCTAGTAATGCTTCTTCATCTTCGACTATAAGCATTTTTAGTTTCATGGATCTTTACTATTAAATTTTTGTTACAATTCTATTACAATTTATTTTTTCTTTGGAAGAATTGCTTCCCAGGTTGGGTCTGGATTACCATCAAATAGGGGCTCACCAGAAACTGCATAATAAATATCTTCAGCTATATTTTGTACATAATCACCAATTCGCTCTAGGTCTTTAACCATATATAAAAGACTTGTACATGCTGTGATTCTTTTTGGTTCTTCCATCATGTAGGTTAATAGTTGTCTTAATATTCCAAGATATTCTTCATCAATTTGTCTATCCATTAACCAAACTTTTTTTGCGGCTTGATCTGAAAATTCTAAAAAAGCTTTTATTACTTCACTAATCATTATATTTACTTGTGCACCCATATTAATAATATCTCTCGAAGGTTTTTCTGGCAAAACTATTTCTGCTACTGCTACTCTTTTGGCAATATTTGTTGCATGATCTCCTATTCTTTCTAGATCTTTATTGATTTTAATTGCTGAAAAAATTGTTCGTAAGTCTGCAGCCATCGGTTGTCTTTTGCCAAGTATTTCAACTAAGCTTTGATCAAGAGTATTATATGCTTTATCAATTACATTATCGTTTTCTATAATTTTTTCGGCAAATTCTGTATCTTTATCCTTTAAACATTGAAGTGAGTCTTTTAGTTGATTTTCAACTAAACTGCCCATATCAACAATATTATTTTTAATGTCTCTAATTTCTTCATCATATGATTTTACAATGTGTCCTTCTTGTTTCATTATCCAAATCTCCCTGTAATGTAATCCTGTGTTTTTGTATTATCAGGATTTGTAAAAATTTTGTTTGTCTCACCCGTTTCTATTAATTCTCCTAAATGGAAGAAACATGTTTTCTGCGAAACCCTGGCTGCCTGTTGCATAGAATGAGTTACTATAATAATTGTATAGTTTAATCTTAACTCATCAATTAATTCTTCTATAATAGCAGTTGCTATTGGATCTAAAGCAGAGCAAGGTTCATCCATTAGGATTATTTCAGGATTAACAGCAATTGCTCTTGCAATACATAATCGTTGTTGTTGACCGCCTGATAAACTTGTTCCAGGTTCATTTAATCTATCTTTTACTTCATCAAATAGACCTGCCTTTTTTAATGATGAATGTACAATTTCTTCTAATTCATTTTTTGAGTCAACTAAACCATGTATAGTTGGGCCATAAGCAACATTATCAAAAATAGATTTAGGAAAAGGATTTGGTTTTTGAAATACCATTCCAATTTTAGATCTTAGACTTACAACATCGGTTTTTTCACTAATAATTTCTTCGTTATCTACTTTTATTGATCCCGATACTTTACATATTTCAATTAAATCATTCATTCTGTTTATACATCTTAAGAAAGTTGATTTACCACATCCTGAAGGACCGATTAATGCCGTAACTTCTTTCTCCTTGATATCCATTGAGATTCCAAAAAGGGCTTGTTTGGATCCATAATATACATCTACACCATTTGCCAATATTTTAGAGTTACTCATGTTTTACCACTTCCTTTCAAATCTATTTCTTAAGAACACTGCAATGGCATTCATCATAAACAAAAATATTAAAATTACCATTATGGCTGCAGCTGATTTTTCTTGAAAACCTCTTTCTGCACTTTCCACCCAAAGATATATTTGAACAGGTAGTGCTGCTGAAGGTTCTGTTAAACCAGTTGGAATATTAGGAATAAATGCAATCATGCCAATCATTATTAGTGGTGCTGTTTCTCCTAATGCTTGTGCTAATCCAATAATAGTCCCTGTTAAAGTCCCTGGTAGTGCAAGGGGTACGACATGATGAAATACCGCTTGTGTTTTTGTTGCTCCAACTGCGAGTGCTCCTTCTTTAATTGAAGGAGGAACAGCTTTCAATGAAGCTCGGCAGGCAATGATAATGGTTGGTAACGTCATTAAGGCTAATACGGACCCTCCAACTAACGGTGTACTCCTTGGAAGACCAAAAACATTAAGCAATACCCCCAACCCAAGTAGTCCAAAAACTATTGATGGGACTGCTGCTAGATTTGAAATATTTACTTCTATTAATTCAGTTATTCTATTTTTTGGAGCAAATTCCTCAAGATAAACAGACGCTCCTATAGCTATTGGAAAAGATAAAATAAAAACAGTAAAAAGAGTAAATAATGATCCCATAAATGAACCAGCTACACCAGCAATTTCAGGATGCCTTGAATCTGCTTTAGTAAAAAAGAAATTATTAAAAACTTGTTTAACTCTATTTTCTTCAACTAATTGATCAACATAACTTAATTGAATATCATTTAATTTTCTTCTATCTTCTGGCACATCCCTTCTTGAATTACCTTTTAATAGTTGATCCACATCACTATGGGCAGTTACCCAAATTTGTTGCTTAGTATTAATAACTTCAGGATTATCTAAGAAGTAGTCTTTAATTTCCTTATCTACATTTATAGAAAATAATTTTTTTACTAATTTAATATCTGATTTTGAGAGATCAGGGAAAAAATTTTCAATAGCCTGTTTTTTAACTCTAAAAAATTTTCCTTTTTCCATATCTTCATCTGAAGAGTCAGGTGTTAGTTTTAAAACCTCTTGATTATAATCAACTTCTAGGAGAACAATTGTTTTTTGAAAAGCAGTGTATCCTTTAGAAAATATTGTATACAAAAGAAAAACTAAAACTGCTAAAGATAAACACATAGCTGTGAAGCCGTAATACTTAAATCGCATATCTTCTAAACTTCTCTTTTTTCTCAAAGAAATAATTTTTTCTTTAGCAATAGAGTTATTCATAACGCTCCCTGTATCTCTTTACTATTTGTAGAGCTATAATGTTAAGAAATAATGTAATAACAAATAAAACTAATCCTAAAGCAAATGCTGATAATGTTCTTGGGTTATCAAATTCTTGATCACCTATTAAGGCCACAACAATTTGAACTGTAACTGTTGTTACATTTTCAAAAGGATTGCCCGTAAGATTGGGGGCTGTGCCTGCTGCAACTACAACAATCATAGTCTCCCCTATCGCTCTGGATATTGCTAATAAAAATGCTCCAACAATTCCAGGTAAAGCTGCTGGTAAAATTACTTTTTTAATAGTTTCTGCTTTATTAGCGCCAATACCAAGAGATGCTTCCCTTAGACTTTGTGGGACAGAGTTTATTACATCATCAGATAAAGAAGAAATAAAAGGAATAATCATAACCCCCATTACCATGCCGGCTGCAAGGGCGCTTGTTGGTGAAGCATCAATTCCAATTGATTGTCCAAATGCTTTAACGAAAGGTGCAACACTAACAAAAGCAAAGAACCCGTAGACTATTGTTGGTATTCCTGCCAAAATTTCGAGAAGAGGTTTAACTATTTTTCTAACTCTTTGACTTGCGTATTCTGCTAAATAAATTGCTGTTAATAATCCAAGAGGTACCGCAACACACATGGCTACTACCATTACTAAAAATGTTCCAGCAAATATTGGTACTGCACCAAAGGATCCCTCTGCAGCTGTTTGACCTTCTCTAATTGGAATAAAAGGATACCACTCAGTACTAAATAAAAATTCAAATATTGATACTTCTGCAAAAAAGCGAAGGCTTTCAAATATTAGTGAAAAAACTATTCCTATTGTAGTGAAAATAGCAACAGATGAACAAAATATAAGTATATATTGAATATATTTTTCAATTGTATGTTGAGCATGAAATTCTGGTTTTAATTTTTGTGAAGCGTATAAGGCTCCAAGTAACATTATAATGATTATTGAGGTATAAAAAGATATTTGACTTATTTGTCTTAAGGAAGAATAATGAGATGCAGCATTAATTATTTCTATAGATTTACCATCAGCAAAAGAAGGGTTATTAGCAACATTTCTAATCTCTGCTAACAATAATCCTTCGTTGTAAACTGCGCCCTCAATAAATTCAAAGTTACTAATAACTATGTTTTGAATAATCTGTTCTTGAAAAATAGCCCATGAAAAATAAACAATTAGTGCAGGAAACAAACACCACATTAAAACGTATTGTGCGTAATAATTGGGAAGAGATTTGCTTTTCGTACCTTGTTTTTTAGAATTTAATTTAATTCTTGATCTTCCGTATATAAAGGATGAGAAAATTCCGACTGCAATTAAAACTAAAGACCAAAAAAACATTTATAACTTAGTATTAAAAAAAAGGGGGCTTGTATGCCCCCATTTTATAAAAATTTAAGATTTTTATTTATAATTTGTTTGATTAGAAATAGCATCAAGAACAGTTGCTCTATCCTCAGGACTTAGTTGAACAAGTCCAGCATCTAGTAAGTAACCTTCTGTTGCTTCTTCACTTACAAACTCATTAACATAATCCATTAAACCAGGAATAACACCAATGTGTGCTTTTTTAATGTAGAAGAATAAAGGTCTTGCTATTGGATATGAATAATCTTGGATACCTTCCATAGAGATTTCAACACCGTTAATCATTGACGCTTTAACTTTATCAGAATTATTAGATACAAAACTATAACCAAAGATACCGAATGCACCTTGTTCTTTAGTTATATGCTCAACATACAGTTCATCATTTTCACCACCTTCAATAACATGGCCATCTTCACGATACGCTTGACAATCACCGTCAGCAACTAACATATCTTTAACACAACCCTTTTTCATTACAAGTGAGTCAAATGCATCTCTTGTTCCAGAAGTTGGAGGAGGTGCCATGATAGAAATTTCAACTTTTGGTAATCTTTTATCTATTTCATACCAAGTTGTTGGAGCATTTGCATTATCTCTAGCCATTGCCTGCCAGATTTCTTCTTTAGTTAAATCAATGCCACCTTTCATTGTAGCACCGTTAGTATATTTCCATTCATAATCTGCAGCGTATGCAAAAGCTATACCATCATTACCAACTCTAACTTCGATGATATCAGTTACACCGCCATCTTGGCAAAGTTTGAATTCTTTATCTTTTTGTGCTCTTGAAGAGTTAGTGATATCTGGATGTTCAACTCCAACACCTGCACAAAATAATTTGTGTCCTCCACCAGAACCAGTTGATTCAATTACGGGTGCTTTCATTCCTTCTGATGCCATTTTTTCAGCAACTAAAGTAGCGAAAGGATAAACTGTAGAAGATCCTACAATTGAAATATAGTCTCTTGCTGAAACTGAAGTAGTTCCAAATAAAGCAAGGACAGCAATTAATTTGATTACATTTTTCATATTAAGCCTCATTTAAAATAAGGTTGTCCTTACAGAATATATATTAAGTATTTATTACAGTTTGCTGAAATACTGGTAAAGAAATAGTAAATGTTGAACCCTTATCTACCTTGCTTTTTATCGATAATTTACCATTATGCCTATTAGTTATATGTTTAACAATAGATAAACCCAAACCCGTACCGCCTTGATTTCGAGATCTATTTTTATCTACTCTATAAAATCTTTCAGTAAGTCTAGTTAAATGCTCTTTCGATATGCCTTCTCCCTTATCTATAAAACTTATTTGGCAAAAGGTGGTATTGTCATCAATTACACTCTCAAGCTCAATTTCAATAGTAGAATTTTCTCTGCTATATTTAATTGCATTATCAGTTAGATTTAAAAAAACTTGGATCAAAGCATCTTTGTTTGCTGATATTGTAGACTTATCAAAATCATCCTTGATTTGAACTTCAATTTTTTTGGCCATTAACTTGTTTTGTAAATTATCTACTACGCCTTCAATTAATTGCCTTATATTCGCTTCTTGAAATTCTATAGGTTTATCTTCAGTCTCATATTTACTTAGTAATAATAAATCTTCGACTAGTCTAGTCATACGCCAAGCCTGATCTTCCATTGTGTCTAAAAATTTACCAACCGTTTTGTCATTGGTCTTATCTTCATTGAGTGAATTTTTAATTGTTTCAACATAGCCTAGAATTGAGGAAAGAGGAGTTCTCAATTCATGGCTTACATTAGCCACAAAATCTGTTCGCATTTGTTCGTAGTTTTTAAGAAGACTTTGATCATTTAGTGATATTAATAATTCTTCATAATCTTTTTCAACAAATATTAAGTCAGCAATAAAATACATATCACTAAAATTAGATGGGGTGAATTCAAACTTAAAATCTTCTTTCTCCCTAAAGGCTTTATCAATAAAAGTATTTAACTCTGTTGATCTAATAATATTATTGAGATCTCTTCCTTCATCGATAAATAAAAATTTTTGTTTAGCTGCATTATTGTAAAAAATTATTTCCTTATTTGTATCAATTGCAATAATAATCGAAGGTATCTTACTTAGACTTAGTCTTAGTTTTTTTTTCATATTTTTTTAGTTTAGGCCAATCATTATCACTTAAAATATAACCAACACAATTTCTAGAACCACACTTACAAATGTGATCCACAAAATCTGTATCAAAAGGATAACCATAGTTATAAAAAAGTTCGGCACCTTTTTTTATTCGTTTAATGGAAGAAATCCAAATTTCATTATCTATGATGTCTACTTCACAATTAGGATTACATGAGTGATTAATAAATTTTGCAAAATTATAATCAACATCACCGTCAATGTCGTATCGCTTGTTTAGTTCAAAAACATAGACCATGCCATTATTTTTATCTTTTTTTGCTTTACGGATTTGTTTATCTGCTCTTTTGTCACCCTCTCTTTTAGTAACTTTATCACCAATATATTGGATTATTTTCTGGCCTTTTTTAATATTAGTTTTTGCAAATAATCCAGAACCGTGAAGGGGTGATTTTTTTTTAAACCAAATTTTCTGCGTCATACTGTTATTTTTATACAATACACACATATAATAATAAATTGTATTATAAAATGATACTTTTATGTATAAGAACAAATCTTTAATTAATGAAATTTGAAAGTAATAAAAAATTTTACCGCACAATTTGGATTTCGGATACCCATCTAGGAACCAGTGGTTGTAAAAGCAAAATGCTTTTAGAATTCTTAGAAGAAACAGATTCAGAATATTTATTTTTAGTAGGCGACATTGTAGATGGATGGCGCATGCGTAAGAAAATGTATTGGCCTCAAGAACATAATGATGTGGTTCAAAAAGTTTTAAAAAAAGCGAAAAATGGAACTAAGGTAGTGCTTATCCCAGGAAATCATGATGAAGTATTAAAAGATTTTACAAATTTTTCCTTTGGAGAAATTTCAATCAAAAATGAAGATACACATCAATTAGCTGATGGAAGGAAAGTACTGATTACACACGGAGATGAGTTTGATGCTGTGATCATTAATGCAAGATGGTTAGCCAAAGTGGGATCAGCACTTTATGAATATTTACTAAAGTTAAATAATGTATTTAATTTTATTCGACGAAAGATGGGTTTATCTTACTGGTCACTGTCTCAATATTTAAAAAAGAAAACAAAGCATGCAACAAACTTTATTAGTAATTTTGAGTTTGCTGTATCTGATAGAGCAAGAAGAGAAAATGCCGATGTCGTTGTGTGTGGGCATATACATAGACCTGAAATAAAGGAATTAAATGGTGTTCTCTATTGTAATGATGGTGACTGGATTGAAAGTTGCACAGCACTCGTTGAAGATGAAATTGGAAATTTATCTATTCTTAATTGGCCCGAAGAAAGAGAAAAATTAAAATTAATTTCTTTTGAAGAAAGACGAAAAATAAAAGAGGATGCAGCCTAAAAAAATCGCGTTAATTAGTGATGCGTGGGTTCCTCAGGTAAATGGCGTTGTTACGACATTTCAAAGCATTATACCTATTCTAGAAAAAAAAGGTTTTGAAATTAAAATATTACATCCTGAGATGTTTAATAATTTTAGTTATCCTTGGTACAAAGAAATAAAAATTTCTTACAATACTAAAAAAGTTACTGAAAAATTTTTTAAAGAATTTAATCCAGATATTGTTCATATAATGACTGAAGGTCCGGTAGGTTTTGCTGGTCGTAAGTACTGTCTTAAAAATAAACTACAATACACTTCTTCCTTTCACACCCGTTTTCCTGACTACATTAAGCAAAGAGCTTTTATCCCAAAGAGATTTACATACTCCATATTAAGAAGACTACATAGTGATTCAGAAAGAGTTCTTGTTCCATCAGTTTCAATGCTAAATGAGTTAAAAAAATATAATTTTAAAAATTTAGTAGTTTGGAATAGAGGTGTTGATACAGAATTATTTAATCCAAATAAAAGAGACACAAACAGTAAAGATAGGCAACTGACTTATGTTGGTAGAGTAGCAATTGAAAAAAATATTGAAGAATTTTTAAAACTTAAAGGAAATTATAATAAAACTGTTGTGGGTGATGGTCCCGAATTACAAAAATATATTAATAAATATCCTGAAATAAATTTTGTCGGTGTAAAAACTGGAGATGAACTAGCGAAATATTATGCAAACGCAGATGTATTTGTCTTTCCTTCTAAAACAGACACTTTAGGAAATGTAATACTTGAAGCATTGGCTAGTGGAACACCAATTGCTGCATATCCAGTAACCGGGCCCATAGATGTATTAACAGATGAAAAGATTAACACTTTAGATAATGACTTGTTACAATCAGTTAAGAAGGCACTTAAAGTAAAAAGAGTTGATTGTAGAAATTTTACTCTTAAATTAACTTGGGACAAATGTGTGAATGAATTTTTAGAATTCATGGTAAAAGTTTAGTTATTTAAGGTAATTTTATAGTGACATATTCTTTAAGACAAAAAATACTAGCAGAATTTATTGGGACATATTTTCTTGTACTAACAGTTGTAGGTAGTGGAATTATGGGAGAATTAATGTCAAATGACCTTGGTATAATATTACTAGGAAACACTATCGCAACAGGTGCCATTTTATATGTAATTATTTCTATGTTTATTAATATCTCAGGAGCGTACTTTAATCCTGCTGTTGTATTAAGTGATATTATCCAAAAAAATATTCCTATTAATTACGGAATAATTTTTATTTTTACTCAGATTATTGCTGGTATATTTGGTTGTTTAACTGCAAATTGGTATTTTGAATATCCTATAATTGAATGGTCACTCAATGAAAGAGTTGGTGTATTTAAATTCTTTTCAGAAATAATTGCAACTGTTGGATTATTATTAACTATTTTTATATTAAAAGAGGTAAACAAGGAAAGAATAGCTATTGGTGTAGCTCTATTTATTACCGCAGGATATTGGTTTACTTCATCAACAAGTTTTGCAAATCCAGCAGTAACTATAGGAAGAATGTTTACAGATAGTTTTAGTGGAATAAGTCCATCAAGTGTTCTAGGTTTTATTTTAGCTCAGATTATTGGTGCTCTTATTGCTACAATTATTGTTAGATTGTTTTTTAAAAATTAGTTCAACATATCGTACAAGTAGCCTTCACGGATTCCATATCTTACAAAAATAATATTTTTAATGTTATAAAATGAAGCAAGGCTAAATAAAATATATGTAGATAATTTTAATTTATCTAATCGATTGGGTTGGACAACATTCAATTTTTGAATTTGTTTTTTTTCCATAGAGTATAATTTGTGATAAAATATTTCTAACTCTGAAAATGGTATCATGTACCCATGTAATTTATTTTTCTTGATTCCATTTAGGTGCAAATGAAGTTTTGCAAGATTGCGCCACATGCCTCCAATAACATAAATATTTCCTACGTTTTTAGAAAATTTAAGAGATTGGTTTTTAAATTTAGAAAATAAAAAATTATCAAATTTAATTTTAGTAGTTTTGTACATATCAGATTCACTTCTTAAGATGCCAATTTTTAAACTTTTAGTTTCAAGTATGTTTTCATTTTTTATGGTACTAAGTTCTAAACTTCCACCTCCCAAGTCAGCAACTAAACCAATTGGATTTTTTATTGAACTAATTACACCTAGGGATCCGCATTTAGCCTCATTTTTTGGTGAGAGCACTTCTACTCTAACTGACTTTTTTTTCTTGAAGGGTTCAATAATTTCTTTTCCATTTATTGTTTCACGAATTGCGGCCGTTGCAATTATATGAATATCTGAGGACTCATAATCTTTTGCAATCTTAATATATTCTTCTAAGCATTTTATAGCTTCTTTTATTTTTATCGATGGGAGTTTACCTATTTTAATACTTTCACCTAATTTTAAGAATTCTCTTTTTTGATAAAGTATTGGAAAAGGATGAATAGCTTGCGCGTATATAACTAGTCTAAATGTATTAGAGCCTAGATCAATAACTGTTATGGGATTTTTATTTTTCTTTTTAGCCATGGAAATGTATACATCTAAAGTATTAAACTCGAATGCTACAAGTCTATTTATTACGTCACGCCAAATCTAGTTGGGATAATTTAGAACTTGATGACATTGATAGGCCGCTGAATAAAAGAGGTATGAGAAACGCAAAACAATTTTCTAAAATATTAGATAAAAGAAAATTTCAAATTAATCAGATAATATGTTCTCCTTCTAAAAGAACAACTAGCACATATGATATAATTTCTAATTCATTTGATCGCTCAGTAAAATTTACAATTGATAACGATATTTATGAATGCCCACCAAATATACTTGTAAGAAAAATTAAAAAATTAAAAAAAAATACTCTTATCATTGGACACAACCCTAGTTTGATAGAATCAATTAATATTTTATGTAATTCAAATATTGAACATTTTCCAACCTGTGCTTTTGCTATAATATCCTTTAAAAATAGCTGGACTATTGATAAAATTTTAAAACCAAAAAATAAAAATTATTAAAGAAATATGAATTTTTTATGAACATGTTTTTTTTATACCTAAAAAATATAAAAAAAAATTATGTTAAAAAAAAATACCACTTATAACTATGCAAACAGGGAATTGTCTTGGCTAAAATTCAATGAAAGAGTCTTAAGTCAGACATCTGATAGTAAAATTCCACTTTTAGAAAGGGTTAGATTTTTATCAATAGCATTCTCTAATTTAGATGAATTTTTTATGGTTAGAGTAGCAGGATTGAATGTTCAAAAATTTTCACGACATAAAAGTTTTGATGGATTAACACCACAACAACAACTCAAGCTGATAGATAAAGAAACATCGAAGATGATTTCAAATATAAAATCAATATGGATAGATTTACTAAGAGAGCTTTCAGAAAACAAAATCCATATAGATGTAGAAAAAACACTGAAAACAAAAGATAAAACATTTATTAAAAATTATTTAGAAGAAAATAATTGGGGAGTTTTAACGCCAATTATTATTGATCCATCTCACCCATTTCCTTTTATACCAAATAAAGAAACAACCTTAGTATGTCGTTTAATAAATAATAAAAAAACTTTTTATGGAATACTGAGAGTGCCAGAGGGATTAGAAAAATTTATTAAATTACCTGGTAAAAAAACACGTTTTGTATCTATGGAGACAGCCCTACTTATTTCTCTAAAAGAAATTTTCCAGTGTGATAGGGTTTTGGATAAAGGTGTTTTTAGACCAATTAGGAATAGTGAATTAGAATTAGGTGGTGAGGGAGAAGATTTATTTTTAGTATTTCAAAAAGCTATTTTTGAGAGAAGAAGACAAGAGGTAATAAGAATTGATTTTGATGAAAGTATATCTAGTCACTTAATTAAATTCATAAATAAAAAACTTAACTATAAGGATGTAAATACATATAAACTGCCAATACCCGTTAATCTTTCGAGTATAGAGTCAATTTTTTTGAAAGATTTTAAAAAATTATTTTTTCCAAAATTTAAGGTACGATTTCCTGAAAGAATTAAAGATTTTAAAAATGATTATTTTAAAGCTATAGCAAATAAAGATATTGTTATTCATCACCCTTTTGAATCTTTTGAAGTAGTGACTCAGTTTATTGATCAAGCTGCAGATGACCCAAAAGTCTTATCAATAAAACATACTTTATACCGAACTACTGATGACTCACCAATAGAAGCAAGTTTAGTTAGAGCAGCACAAAAAGGAAAATTAGTAACTGTCATTATAGAGTTGCAAGCACGTTTTGATGAAGAGCGTAACTTAAAATGGGCAAAAGAATTAGAATTAGCTGGAGCGCAAGTTGTTTTTGGCAATATTGATATGAAAACTCATGCAAAAATTACACTTGTAACAAGGAAGCAAATGAATTCTGTTGTAAATTACGCACATTATGGAACAGGTAATTATCACCCAAGAAATGCAAGAGTTTATATGGATTTATCTTACTTCACCTGTGACAAAACATTAACAAATGATGCTGCAAAAATGTTTAATTATTTAACTAGTTATTCAGAACCAACCACAATAAAAAAAATAGTATATTCTCCAATAACTGCAAGAAACAAATTAAATGAACTAATTAGAAATGAAATTACAAATGCTGGAAAAAATAAACCATCTGGAATAGTATGTAAGTGTAATTCTCTTGTTGATAAACAAATTATTGATGAATTTTATAAAGCATCTCAAAAAAATGTAAAAATTGAATTGTTGATAAGAGGAATTTGCTCTCTAATACCTGGTAAAGAAAATCTATCGGAAAATATAGTTGTTAAAAGTATAATTGGTCGTTTTTTAGAACATACGAGAATATATTGTTTTTATAACGGTCATAAATTCCCTCATAGAAAAAATATCTTGTTTATTTCTTCTGCCGATTTAATGCAAAGAAATCTAGATAGGCGGGTTGAAACATTTATTCCTATTGAAAATGAAACTGTACATGAACAAATATTAAATCAGATCTTAATTGCCAGTATGACAGATAATACAAATTCTTGGCAAATGTTAAGTAATGGCAATTATCAGAAAAAAGAAATATCAAGCAAAGAGAAAAAATTTTCCTCTCACAATTTTTTTATCAAAAATCCAAGCTTGTCTGGGAGGGGTTCAGCAAAACTCAAATCTAGAGCTAAGTCTAATTTAAAAATTGGAAAATAGAATTTAATCCCACTCACAATAATTGGACATAAGCAGGAAGAAATAATACTGTGAGTGGTAAAAAGTATTTAAATTTTATTTTTTACAGACGTATTAATAGAATATTAAATTTTTATAAATTAAACTAATATTTAAACTTATTAGTTTTCAAATAAATTTTTTAGTTCTTTCAATTTAATAAAAATTGAGTCTCTTACTTCTCTAAATTTATTTAATTGGTTTGAACTAAAATGATCTGATGCTGGATCATCAAATGGTATTGAAAATATCTGAGCTTTGGAATTTAAAACTGGACATACCTCTTCTTTACAAAGCGTAAAAACGGTATTTAATTCATCTCTAAATTTTTTGTCTAAACTTTCAAAATCTTTTGAATAATGTTTTGATATATCAATATCGATTTCACCCATAACCTCGATAGCATTGGGATTAACTTCTTTGGGCACTGATCCTGCACTTTGAATAATACAATTAGGATATAATTTTTTTGCAATTCCTTCAGCCATTTGACTTCTTGCTGAATTAGCAACACACATAAAAAGAATATTTTTATTTTTCATGTCAGCAAATAAATATATCCAAAAATAAATAGTGGGAGTTGTAAACCAAAGTTTGTGAGCAGAGCTCTATCTTTTGTCATATAACCAACAATTGACCAACCAACAGCACCTGTACCGTGAATAATTATGTTAATTGGATACGCATTTAAATTGGTTAATAATATTCCTGATAAAATTAACGCGGTGCTAAACCACTTAATTCTATTAATTGATAAATCTGTCATATCTTCTCCTAAATTCTATAGATTGCGAATATTACACTTTACTTAAAGATAAAGATATTAATCAAATTGTAACAAAAATTTAACATTTCTTTCTTTTTTTTTAAAAAGTTCTATAAGCACGCCATGTTTGGATTAAAAAGTGCATCATTATTTGGTGATACCAAAAAGCTTGAAAGAGAAATTGATGAGTTTGTTGATATTGTCTCTGAAGTGGGCTTAGTATTTAAATCGATAGTTCCAACTTATCTCAATCATTCCGCCAATGGTAAATTTGAGGAAATGGTTGAAAAAGTTAAAGAAATGGAAAGTAAGGCCGACAAAATTACGAAAGATGTTGAGCATACTCTTTATGAAGAAACACTAATCCCAGATGCAAGAAGTGATGTGTTACGACTTCTAGAACACATCGACGAATTAATTGGAATGTACCAAGGAAATTGCTATCACTTCTCTATTCAAAAACCTAATTTTCCAAAAGAATTTCATGAAGATCTTATTGAGTTAACAGAGACTGTTGTAAATTGTGTTGAATCATTATGTTTAACTGTAAGATCATTTTTTAGAGATATTAAATCTGTTAGAGATAATGCTCATAAAGTAACTTTTTATGAAAAAGAATCTGATATAAAATTTAGTGCACTTGCAAGAAGAATTTTTGATTCTGAATTACCTCTAGATCAAAAAATGCATCTTCGATATTTTGTAGAGAAGATTGATCGTATTTGTGATCAAGCAGAAGACATAGCTGACGAGGTTCAAATTTACGCTATTAAACGCTCCGTTTAATTTTCAATGGAAATTACAATTCTGATTTTTTTATTTGGTGGTCTTTTTTTAGGTTGGTCACTTGGCGCCAATGATGCAGCAAATGTTTTTGGAACTGCTGTTGGGACGCGAATGGTTAGTTTCACAAGTGCAGCAATAATTTGTAGTGTCTTTGTTATTCTAGGTGCAATTATTAGTGGAGCAGGAACAACAGAAACTTTAGGTAAGTTAGGTGCTATTAATGCATTACCTGGTGCCTTTGCAGCATGTGTGGCTGCAGGCATATCCGTTTATTTAATGACCAAAGTTGGCTTGCCTGTTTCTACAACGCAAGCGATTGTTGGAGCAATTGTTGGTTGGAATTTATACACGGGATCTTCAACTAATCTTCAAGTTTTAATTACTATTTTAGGAACATGGATACTCTGTCCTATTATTGCAGGAGTTATTGCAATGGGTTTATTTACTTTTACAAAAAGAGTTATACTCAATAGAAAGTTACATATTCTCAGACTTGATGCCTATACAAGAACAGCTTTACTTTTAGCCGGTGCTTTTGGTGCTTATAGTTTAGGTGCAAACAATATTGCCAATGTAATGGGTGTCTTCGTACCTATATCACCGTTTACTGATGTTACTATTGGAAATTTATTTGTCTTTTCCTCAAAAGAACAACTATTTCTGCTGGGTGGTTTAGCCATAGCTGTTGGTGTTTTTACCTACTCGAAAAGAGTTATGTTTACCGTGGGTAATGATCTCTTAAAAATGACACCAGTGGCAGCATTTATTGTTGTTATATCGCATTCTATTGTTTTATTTTTATTTGCATCCCAGGGCATAAGTGCTTTTTTACAATCTATAAATCTTCCCTCTATACCTTTGGTACCAGTATCAAGTTCCCAAGCTGTTGTTGGCGGCGTAATTGGAATTGGTCTTTTAAAAGGAGGAAAAGAGGTTCAATGGTCAATTGCGGGTAGAATTTCTTTGGGTTGGATGACGCTACCTATAATTGCAGCTTTAATTTCTTTAATTGTTTTATTTATTCTAGAAAATATTTTTAATTTAACGGTCTCTTTTTAATTAACTGCTCGATAAGAAAAAATAAAATCTTTCTGTATTTTAGATTCAATAGCTCCTTTTCTTCTTGATCGTACAAGATCAATAGCTTCTTGTTTTTCATAATTAAATTCAACAAGTAAAATAGCAGCTATAGTGCCAGCTCTTCCTTTTCCTCCACGACAATGTAAGACTATATTTTTACCATCTATCAATTCGTTCTTTAATAAAACTTTTGTTGTTTCCCATTTATATTTAAAATCTTTATCTGGTGCTCCCATGTCATAAATGGGTAAATGGTACCAATGTAATTTATGTTTATAAATACTTTTGACAAACAAAGTTTTATCACACAATTTTTCAAATTCGCTATCTTCAACAAAAGAAGTAATAGAACTACAATTATTATTTTTAAACATTTCTAATTCGTTTGCTAAAATTGTTTCTTCAAATAAACCATTAGAGTTAAGACCTGGAAAAGAAGTTAATATAATTTTTCCTGCAAATGACTTAGAGTCAATAAAATCATAATTGCTAAATTGCATTTACGCTTGTTTAGCTAAAAAAGACTGTCTTGCTTCTTCTAAATAGGGGCGAAAATGTTCAACATCGGGAGTTTTTTTATCTAGAATTTTTGCTAGATCATCAAATCTTCTAAGCTCTACTGCCTCATCCATAAAAGGTTTGCTGATAAACGCATCTGCTTCTTCTTTTGTGAAAGGACCGCCTTGAACTTTTAACGAAAGTTTCGATGCTTCTGATAGACTATCATAATAACCTTCTTCAACACTTGATAAATATCTTTTTGAATCAACATGTGCTCTAATTGGTAAAATAACATCTTCACCAAAATATTTTTTTAAAAAATCAGCACCTAAGTTTTCATGATGACCATCTTTCCCTTCATGAATGGGATCGCCGTCCTCATAAATAAGGTGGCCAACATCATGCAGTAATGCTGCAGCAATTGTTGGTCCTGGTAATTTATGTTTTTCAGCAAGTTCAGCACATTGGAGTGCGTGCTCAAGCTGAGTCACATCCTCATTACCATATTGAATATCAGCACCTTTTGTTTTCAAAAGATCTAAGAGATAATCTACGATATTTTCTTCCATTCTCATTTATAATTAACTTATTAGAAAATAAATTCAATTCCAACTTTAATAAGATTGATCAAATTTATAATAATATTTATTAAGTAAATATTTAATGGATAAAAAATTATTAACCCCTGGTCCTCTCACGACATCGATGTCAACAAAAGAGGCTATGCTTCATGATTGGGGTTCGAGAGATACAAAATTTATTGATCTCAATGCATCAATTAGAGATTCCCTTGTTAAATTAATAGACGGTGAAGATAAATATCAATGTGTTCCAATGCAGGGAAGTGGAACTTTTGCTGTAGAGTCAATGGTGAGCTCTCTTACTCAAAAAGATTCTAAAATTCTGATTCTGATCAATGGTGCTTACGGACAAAGAATGAAAAAAATGTGCACTTATTTAGGGAGAGATTTTATTGAATATGAAGTTGCTGAACATGAAGTACATGACATCAATAAAATTGAAGAGTTAATTGATAGCAACAACTTAACACACGTCTTTGCTGTATATTGTGAAACAACATCGGGTATTTTAAATCCTATTGAAGAGATTGCAAAATTGGTTGAAGGGAAAAACTTATCGTTATTCATCGATGCAATGAGTGCCTTTGGTGCATTACCCTTAAGTTCTAAAACAATTACTTTTGATGCTGTAGCCGCTTCATCAAACAAATGCTTAGAAGGTGTGCCAGGTGTTGGTTTCATTCTTGTTAAAAATGAAGTTATTCAAAATGCAAAAGGCAATAGTCACTCACTAAGTCTAGACTTGTATGATCAATGGCAAGCAATGGAAAAAAATAAACAATGGCGATTTACACCTCCAACACACGTATTGGCTGCATTCAACCAAGCGATTGAGGAACATAAAGAACAAGGCGGTGTAGAGGGAAGAGGTAAAAGATATAAAAAAAATTGTGAAATTATTTGTAATGGAATGAAAGAGTTGGGATTTGAGCAACTACTTCCTGATAATTTACAAGCACCAATTATTATTACTTTTAAACATCCTAATGATCCTAAATTTAACTTTGATAAATTTTATAATGCTCTTAGTGAAAAAGATTTTTTAATTTATCCAGGAAAACTAACAGTGGCAGAAACTTTTAGAATTGGGTGTATTGGTAATTTAAATGAACAAGACATGATGGATACAATAAAAGCTGTAAAAGAAGTTGTTACTGAGTTGGGATTAACATTAAACTAACAAAAAAATGACAAAAGAAATTGAAATACCTTTAGTTAAAGCAACAAATGAAAATCTTAAAGGATACGGGTATTTAATCGATAGTTTTGAAAATAGTGATATTGAAATTGTTACTTGGCCAAAACAAGGATGGCGTGACATAGAAGAGGGAACTGGTAATGAAGGTGGAACTACCGAAGGTTCTTTTGATACCTGGTGGCAAGGTGACGTGCTTTATGGACAAAATAATGCTGTCCAACATAAGAGCGATTATGAAGTAGATGGAAAATATATACTGGGTTATGCCAATAATCCTGATCAAGAATTACAAAAAGATAAATATTCAGATCCAACAAAAATTTTTTTATGGCATGCAAATTATCATCCTGATGGAGGTCAGCTTTTTTTTCCTACAGAAAATAAACCATTTATTTGTCCTTTAGCCTTACCTACAGACGACATTGAACCAGAACATTTTAAAGCATTTTATTGTGACGGATCAAAAGGTTTGTATATTCATCCAAATATTTGGCATGAAGGGGTGTTTCCAGTTACAGAAAAACAATCGTTTCAAGGAAAACAAGGTAAAGTACATGCAAGAGTTAGCATCGACTTAAAAGAAGAATTTAATAAGTATATTTATTTTAAAACTGCGATTTAATTATAAATTTATATTTAATAATGAAAATTATTCACCTTTCAGACCCTCATATTTATATAGATAAGATTCATGGCATAGATCCTGTCAGTAAATTTAAAAAAGCATTAACTCATATAAAAAATAATCATGGTGATGCAGATTTATTTGCCATCACAGGTGATATTACAGACTTAGGTGATAAAGATTCTTATCAGTTATTTTTAAAAATAATTGATGAAGCAGGTCTGCCGAAGAATTTAAATCCTCAACTAATTATAGGTAATCATGATAACAGAGATGAATTTAAAATAAACTTTCCTAATATTGAAACCGATCCAAATGGATTTATTCAATACTTTAAGGATATAGATAATAAACGTTTAATTTTTATAGATACTAATCTGATTAACACTCACCAAGGACATTATTGTGAAGAGAGGCAAGAATGGTTAAATAATATTTTAAGTAAGACTAATACGGATACGTACATCTTTATGCATCATAATCCACTGGCATTAGTAAAAGAGGAAAGTGATGGAATAGGATTACAACAAAAAAAAGAGTTTCAACAAATTTTAACGAAAAATAATAAGATAATAAAACATATTTTTTTTGGTCATCAACACATTACAAGTTCTGGCTCTTATTGTGGTATTACTTTTTCCTCCCCAAGAAGTACTTGGTCTCCTCTAATACCTAACTTTTCAAATGAATATCGTTTAGGAACGGCAAATACAGATACAAATTATAATGTTGCAATAATTCGATCTGACGCATTAATTATTCATACAGAGGATTTTTTAAAAACAGAAGTTAATTGGTTTAAATAAAAAATTATTTTTTTTCGATTACAAATATTTCATTGTTAAAATAAAGGCCTTTATTTTTTGAAACTATTTTCTGGACTACTTTTTCATAATTTCTTGTTTTTTCTACCTTCATTACTTGATCATCATCCATTTGATTGACATATATGGACGCATTCCAAGCAGAAAAAACTAATGATGTCGCTATACCTCCACTGATTTCTGTTGGTAGAGCTCTCAATTTACATTTAATAATTCTTTTTTCTCCAAACGATAAACTACTTAATAGATCTTTATCTAAATTTTTCTTAAGATAAGAAATGATACTATTTCCAAGAGAAGGAAATGGGTTCTCTTTTGGCCAAATTTTACGAATTATTTCATTAGCAGGATCTTTTCCTGAAGCATGAATAGTTAATAATTTCCCTTTTGATTTTAACGCTCGAATCATTGGTTCGATGACGTATTTTGATTTCTTTTCTGCTGAAATTCTTGAACGATAAGGCTGTGAAGCAATAATAAGATCAAATTTATTATCTGATTTTTTTTTGGTAGGTATTAATTCATTAACATTAAATTCTTGATCTTCGCGGTAGATAACCATGACTGAAGGCTCTTTATAAGTATGGTTACCTGATTTTTTATTAATTTCTATATTCCATTTTTTTTCTAGAAATTCATTTTGTTCTCTTAATTGTTGGGCAAATTCAAGAGAGGTATCTCCTTTTAATTTAATAATATTCCAATTAATTTTTTTCTGTTTAACTTCATTTTTTGATTTTAGGTTTGCGGCTTCCGCGTAGTGTAGATTTGAAATGACAAAAACGGTATTCTTATGCTCAACAAACCTATCGGGTAACTTTTCTAAACCTAATCTTACATCTTCTATGCTTATTTCTTTTGTGCAAACTAATAAAGGTACGTTAGGCTCAGCCTCGTGGCACTGACGCATAACATTCATAAGTAAGGAACCATCACCCATACCAGCATCAAATATTTTTATGCCAGGTTTTTGAGGTTTAATTTTATTTACGTGAGGGCGTATAGCATCAGCAATTTGATTTTTTTCATTTGTTGTTGTGACAAATAGCAAGTATTTTTGTCTGTTATCATAAAACCTGAAATTTTTTTTCATTACTAATAAAGTCCCATTGATTTAGCAGAAGAGATAAAGGCTTCTTTATTGCCAATAAAGTTTTTACCTCGTTCCCCTAAAAACGCATCATCTACTATATTATTCCATTCTTGAACAGGAACTTTTATTTCATTTAAGTTAAGAGGAACCTCTAAAGAACGCATAAATTCACTCAGATGATTTGCGGCATTTTCAAGGTTATCGTTAAAAATTAACTTTAGTCTTTCTTCAGCGACACTATCAATTCCAACCATACTTTTAGTAATCATGGGTAAAGTAAATGAACAAGCAATACCATGCTGAATACCGTAATTGAGTGTCACAGGGTATGATAGATTGTGCGCAATAGCAGTTTTCGTATTGGAAAACGCTAAACCAGCATGAACACACGCCAATGCAATGTTTGAGCGTAATTCAACACTTCTTAAATCTTTAGTGAGAAGTGGTAAATTTTCTAATACTAATTTTGATGCTTGTATTGCATGAGAAGCAGAAACTGGATTTGCATTAATATTCCAAATACTTTCCATTGAATGGGAGAGAGCATCTAAACCAGTTGAAATGGTCAAGCCTAAAGGCTTATCAACCATAATAGATGGATCGATAATTGTTTTTTCTGCATAAAGAGATTTATGCGCCAAAGATAATTTATTGTTTTTTTCTTTATCCCAAATTGTGGCCCAACACGTAAGCTCACTTGATGTTCCTGAAGTTGTAGGTATTGCAATAATCTTGATTGGATTTTCGACTCTTGGACTTTTCTTATTGCGAACGAAATCTGTCAGATATTCTTGTTTATCTTTAAATGCAGCAATTGCTTTAGCTGTGTCTGTAACAGAGCCACCACCTATAGCTAAAATATAATCTACCGATTCATTGATTGAAGAAAATTTTTTTTGTAGCTCTAAAATATCCTTATAATCTGGATTAGGCTGAACATCCGTCATAATGGATAGTGGTGGATTTGAAGAAGATTTTAATTCATCGCTATATTTTTTAAAAATTTCTTCTGGATGAGTGATTATGATGTAGTTCTTATTTTTAAGAGCATCATGTACTTCTTTAAATCTATTTTCTCCAAAGATAATTTCAACAGGATTAAAATAATTCCACATTACATTAAATTGATTTTGCCGCTTTAGTTAAAATTGTCATTTTCTCAATTGCTTGTTCTCGTGTAAAGAAACCTAAACCACAATCTGGTGCAGCTATTAAGCGGTGTTCATCAATATGTTCAAGTGAATCTTTGATACGAACTCTTACCTCTTCAACAGACTCCATTCTACTTTTTGCAATATCAATAAATCCAAAAATTACTTTTGTTTTAGTAAATTTTTCTAAAAGATTTAAATCATTATGCCTATGTGAATCTTCTAAAGATACTTCATCAATAGTTGAATCATCTACAAGTGATGCAATTCTATCATAAGCATCTAGATCAGCCTTTTTATACCCTTCTGAATCTAATGAGTTAGGATAACCACAACAGATATGGCAAACGCGTTGCACTTCTTTAGGAATACCATGCATCATTCTTTCTAAATTTTCCATACCGTAAGAATGAGCTTCATCGGGCTTTCTAGCAAATACTGGTTCATCAATTTGAATATACTGACAACCTGCATCTACAAGTGCTTTAACTTCTTTATTGAGGGCTAATGCTAAATCAAAACCAAGTTTTTTCATGTCATCATAGTAATTGTTGGCAATTGAATCTGTAATTGTCATTGGTCCAGGTAGCGTAATTTTAACTGGGTTTTTTGTAAATTGTTGTGCACTCTTCCAGTCTAAATGCATACGTATTTCTTTACTTGAAATTGGTGCAACAATAGTTGGAAGGTCAGCTTCGAACGCACCCTGTCTTACTGACTTATGTGTAACTTCCTTAAAACTTACACCATTTAAAAATCGACATTGATATAATACATAACTCTCACGCCTAACTTCCCCATCTGTTGGAACATCAATACCCGCACTCACTTGATCAGTTATAACTTCTTTAATTGCTGCTAAAAATAATTTTTCAGCATCCGCACCTGCAGACTCTAATGCTTTTTCATATGCGCCAGGTGACCAATTTGATAATAATCCTTTTGATGCTTTTCTCTCTTCTTCTGATTTTGTCCCTAAAAACCAATCTTGAATGGGTGTTTGTTTAGGTTTTGGATAAGCACCTATTGTAGTTGTTGTAAGAGGCATCTATTTTTACTCCCATTTAAATTTAAAATAAAACAGCGGCTTTTATAAAGCCGCTGTAATAAAAAGTTAATAATAAATAATCTCAAATTACATAAGATCGTTTATTTCTTCCATCATTTCTTCTTGAAGATCTGCCATATCATCAGCGTCACCTGTAGCAATTTCTTCCGTGAAATCATAGATTACCTGTGTAACAGCTAATCCATTTTCTCCAGGATACGCAAACCAATCAGCAAGAAGTGGAAGTTGTTCAACAGCAGTAAGTTTATTAGGGTTTTGACTATAGAAGTCACCTAATAAATCATTCGCTGCTTTATTTGGTGGAACATATCCAGTTGTTTCAGCAACTAATGCAGCACCGATACCTGATGTAATGAACTTTAAGAAAGTCCATGCAGCATCAACTCTTGCTGGATCATCAGATGTAGACACTAACATTGCAGCGTTTCCACCTGCTGGTAATCTTGCTGGTGTTCCATTGTTTACTCCAGCCATTCCAGGGAATGGTGCAGTTTTTAAAACAAAGTCTGCCTTTGCAGCATTAACTGAACCCAAGCTTGAAGTAGACCAGAACATCATACCAATAGTACCTGCGTTAAACGCAGCTTGACCATCAGCAATTGAATAGTTTGGCATATTACATCCACTCATGATTGCTTTCATTTGCTCTAACGTTGCAAGTCCTGCATCACCACCCATATTTACAGCTCCATCTTTAACCATTGGAACGTTCTGAGTATGCATTAATGCTTGGTGGAACCAGTTACCTGTGATGTTCCAACCAAAGTATAGAGTTCCTTTACCTGCTGCTTCCAATTTATTACATGCTGCAATAACTTCGTCCCAGTTAGTTGGAATACTATCTACACCTGCTTCAGCTAATAGATCCATGTTGTAATATCCAACTGGCGTTGATACAGAAAATGGTAATCCATAAACTTCACCACCGAATGTTGAAAGACTTAACATAGCGGAATGGTAACCATCTTTTTCAAAAGCTGCTTCTTTTGCAATAAATGGCTCTAAAGACTTTGCAATACCTTTATCTACTAGAGGTGCTTGTCTGTTAAGACCTTGCATCGTTACATCTGGTAAGTTACCTGAAGTAGACTCTCTAAAAATTGTTGCAGTTGCATCTTCATAGTTTTCATAAGTTGCTCTAAATTTAACTTGAATATCTGGATGCGCTTTTTCAAACTCTGGCATAATAGCTTGAAACGTTACATCGAATAATCCTGAATAAGGATAAGCTACTTCTATTTCAATAGACTTAGCTGAATTAACAGAACCATAAAAACCGAAAGCTAATACGGCTGCCAATCCTGTAATTAATTTTTTCATTTAATCCTCCCGATTGAATATAATAATTTAATCTAACATGTAGCTAGAAAGGGTTACAATTTTATTACGAAAATATTACTAAAAAATAAGCTTATTTTTCCACAGAAATAAAAAAATTAGAGAAAAACTTGTTTTTTTACCAAGGTAGCGAGAAAGTTTTTACATTAGTAAAGCTTTTCATTGCTTCAATTACTCCTTCTTTATAACCAAGACCTGAATCTTTAATTCCTCCAAAAGGAGACATTTCAATTCTATAGCCTGGAACCTCCCAAATATTTACAGTTCCAACATTTAAACCTTGAATATATTTTTTTGCTCGCATGAAGTTATTTGTACATACACCAGATGATAATCCAAATGCGGTTGAATTAGATATTTTCATTACAGCTTCATCGTCATTAGGCACACGAATGATTGGGATAACTGGACCAAATGTTTCTTCTAAAACTAATTCACTTTTAGGATCAACATGATCTACAACTATTGGAGGTAACAAAGCACCCTTTCTTCCAGGGTGATATAAAATTTTTGCACCGTCTTCTTCAGCCATAGAAACTCTTTTATCAAAAAGTTCTGCAGCTTGAGCATTAACAACCGTACCTAAGTCTGTTTCCATATTCATAGGATCACCAAATTTAATTTTCTTAGCACGCTCAAGAGCCATTTCAACAAATTGATCTGCAATGGATTCTTGAACCAGTATTCTTTTAACAGCTGTACAACGTTGACCAGAGTTTTTCGTTGCTCCAGTAACAGCTAGCTCAACAGCTTTTTTAAGATCATCACCATCTAAGTCGTTTAAAACAATTAAAGGATCATTACCGCCTAGCTCAAGAACTGTTCTTTTGTATCCAGCTTGTTCAGCAATTAATTTTCCTACACCTACACTGCCTGTAAAAGTAATGAGATCAATGTTTGGATTTTTGATCATTTCTGATCCAATGTCTTGAGGCCATCCAGTTACAACTGAAAACATTTCTGGTGGTAAACCTGCTTCATATAAAACATCAGCAAGTACCATTGCTGTTAAGGGTGTTAATTCTGTTTGTTTACATACAGTACAATTATTAGTTGCAATTGAAGGTGCAATTTTATGCGCTACCATATTCAAAGGATGATTAAATGGAGTGATTGCTGAAATTGCCGTTAAAGGTTCTCTTATGGTAAATATTTTTCTCGCTTTTCCATGCGGAGTTAAATCACAAGAAAATATTTCTCCATCATCAAGAATACAAAGTTGAGCCGTTAATGAAAAGACATCAAAAGCTCTTCCTACTTCGTATAAAGAATCTTGTTTTGAGATACCAAGTTCTAAAGTAATAATATCAGAAATTTCTTCTTTTCTTTTAACAAGTACTTCTGCAGCAGTTTGAAGAATTTTTTGTCTCTCGTATCTTGTAAGTTTAGGTTGGTAATTTGCAGCAATATCTAAAGCCTTTCTTGCATGCTCTGCAGTACCGGCTGGAACCGTTCCGATTACTTCACCTGTAAAAGGGTACTCAACATTTATTGTTTTATCTGAGGTAACTTTTTCTCCAGCAATACGCATTGCTTCATTAATCATTTTTTTGTGCATCATAGGGCTCCGTTAATTGCATAGTAAAATGCATCATAGTTATATAATTGTTTGTTAGTATCTAAATTTTGTAATTTTAAATTTGATATGAATGGCACTTCTCTTTCATGAAGTCCACCGTGTGAACGTAAAGGTTCATTTAATCCAGAAAGATTGTGTTTATCTTCTGATGAACCAATAGTCATAAATTCTGAAGACATACATATAATATCCCCCATTCTATCTGGAGGTAAATTATAAGTAGAGCATCCTTCGTCTTTTGTTAAAACAACTTCTATATCTTTTATTTCTTTTATAGCATTTACAACTGAATCTATCTTACTTTTGTCTTCTAAATAAATTGTTGCAAAAGAACCAAGTGAACCATGATGCACAACATATGGATCTGTAATTGGTAGAATAACTTTAGCCATGTTTGGTTCAAATTTTTTATCTAAATAATCTTGTAAAAATATTGCATTAGGTGAACCATCTTCTTTTGATTTTGGTTTCATACCGTGATCTGCTGTGATAATTATAGAAACATTCTCCTTATTTAAAAGACCAATATATTTATCAAACATTGCATAAAATTTATTTGCTGTTTCATTTCCTGGCGCATATTTGTGTTGAATATAATCCGTAGTCGATAAATACATGATATTTGGTTTGAACTCTTCAAGAAGCTTTACACCTGCAGCCATTACAAATTCAGAAAGTTCTTCAGAGTATACTTCTGGCACTGGCATCCCTAACCAATCGTTTACATTATCTATACCATTGAGATCTTTTGTTGCTTGATCAGATTTTTCAGCAGAAAAACAAATAGCTCTCTCATCATCAAAACTTAATCCATTTCCTAAAAGTGTTCTCAGCTTATCTTTTGCAGTAACCAGAGCAATTTTAGAACCAGAATTATAAAATTTTTCAAAAATAGTTGGTGCTCGCATATATTTTGGGTCATTCATCATTACTTCTTCACCGGTCTCGGGTGTATAAAAGAAGTTCCCGCATATACCGTGAACAGAACTTGGTTGGCCTGTTACAATCGAAATATTATTTGGATTTGTAAAACTTGGAATAGCGCTGTGTACTAGTAGGTTTTCACCACTTGCAATTAATTTATCAAGGTTTGGTGTAAGATTTGATTTTGATGCTTCTTCGAGATACTCTTTTTGACTACCATCAAGGCAAATCACAATAGCAGTTTTTGAAAAATTACTTGGATATTCTCTTTTATTAATTTCTAAGTTATCGGACACAAATTCATCTAATATATATTATTAAAAATAAGAATTTATAGTTATCTGCTAGTTAAACTCAATGATAATTTGAATATTTGTTAATAAAATTGAAATAAAACTGAAATAAATAGATTTAAAATATTCTCAAATTTAATAAAATTTTGTAGATTAAAGTTAACATAGAGGGGGAATGAGTGGGGACTATATCACTTAAAAATATTTCAAAGTCATTTGGGTCTACACAAGTACTTAATAATTTGAATGTTGACATAAACGATGGAGAATTCTTAACATTAGTTGGTCCATCTGGTTGTGGTAAATCTACATTACTTAGAATAATTGCAGGATTGGAACAACAAACTTCGGGTGATGTATTAATAGATAATAAAAATGTAAATAGAGTTAGAGCCAGTGAAAGAGATTTGGCGATGGTATTCCAATCATATGCTCTTTATCCTCATCTCACAGTAAGAAGAAATTTAGAAACTCCATTAAGACTTAGAGATTATAATGCATTTGAAAGACTACCCTTGATTGGTAATTTTTCTCCAAGCAAAAAAGAGAAAACAGAATCTATAAATCAATTAGTAAATAAAACTTCTGAAACTTTAAAAATTTCAGAACTATTAGATAGAAAACCTGGACAATTGTCAGGTGGTCAAAGACAAAGAGTTGCTCTTGGTCGTGCTATGGTAAGAGAGCCTGTTGCCTTTTTAATGGATGAGCCTCTTTCAAATTTAGATGCGGCTTTGAGAGTTCACATGCGTTCTGAACTATCTGAACTTCATAATTCACTTAAAACTACTTTTGTGTACGTTACACATGATCAAGCAGAAGCATTAACTATGTCTTCTAGAATGGCTGTTATGATTGATGGAAATTTATTACAACTTGATACACCTCAAGAAGTATATGACAATCCTTCCTCATTAAGTGTGGCTCAGTTTGTTGGAAGTCCAAAAATAAATATATTTGAAGGAACTTCGGACTCAAGTGGGACAGTAAGTTTTCTCAACGTTAATTTAAAAAGAAAAAGTTCTGAAAGTAATACAGATTTACATATTGGTATTCGACCAGAACATTTAGAAATTACAAATGAAAGTAATGACAATACATTTAGTGGAATAGTTGCATATAGAGAAAATTTAGGTTCAGATATTTTCTTTCATGTAAATATTGAAGACGGTTCAAATAAAATAATTGTAAGGGGCTTACCTCAATTTACACACCAAATTTCAAACGGTTCTAGTGTGAATATTAAAAGAGTTTCAGATAAAGCATTACTATTTAATCAAGCAGGAATGAGAGTTCAATTTACTAATGCATAATTCAAAAGCTCACATATGGTTTATTGCACCAGCAATCATACTGATGATAATTATTTTAATCTTTCCTCTTTTTCTTGCAGGAGGTATTTCTTTTACTGACTACAATTTAGGAAACAAAACATTCGAGTGGGTTGGACTAGAAAATTATGACAAGATGTTCAATCGAAAAACATATGTCAAAATGATTTGGGCCACAGCGACGTATGTTATTGTTGTCGTTCCAATTTCTGTTGTACTTGGATTATGTGCTGCTATGCTTTTAAACTCACTAAGGTTTGGCGCTGATATATATAAAACAATTTTTTTTCTTCCAGTTATGGCAACTCTTCTTGCAATGGCAATTGCATGGGAATTTACTCTTCATCCAACATTAGGAATTGTAAATAGTTTTTTAGCGAATGGGTGTGGAGGAGTTAGGGAATTCATTCTTGGTTTTCATTGGTTGCCATGGGTAGACTCACAAGAAAGCTGGTATGCTGTAGCATGTGCAAACAACATGGATTTTCCATATTGGTTAAAACAAAAAAATACTGCGATTTGGACAGTATGTTTCATAGGAATTTGGCAGGCTTTTGGTTTTAATATGGTTTTATATTTAGCTGGCTTAACAAGTATACCAAGGGAGTTATACCAAGCTGCAGAAATGGATGGGGCTAAATCTACATGGGAGCAATTTAAACTTGTTACATGGCCAATGCTTGGTCCAACAACGTTGTTTGTTGTGACTATTACTACAATTAGAACGTTTCAAGTATTTGATACAATCGAAATACTGACCAAAGGTGGTCCATCAAAAACAACGTATGTCATGATGTATGCAATCTTTGAAAAAGCTATTCAACAAAACTTAACAAGTATCGGTGCAGCAATCACTGTTGTCTTTATTGGATTTATTCTTGTTTTAACGTTTTTCCAAAGATATGTCATTGAGAAGAGGGTTCATTATTAATGGAAGCTAAACAATATATTGGAGAAGGTTGGAAGCATGCAATCTTAATTATTGGTGCAATCGTAGTGATGCTCCCTTTTTATATGATGGTTTCAATGTCATTAAAATCTCAGCAAGAAATCCAATCAATTTCTGGTGGTCTTATTGGTGCGCAAGAAACTCAAACGTTTCCCGTGTGTGTTAAAACTGGCTATTCAGAAGAAACATGTACAATGAAGCCATATCAATACAACTATTGGTTTGCTTTTGAAAAAGCTCCTATTCCTAGATACTTAATGAATGGTGTCATTGTTACTTTATCAATCTTCATCATTCAGGTTTTAGTCGCCTTACCGTGCGCGTATGCACTTGCCAAGTTACGATTTTACGGACGAGAATTTGTTTTCTCGATGGTTTTATTTTGCTTGCTCATACCAGTTCACGGAATTGCGCTTCCATTATATGTTATGTTGGCCCAGGCAGGATTAGTTGACACCTATTCCGCCTTGATACTTCCCTGGACTATATCGGTGTTTGGAATTTTTTTAATGCGGCAATTTTTTATGACTGTGCCCGATGAATTAATTGATGCCGCCAGGATGGACGGCATGGGAGAGTACGCAATCGTATGGAAAGTAATGCTTCCAACTGCAATACCAGCGTTACTTGCTTTTGCAATATTCTCAGTTGTTGCACACTGGAATGATTATTTCTGGCCTCGTATGGTAATAACAGGAAATAGAGATCTCTTTACTCCACCACTTGGTATAAGAGAATTCAGAGGTGGAATTGATAGTGATGAATTTGGTCCTATGATGGCTTCGATAGTTACAGTAACAGTACCCCTTATTGTTGCTTTTATAATCGCGCAAAAACGATTTATTGAAGGAATTACTTTGACAGGCATGAAGTAAATTCTTATTTACTGATGACATTGTCAGTAAATTTTATTTTTATCTTAATTCTTGTTTCTGCTCTATGTCATGCAGTTTGGAGTGCTATAATAAAATCAAGTAAGAACCCTTTATCGTTAATGGGTATAACGTCTGTCTTAGAAGTTACTATTTTTTTACCTTTAACATTTACTGTTCCATTTCCAACTTTAGAGGTTTGGTATTTTTTAATTGCAACCGTAATCATTCATGTCTTCTACAGACTAAATGTTATCTACTCATATAGGTACGGTGATCTCTCTTACATATATCCAATTTCTAGAGGAAGTTCATGTTTGTTTGTAGCGATCATTAGTATTTTATTTTTAAGTTCTGATATTAGTGTTGCTGGTTTTGTTGGAATATTAATTGTTTGTATTGGTTTATTTTTAATTTCTTATTCTAAAAATTTATCTTTTAACTTCAGAGGTTTTGCTCTCGCAATATCAACGGCTATTCTAATTACTGCTTACACTTTAGTTGACGGGGTCGGGGTTAGACTTTCTGAAAATGGTTTTTCCTATATTTACTGGCTCTTCACACTTAATGGAATACCTCTACTAATTATTGGTTTGATCTCGAAAGATGGTTTACGAAAAAGAGAAACATACACTTTTAGATCTGGGATTGCTGCTGGTGTGTTTGCAACAAGTAGTTACGCAATTGTTGTTTGGAGTATGCAATTTATAGAAATAGCTTATGTCTCTAGTATTAGAGAAATAAGCATTGTGTTTGCTGCAATTATTGGAATGCTTTTCTTATTTGAGAAGAATGCAAAATCTCGAATAATACCTTCTGTTTTAATAGTGAGTGGTATTTCGGTTGTTTATTTTCAAATTCTATAAGGAAAAAATATAGACTTTTTGCACGAAAATTTTATATGAATTTTATGACTGAAGATATTGTAGAAGTAGATCCAAAAACCGAAACTATCTCTTGCGATGGTGGTGAAGATGGTTTAGGACATCCCGCAGTTTATTATACCTTTAATAATGAGAACAAAATTGTTTGTGGTTATTGCGGTAAAATATTTATAAAAAAAGAAGAGTAGAAATGTACAAAGAATCTTGGGGTTTAAAAAGAATTTGTCCAATGTGTAGTAAGCAATACTACGACCTGGGAAGAACGGAACTGGAATGTCCTGAGTGTGGTAAACTAATTGAAGTAACTACAATGACCAGACCAAGACGTGGTAGAAAACCTGGAAGTACTAATGCTGCTCCTTTAACTAATCCTATCCCTCCAAAACCAAAAGAAAAAGATGATGATCTTGATATCGAGAACCTGGATTTGGATAACAACGAAGACAATCTTGAGGATGATACTGTTTTACTAGAAGATGAAACAGAAATTGATCCAATAGCCGAAGGTATTAAACCTAAAGAAGACGGCGAAGAAGAATACTAAAATTTCAATAAAAATTTAGAAGATGTTTAAGGTACTACAAAACACTTGGGCCCTTTTTTTTGGCTTTGCTTTAATTAGTCTTGGTCATGGTTTGCAAGGAACACTTATCGGTGTTCGTTCTGTTTTAGAAGGTTTTAGTTTTTTTGCATCAGGACTTATTATAGCTGGTTATTACGTAGGATACTTAACTGGCGCGTTAACAATTCCCATTTTTTTACAACGTGTTGGTCACATAAGAGTTTTTGCCGCTTTAGCTTCGCTTGCTTCTATCGCTATATTATTACACTCAGTATTTGTGCATCCTTATTCATGGATGTTTATACGAATATTAACTGGTTTAAGTCTTGCTGGAATTTATGTGATTATGGAAAGCTGGTTGAATGAAAAATCAACTAATCAAACTCGCGGTCAATTACTTTCCGTTTACATGATTATTACTTTTGTGTTTGTTGGAGCAGGACAATTTTTATTAAATTTAGGTGATCCTGCTAAAGTTGATTTATTTATTTTAGTATCAATCTTATTATCATTCGCACTTCTTCCTATTCTTTTATCTTCAACAGAACAGCCTAATACAGAAAGTCCTAAATTTTTTTCTTTAAGAGAATTTTATGCTGTTTCACCTTTAGGTTTTGTTGGTGCCTTAGCAACTGGTTTATCGCATAGTGCAGTTTTTGGGTACGGTGCAATTTATGCTTCATCTATTAATTTAAGCTTATTTGAAATTTCTCTGTATATGATGATTATAACATCAGCTGGTGCCCTATCTCAATGGCCTATTGGATATTTGTCGGATAGAATTGATAGACGTGTTATTCTTATTGGTGTTTCTTTTATGGCTTCAGGTTTGAGTTTATTTTTTGTTTTTGCAAACTTTATGCCGCTAACATTATTCTTAATTTTTACTGGTCTTTTTTCAGTTGCATGTTTACCAATGTATTCACTTACAGTTGCTCATACAAATGACTTCTTACAACCTAATGAGATAGTATCAGCAAGTGCAACCTTTGGTATACTTATTGGTGTTGGATCAATTATCGGACCTTTGTTTGTTTCTGGATTTATGGAAATTTTAGGAGCATTAGGTTTTTACATCTATTTATTTTTAATACATGGACTGCTAGGGTTATTTGGTTTGTATAGAATGACACAAAGAACTAAACCCCGTGATCTTGAATCACAATATAATCCTTTACCACGAAATATTAGTCCTGCCGGGATGGAAATGAACCCCGTTACTGAGCCAACTGAGGACGAGTAAGTCTTTTAAATATTCTGTGAAGTAACAAGAGGATAATTATTCCCATATATATGACTGGTTCGGTTTTATCAGCGCGAACTAAAACATAAAAATGCATACTAGCCAGAATGGCTACCGGGTAAATTAAATAATGAATTTTCTTCCATAATTTAAAACCTAGTCGTTTAATCATATTGTTTGTTGAGGTGCTAGCAAGCGGGATTAAAAAAAGAAAACTTATAAAACCAAAAGTTATAAATGGTCTTTTTATTATATCTTGTATGATAAATTGCATATCTAAAAAATGATCTAAAACTATGTAAGTAGAGAAATGCAAACAGACATAATAGAAAGCAAAAAGTCCAATCATTCTTCGTAATACAACTATCGATTTTAAAGATTTAATATTTGATAATGTAGTAATCATAAGAGTTAATATTATTAATCTGAGTGCCATTAGACCTAACTCATCCATTAGTTTTTCAATTGGATTTACTCCTAGATTTCCAGTAACAAATTGGTACGCCCAGAGTAGACTAGGAAATAGAATTAAAATAAATAAGACAGATTTACTGCGGTTAAAATTTCTTGTTGAAAACATTCATTAATAAAATTTAGTCAAATCTAAATCTTTATAGAGATGTGCTACTTCTTCTTCATAGCCATTAAACATAAGTGTTTCTCTTCTTTTAAACTCTCCAATTCGTCTCTCTGTTCCTTGACTCCATCTTGGATGATTAACATTAGGATTAACATTAGCATAAAAACCATATTCCCAAGGAGCTAAAGTTTCCCAAGATGTTTCAGGTTGAGTATCTAAAAATCTAATTTCCACAATTGATTTAATTGATTTGAAACCATACTTCCATGGAATTACTAATCTGATGGGTGCACCATTTTGATTAGGCATTTCATGGCCATACAATCCAGTTGCTAATATTGTTAGAGGATTCATTGCTTCATCCATTCGAAGCCCTTCTCTATATGGCCAAATAATTGTTCTCTTTTGCTGACCTGGCATTTCTTCCGGTCTGAAGACAGTTACAAATTGAACATACTTTGCTGAACTTAAAGGTTCGGCCATTTTTATAAGTTCAGATAACTGAAAACCTTGCCAAGGAATAACCATGGACCATGCTTCAACACATCTTAATCTATAAACCCTATCTTCTATTGTTACATTTGATAAAATTTTTTCTAAGTCAAATGTTTGAGGCTTTTTCACAAGACCATCTATTTTTATTGTCCATGGCCTAGGTTTAAAATTTCCAGAATTTAAATGGGGATGTTTTTTATGAGTCCCAAACTCATAAAAATTATTGTACGTTGTGATTTCTTCGTAAGAATTAAGTTTTTCGTTTTCATTTAGATTTTTAGTATAAATTGAAAGATCACTATCGTGGTTTGCAAATGCTGATGAGGTAACCGTTGCTAGTATGGCGCTAGCTAAAGACCCCTTTATAAACTTACGTCTATTTAAATATGTCTTATAGGGTGTGATTTCAGATCCTAAAATTTTCATAATAATAATATATATCTTAAATATTAAAATTGAAGATTTGCTTCAATAATCTTAGCTTTTAAAATGGGAGTTATATTTATTTAGTATTTTTTCTGGCCATGTACTTTTGATAAATTCAAGAATAGACCAAACATCGTCATCTGATAACGCATCATTACCAAGCATTTTACCTTCATAATCAGGATTTGATTTTTTAAAACCATATTTAATGACATGAAATAATTGTGCAGGAGAGTGGTGCCAAGTATGCCCAGTGCCATTAAGAGGAGGTGCTCTTCTATGGCCATCTTCATCTAACGATTTATCCCACTCTTCATGACCTGCTAAATTACCCATATGACACCCTGCACAATTTTCAGCATATAGTTTCATACCTTTAAAAATATCAACTTCTGCTGCATGAATACTATGTCCAATACATAATATTATAAGTACCGAAATTAATTTGAGGGTTTGCATTCTATTTATATAATTTTTTAAATTTATATTTCATTACAAATCTGTCTTTTTTTTGATAGGATATATCTATGAAAAAATTTCTAATCGCATTTGCCATTTTAACTTCAATAATTGCACTTAACAAACATGCATACAGTGAAAAAGTTCACGGTATTGCAATGCATGGAACACCAAAGTATGCCAGTGATTTTGAAAATCTAGATTATGTAAACCCAAATGCACCTAAAGGTGGAACGGTAAAATTTGGATCATATGGTTCTTTTGATAATCTTAATAGAGTAGCATTTAAAGGTTCTAAAGCTGCTGGACTTGGGTATGTTAATGATACGTTAATGAGAAGAGTATGGGATGAAGCATTCTCTCTCTATGGTTTAATAGCTGAAAAAGTAGAATTGCCTGAAGATAGATCATCTATAACTTTTTATTTAAATGCAAATGCAACCTTTCATGATGGCTCACCAATAACACGCGATGATGTATTGTTTAGTCTAGAAACATTTCAAACAAAAGGTACTCCAAATCAGAAAAAAACATATGGCAAAGTTATTGAAACTGAATTGATTGGAAATGATGGAATAAAAATGATTTTTGAAAATAATGAAGATAAGGAATTGCCTCTTATTATTGCGGGCTTTCTTCCTATCATTCCAAAAAAGTTTTATGAAAATCTTGATGTTACAAAAACATTTTTAGATATCCCTCTAGGCAGTGGTCCATACCAAGTTGATAGTCTCGATCCAGGCCGTCAAATAAAATACAAACGCGTTGAAAATTATTGGGCAAAAGATTTACCAGTAAATAAAGGTCTCTATAATTTTGATACAATTATTTATGATTATTACAAAGACTCAAATGTCTTAGTTGAAGCATTTAAGGTTGGTGAATACGACTTTAGAAGAGAGTACAATGTTAAACGTTGGTTATCAGAATATGATTTCAAAGCTGTTCAGAATGGAGAGGTAATACTGACAGAAATGAATAACGATAGACCTGTTGGAATGAATGGTCTTGTGATGAATACAAGACGTGACATATTTAATAATAGAAATGTAAGACTTGCTTTAAGTTATGCCTATGATCATGAATGGATTAATAAAACAATATATCAAAATGCTTATGTGAGAACAGATAGTTATTTTGATAATTCACCATTAGCCTCTTCAGGCTTACCGTCAAAAAATGAGTTAGAATTACTGAATGTATGGAAAGATGAAATTCCAGCAGAGGTATTTACGGAATCATTTACGCCACCTATTACGGATGGAAGTGGTAATGACCGTAAAAATTTATTGAAAGCAAAAGAAATACTTGAAAAAGAGGGATGGTTTGTTGAAAATGGAAAACTGGTAAAAGATGGAAAAGAATTCAAGTTTGAGTTCTTGATTGTCAGTCCATCTGATGAGAAAATTGCCTTAGCCTATCAAAGTAATTTAAAAAAACTTGGCATTACAATGGATGTAAGAACTGTTGATTCATCACAGTATCAAGAACGTTTGTTAAGTTATGATTTTGATATGATTAAAAGATATTGGGGTGTCAGTTTAAGCCCAGGAAATGAGCAACAATTTTATTGGGGATCAGAAGTTGGTCAAAAAGATGGAAGCAGAAATTATCCTGGTATCAATAGTCCAGCAGTTGATGCATTAATTGAAAAACTAATTAGTGCAACAAATAGAGAAGAATTAACAACGGCGATCCACGCACTTGATAGAGTATTGTTATGGGGTCACTATGTTGTTCCTCTTTATCATAGCAACAAAGACAGAATTGCTTATTGGGATTTTTTTGAATACCCAGACAAAATTCCACTTTACGGAATTGTAATTGAGTCTTGGTGGATTAATAAAGATAAACAATAAAATATAATCAAATATTTTTATGAGTCATACAAGAGCTAACATACTCATGTTAATTGCCTCACTTATATGGGGAACAGCTTTTGTCAGCCAAACTACTGGAATGGGAGCCATAGGTCCTTTTACTTTTAGCTTTGGAAGATTCCTTTTTGCTTTTTTAACAGTAATTCCATTTGCGATTTATCTAGAACAACAAAATATTGTTAAAATATTAAGTGATAGAAAAAAAGTTTATCTTTGTTTAGCTACAGGTTTTTTTCTTTTTGGTGGTATGGGTCTTCAACAATACGCTTTACAAAAATCATTAATATCAAATGCTGCTTTTCTTAGCACTCTTTACGTTCCCTTTGTTGGTATAATTTCAAGATTCATAATTAAAAAACAGGTACACTGGATTATCTGGATTGCTATTTTACTTTGTTTGTATGGATCATATCTTTTGTCCTCTAATCAATCAGTTGAAATTCAACAATCAGATTCACTCTTATTTATTGCTGCGTTGTTTTTTGCCTTACATATTATTTGTATCGATATTTTTATGAAAGAACTTAACAGTCCTTTTTTATTTGGAAGTATTCAGTACTTTATTGTTTTTATTTTATCTATGATCCTAGCTTTTATGTGGGAAGAACCAAAGCTGTCAAATATGCAAATTGAATGGTTTGAAATTTTATATACAGGTATTTTTTCTGCTGGCATTGGGTATACACTTCAAATTATTGCTCAACATAAAGCTAATCCTGCTCCTGCTGCTATCATTTTATCAATGGAGTCAGTCTTTGCTGCAATAGCAGGTTGGATACTTTTAAATCAAATTTTAGACACACAAAAAATACTTGGATGCCTTGCAATATTTATTGGAGTCATTATAGTACAATTAGTACCTATAATAATTAAACAAAAATGAGTGATAAATTAGATGTAGTTGGAATTGGAAATGCTATGGTAGATGCCATAATTCCTTCCAATCAAAGTGAAATTGAAAAACATGAAATTAATAGAGATTCTATGAATCTTATTGATGAAAATTTGAAAAATAATTTGCATGAAAGTTATTCCATCAGAGAAATGGCAGGCGGAGGTTCCCTTGGTAACTCCATGTTTGGTATTACCTCTTTTGGCGGCAATGGAAGTTTTATTGGAAAAATTAAAAATGATGAAATTGGAGTATACCTTCAAAAAGATATGATCCGGGAAGGATTAAAATTTCCATTGGGATTTACATCTCCTGATATTTCAACTGGATGTTGTACAATTTTTGTTGAAGAAGATGGAACAAGAACAATGTGTACTTTTCTTGGCGCTGGTACACTAATAGGACCTGAAGATATAAAAGAGGATGATATTAAAAATCATAAGATAGCATATTTGGAAGGCTACTTGTGGGACAATGAGAATGCAAAAAAGGCTATGAAGAAAATGGTGGATATTTGCAAAGCTGATAATCAAAAAATTGCATTTACTTTATCTGATCTTTTTTGTGTTGATAGACACAGAGATTCTTTTAAAGAATTAATAACTGAGAATGTTGATATTCTTTTTGCTAACGAAGATGAAATCAAAGCAATGGCACAAACAGAAAGTTTTGAAGAAGGTCTAGAATATGCAAAATCATTAAATATAATTGCTGCTATTACTAAAGGAAGTAGTGGATCAGTTATTGTTTCTGGTAATAACATCACTGAAGTTGAAGCAAAAAAAGTAGAAAAAGTTGTAGATACAACAGGAGCTGGAGATTTATTTGCAGCTGGTTTTTTATTTGGTTACTCTAAAGGTAAAGCAATGGATGAATGTGGTAATTACGCATCAATTGCTTCCGCAGAAATTATTTCACATTATGGTGCAAGACCTTTAGTAAAATTATCTAGTTTAATTTAGCTAATAATTTATTTTTATTTTTTTCATCACAAAAAGAATATTTAATTGCGTTATGAGTAAGGGAGGTTAGTTCTTTTTCATTTAAACCTAAATCTTCCATAACTTTGTATTCACCGTTTATCGTAGCATTAAAAAAAGGAGGGTCATCCGAATTGACTGTTACTTTTACTCCTTGATCAAATAATGTTTTCACAGGATGATCTACATAATCTTTGTAAATTTTAGTTGCAATATTACTTGTTGGACAAGTTTCTAGAATAATATCTTTCTCAATTATTTCTTTTACTAAATCAGGATCCTCTATTGATCGAACTCCGTGACCTAATCTTGTTGGATGCAGAAGGTTAATAGCATTTCTTATGTTTACAGGACCATCCCATTCACCTGCATGAACCGTAATTGGAAAATTTTCTTTTTTTAACATATCAAATGTTGCAACAAATAAGTTTGGAGGAAAATGCAATTCATCCCCAGCTAAACCAAAACCAACTAAACAAGGATGAGGATTATTTAAAACTTCCTCTGCAGTTCCTTGTACTGACTCTGGTCCTAAATGTCTGATCCCATTCATTATGTAACGTGAAACAATACCAAAATCTTCTTCAGCTTTTTTTGAAGCTTCATAGACTCCTTCAATAAAAGAATGATAGGTCATCCCTTTTTCTTTAGCATGAGTTGAGGAAATCATTGCTTCGACATAAAGAACATTGTTAGCCGCACAATCTTTTAAATATTCATACGTTAATTCAAAATAATCTTCTGGCGTATGTATGACAGAAGTAACGATGTCATATTTTTTTATAAAATCATAAAAATCATCCCATTGGTATGCGTACTTTGAGCCAAACATTTCTTCAGGTATTTCATAATTATTACGTTTGGCAAATTTCTTACATAAATCTGGCGTAATGGTTGCCTCTAAATGAACATGAATTTCTGCTTTTTTAACTGAATTAAAAATATTCATATAAATAAAATTACCTATATAATAATAATATGGAAGCAAGAATAAACAGAAGAAGCTTTGTTTTTGGCGCAAGTTGCTCTTTATGTGGTTCGATGATTTTACCTTCTTGTACACAAGTACCATTAACAAATCGAAGTCAGTTAAATTTATATGATAGCAATCTACCTATAATTTTAATGGGAGGTGGTGTTCTTGGTACTCCAAAAATTTATCCCAATGAAAGATCTTTAAATCAAGAAGTTGAGAAAACATATTCAAAATTTTTATCAAAAGCTAAAGAAGATAAAATTTTATTAGATAACACAGATGAATCTAAAAAAATTGAAGAAATTGGAAAAGAAATTTATACCTCTCTAGATACATTTTATCTTAATAAGCGTGAAAAAAATCCTGTAGAAAATTTTAATTGGCAATTTGCTTTAATTGAGTCTGAAACAAAAAATGCATGGTGTATGCCTGGTGGAAAAATTGCTTTCTACACTGGTATACTTCCTGTTTGTAAAAATGATGACGGGATTGCTGCAGTGATGGGGCATGAAATTGCGCATGCATTTGCTAGACACACTGTTGAAAAATTAACCCAAGCATCTATGATGCAAATGGCAACAATTGGAATATCGCGAAGTAAATACGCTGAACTTTTAAATAAATCTTTTAGAGTAGGAAATGTAGGAGGTAATGTTTACAACTCCGTTGTAAAGTATGGTATTTTTCTTCCATTTAGTAGAAAGATGGAAAGTGAAGCCGATTATTTAGGCATGGGATTTATGAATCTTGCTGGATTTAATATTAAAGAACCTGCTAAATTATGGCAAAGAATGATGGCAGGTCAAGAAGGGAGGGTGCCTGAATTTATGGGATCACATCCAAGTCCTGATAATAGATCAAAAAAGTTTCTTGAATGGGAAAGTGAAATTTTAGATAAATTTCCCCAAGTTTAATTTTAGTGTAATAGGTATTTTATGATTGCTGTTGAAGTTAAAGATCTTACTCATTCGATTAATAATAAAAAAATTTTAAATAATATTAATTTTAATCTCAATAAAGATAGTATCTCTTGTATTTTGGGACCGTCAGGTAGTGGAAAAACTACTTTATTAAAGCTCATAGCAGGTCTTGAAAAAGTACAGTCAGGTAAAATTATTATTAATGGTGAAGAAGTAAGTAGTACTGCAAAACACTTACCTACAGAAAAAAGAAAAATTGGTTTTTTATTTCAAGATTACGCGTTATTCCCACATTTGACAGTAAAAGAAAATTTGAGATTTCCAACTAATGCTAAAAATTCATCTAATAATGTTGATGAAATTATTGAATTAATAAAATTACCTAATTCACTAGATAAATACCCACACGAGTTAAGTGGTGGTGAACAACAAAGAGTTGCACTTGCACGATCTATAATTTCACAACCTGATTTACTTTTATTAGATGAACCTTTTTCAAGTTTAGATTTAAGCCTTCGAGAAGAGGTGAGAGATGATACGCTGCATCTATTACAAAAATCAAATGTGTCTGTAATTATAGTCACTCATGATCCTTTCGAAGCAATGTTTATCTCAAATCATATAAATATTTTTGATAAATCAGGTTCGATTGTACAGTCAGGAACTCCGAATGATCTCTATAACAATCCAAAAAATTCATATGTTACAGGTTTTTTTGGTGAAACAAATAAATTTGAAGGTGTTGTTAAAGAATCTCACATATACACACCGGTTGGGAAAATTAAAACACCTGGAAATTTAGAAGGTGAAAAAGTTGTAGTACACATAAGACCTCAAGGTATAAAACTCAACAAACAACCAACACCAGTTAATGGAATTAAGGGAACCGTTATGGCATCAAAATTAATGGGGTCATTTAGTTTTGTCCATTTATCTGTGCTAGATAATAATAATGAAATTGTTCATGTTCATAGCCACATGCCTGCTGACTTTAATCCAAAACAATCGTCTGCAGTAGAGATAGAAATTGATAATGATCAGGCGTACATATTTAAGAATTAAGTTTTAGTTTTTTATTGATTTAGTAATTGTTCTGTTAAGAAAAATTACCGGTCCTAATCCAGCAATAACGATAATTAGAGCTGCAAATGCTGACTCTTCCAACATTTCATCAGAGGCATATTGATAAACATAGGTTGCTAATGTCTCAAAATTAAATGGTCTTAATAAAAGTGTTATTGGAAGTTCTTTTAAGATATCTACAAAAACTAATATTCCTCCAACTAATAAATTTGTATACAGCAAGGGTAATATAATTTTTCTTATACTTTTGAAAAAACTAACACCCATTGTTCTTGATGCATCTAATAAGTTTGGATGAATTCTTGAAATACCTGATGTAATGGCTCCATTACCGACAGCTAAAAATCTTATACTATACGCAAATAATAAAATTATAAATCCACCAACAGCATAACTCATACGAAAATAAATTAAATCATTAAGCCACCCAACAAATACCACTATTCCAACAGCAAGTATTGTTCCTGGAAAAGCATAACCAGAAGAAGCAAAAAATATTAAAATTTTTTGGAAATTATTTGATTTATATGCTCCAACTATAATCATTAATAAGGAGAGCAACATAATGAATGATGAAGAAATAAATGCTAAGGATATGCTTGAAAGTGTTATTTGAAAAATTTCAATAAAATTTATTATGGAATAACCTTTAATTACAAAATTCAATAAAATTGAAACAGGTATTATAAAGCCAAGACTTAAAGGTATTAGGCAAATTAAAAACAATAAAGAATTTTTAACACCAGAAACTGTTTGGGTTGGTGTGTAAGATGCACCACTATATTTTTCATGAAATTTTCTGCTACGCCTACCCAAATACTCTAAAGTTAAAAGTACTATAACAATCATAAATAAAATACTAGAAATCTGTGATGCGCCAGATAGACTATTCATCCCTAGCCAAACATTAAATACGCCTAAGGTTAATGTTTCAATTGCAAAATAATCAACTGTCCCAAAATCAGAAATTGTTTCCATTAGTACTAAGGCCAAGCCAGCAATTATACCTGGACGACCAAATGGAATAGCGACATTGAAGAAGGAATTCCTTCCGTAAATAGAACTAGTTTGAAAAAAAGATATAGGTGTCGTTATAAATGATGCTCTAGTCATTAAATATACGTATGGATACAATACAGAAGACATTACCAAAATTGCACCTCCCATTGATCGAACATTTGGAAACCAATAATCTTTTGAGCTCGTCCAACCAAATATGTCTCTTAGCAATGATTGAAGAGGACCAGCATATTCAAAAAAGTCGGTATAAGTATAGGCAATAATATAAGCTGGGACAGCAGCTGGTAATAATAACATCCATTCAAAAAATTTTTTCCCAAAAAAATTATATCTTGTCACTATCCAAGCAGTAGTCAAACCAAAGACTAAACTTAATCCTCCAACACCAAACATTAGAATTATTGTATTGGTAAGATATCTGGGCAATACAGTAGAAAATAGATGTGGCCATAGTGATGTATCACCTAAGATCGCGTAATAAAATATTGAAAAAATAGGGGCGATAATTACTAAAGCAATTATCGCCACAGAATTAGACCATAAATTAAAATTTATCAAAACAGTTAACCTATAATTTACCAGCCTACTCTATCAATGATTTTCTGAGCTATGGGAGCAAGTTCTGCTAGTTTTTCAACAGGCAGTTTATCTTCTTTAAATTCACCCCATGATTTTAACTCATCAGTTAATTGCATATCTGGATTAACCGGATATTCATAGTTTATAGAACTGTAGAGGACTTGAGCTTTTGGTTGAGTCAAAAATTCAAGTAGTGCGATCGCGTTGTCTTTATTTTTAGAATACTTAATTACACCTCCACCAGCAACATTTATGTGATTACCTCTGTCTTCTTGATTAGTAAAAACTAACTCTATTGAGTTAGCCCATTCTTTTTGTTCTGGATTCTTTTCATTAAATTTCATTTTTCCAAAATAATAGGTATTCATTACAGCAATGTCACAAACACCTTCATAAATTGCTTTTGCTTGAGCTCTATCATTACCTTCAGGTTTTCGTGCTAAATTTGCAACGATGCCTGCTGCCCATTCTTCAGCTATAGCTTCTCCATTTGCAGCAATTATTGAAGCTAAAAGTGATCTATTGTAGTCATGGCTGCCAGGTCTTGTACAAATTTTATCTTTCCATTTTGGATCAGATAAATCTTCTATTCTTTTAATTGAGTCTGGAGATACTCTTTCTTTTGATATTGCAACAATTCTAGCTCTCTTTGAAAGTGCAAACCATTTATTATTACTGTCTCTTAAATGATTTGGAATATTCATATTCAAAATATCTGAGTTAATTGATTGCAAAATATCCTTTTCAACAAATTGGTTTAACCTTGCTATATCAACTGTTAATACTAAGTCAGCAGGTGTATCTTCACCTTCAGCTAAAACTCTTTCTAGCAATCCTTTTTTTGCATGTAAAACATTTACCTTTATGCCAGTCAATTTTGTAAATTCCTCAAAGAAAGGATCTATTAAAATTGGCTGCCTGTAAGAATAAACATTAACCTCTTTGGCAAATAAGTTTAGTGAAATGGTAGATGCAATTAGTATCAATAGTAATCTAAAAATAATTTTCATATAACCTTCTTTTTTTTGTGGAGATAATAAATATCTCCACGTTCTATGATTAAGAATCTTATTAAAAATTATCAGAATACGAATGTAGATCTATATGAATTTTTTTTTAATATAAGTGTTGTTAAAATTCATAAAATTAGATTTATTCTAAATTTAAAGTTAAAAATGTTGGGGCCACTTTGGGCCCCTATCCAAAACTACTTTATTGAAATTAGTCTAGCTTTTTTTTCTTCTGGAATAATTCTCTCCAAATCAATTGCTAAAAGTCCATTCTTCAGTTCAGCATCTTTAACTTTGATGTCTTCTGAAATTGTGAACGATCTTTCAAACTGTCTTGTTGAGATTCCTTTATGGATTACACCATTACCATTTTCATTAACCACTTTTTCTTTAGGTTTATTTCTAACAGTTAGGTTGTTTTCTTTTAATTCAATCTCAATATCTTCTTTACTATATCCAGCGAGAGCAACTTCAATTTTATAGTTATGCTCATCAACTCTATGAATATTATAAGGTGGATAATTTGTATTGTATCGTTCCGTAGACTCCAACATTCTATCAAATTCATCAAAAATTGAGTCAAATCCAACAGAGAATGGTCTTAGAGAATTCCAAACGGATAGGTTTCTAGTCATAATAACTCCTTTATTAAGCAAGTTTATTTTGCCCGCACCCACAATGGCATACAGACAATTATTATGTGGGGATGAATGTGTTTAATTCAAGTCTTTGTTATTTCTTTCTTATAAACGATAATCCATCAGATAATGGCAGAAGAGAGAATTCCACCCTTGTGTCATTTTGTATTTTTAAATTTAAATCACGTATAGTTTTTGTTTGAGAGTCTTGTTTAGTTTCATCTGCCACATCACCGTGCCAAAGCATATTATCAATGATTATTATTCCATTAGAAACTAATAGGTTTAGCGACAGTTCGTAATAATTTGGGTAATTATTTTTATCAGCATCTATAAAAATTAAATCATAACTCTGTTGACGGTCTATCATGCTTTGCATTACCTCAACACCATCTCCAATAATCGATTCAATTTTGGAGCTCATATTATCTAATTCCCAATATTTTTTTGCTAAGGATAAAAATTCATCTGAATTATCAACAGTTACGATTTTCCCTGATTCAGGTATACCTCTAGCCAAAAACAAAGTGCTCATCCCTGTAAACCTGCCAATTTCTAAACAGTTTTTTGCATTAGAAATTTTAGTTATCATTTCTAAAAACTGACCTTGTTCTTTTGCAATCTGCATTTGTGAAACACTGCCGAGTTTTAAAGTTTCATTTTCTAGTTCACTAATTATTTTATCTTCTCTGTAACCTACGGTTTGTAAATATTGAACAAGTGCTTCATTAATTTCAGTTTGGGTACTCATTAGTTTATGGTTTCAAATATTTCGGATAGTTTGTGAGTTTTTTTGTCTGAAATGATGAAACAACTTTGTATTTTATTTATTAAATTTTCATCTATATTTTTATTTGAGTATAAACTTAATAAAGGAGTTGAAGAATTCACTTCATCACCAATATTGAGCACATTATCATATCCAACTCCATAATCTATTTTATCGGTAACCTGTTTTCTTCCACCTCCAAGTTCAATAAGTATAAGGCCTAATTCTCTGGTATAAATTTTTTCTACCCATCCTTCTTCAGCAGAAAATAAATCTTTTCGAACTGAAGTATTTATTAAATCTTTTTCATAAGATGTTAAAATATTTTTTGGTCCACCCAAGGCAGCAACCATCATTTCAAATTTTTCTGCAGCTAGTCCATTATTAATAACCGTATTAATTTTATTATAAGCCTCTTCTTTTGAAATTTTATAAATGTTTACTAATAACGAAGATATTAATTCATTAGTGATCTTCTCTAATCGGTGATCTTTAAAATCATTTTTAATATATTTTATGCATTCTAATATCTCTAGCGTATGACCGGCACTTTTACCTAAGACCTGATTCATATCTGTTAATATAGCTTCACAATGTAAACCAGCTCCTTTAGCAACTCTTACTAAGGAGTTTGATAAATCTCTTGCTATATCAATAGTACTATTAAAAGATCCATTACCAACTTTTACATCAAGTACTAAAGATGAAAGACCGCTTGCAATTTTTTTTGAAAGAATAGATGATGTTATTAAGGGTAAAGATTCAACTGTACCTACAATATCCCTTATAGAATATAATTTTTTATCAGCTGGTGCTAAGTTAGATGTTTGACCGATAATTGCACAACCAACGTCTTTTACAACTTTTTTAAAAGTCTCTAAATCAGGTTTTGTATTGTACCCAGGTATGGAATCAAATTTATCTAGAGTACCGCCCGTATGCCCCAAACCTCTACCTGAAATCATTGGTACATACAGTCCACAAGCTGCAAGTATTGGTGCTAATATAACACTCGTCTTGTCTCCAACACCACCAGTTGAGTGCTTATCACAAACCAACTCAGAATCTACAATCTCAGACCAATTCAGTGTATCGCCTGAGTTCGTCATCGCCTCAGTTAAACGAACAGTTTCCTCAGGCGTCATTCCATTTGCAAATATTGCCATGCTCATTGCTGCAATTTGTGCATCTGAAAAAGATCCATTTGTTAAACCGTCAACAAAAAAGTTGATATCTTCTTTTGACAAATCTTTGTTGTCTCTTTTTTTTCTAATTATCTCTTGAGGTATCATCGAATTGAACTTCTTGTATAAATTGTTTAATTAAATTTAAGACATTGTTCTCTGCTAAACTTGCATTCTCTAAAGTTTCCTGATGACTTAATTTTGTTTTATTCATACCAGCAGCTAAGTTGGTGATTACGCTGATACCAATAATTGGAAGTCCGCAATGATTAGCAACTAAAACCTCTGGTACCGTAGACATTCCAACAGCATTTCCACCTATTACTTTTAAGGCATTGATTTCAGCAGGTGTTTCAAAATTTGGTCCTGAGTACATACAATAAATACCTTCATAAATTTTTTGATCTATTTTTTTAGCGACTTTAATTAACTGATCTCTATAAAACTTATGATACCCATCACTCATGTCATGAAAGCGAGGGCCATATTCTTCAGCATTGGGTCCAATAAGTGGATTGAAACCACTCCAGTTAATATGATCCTTAATTGCCATTAGACTACCAGCCGGCATAGCTTCATCTAAACTACCTGCTGCATTTGTAACAACTAATAACTTGCACCCAATGTCTTTTAAAACTCTTATAGGTGAAGCCAAGCTTTGGGGATTGTGTCCTTCATAAATATGCGATCTTCCATACATACAAACAACATTTAAAGTATTTATTTTTCCTAAAACTAATTTACCTGCGTGACCTTTTACAGTTGGTTGTGGAAAATCAGATAATTGTTCATATGAAATTGATTCTTGAATATCTTTTTCTTCAAAAAAATTGGTTAGTCCACTTCCTAAAATTACGGCAATATCGGGTGAAGCATTATTTGTTATTTCTAGAAATTTTTTGGCCGAAGATAGCATTAAAGATTCTCTGGGCCAAAAGAGTCTGGAAGTAATTCTTCTAGCGTAGATGTTTTCATATGACCATTTTCATTACACATATGAATCTTAGTTTCTAAAGTAGCAAATTCTCTTAACCTCTGTCTACAACCACCACAAGGTGAGCATAATAATTCACCTGAACCTATAACCACAACTTCTAAAATTTTTTTGTTTCCATTAGATATCATATTTCCAATTGCAGTTGCTTCGGCACACTGGGATTGAGGATAGGCAGCATTTTCAACATTACAACCAGTAATAATTTTACTATCTTCTGTTAGAAAAGCTGCTCCTACTTTAAAATTTGAATAAGGCACATGAGCTTGCTCTCTAACTTTTTTTGCAGCCTTGAATAAACTATCAAAATTTTCTGAAACCATATTCTTGTTTAACATGAAATTGATAAAAAAATTATTTATTTCTAAATCTTAAACAATTCTTGAGACAAATCAGGAAGTTCGTCTCTCCAAAAAACTTCTTTACGCAAAAATTCTGGATCTTGGTTAAAACAAATTGACATTGCAGAATTATAAACAGCCCTGGAATCAATAGTCGAATTTAGATCTCTTCCCTCAAATAATTCTTTCTTTTTTAGTCCAGGCCAATCTGTATAAACTTGAGATTTTTTTAACAAGCCTCCAGCCATTAGTATTGCACTTCCATATCCGTGCTCAGTTCCATAACCTCCATTTTGTTTTATAGTACGGCCAAATTCAGTCAGAGTAAGAATTAGTGTATTATCAAATGCTTGGCCAAGGTTTTCATGTAGAATAGTAACAATCTTATTTACTTCTTCTAGTTCATCAGCATGCGCTCCATCAACACCTCCTTGAGCAGCATGGGTATCAAAACCATCTAAATCAAATACAGCAACTCGAGGACCACTTTGATCTTTTAATTGTTTAGCAGCTTCGAGAGCAAGTTTTTTTCTATCATCAGAGTCAGTAGCTATTTGCATAGACAATGGTCTTTGTCTAATTGTATCAAGTGTAGATTTAATTAGCTCGTTATGCTCACCCTTAAATTCATTATAAATTTGATCTATTAACTTTGTTTCAACAAAATCTGGTGATGGGAAGAAATTATTATTCTGTGGCACACCTCTTAGTAAAAGTGGCATTGGTAAAGATATTGCCAAACCTTTTCCTATAATATTTGAAGCTAGTAACCCCCTACCAAGCCATCCTGTTTTTTCTTTGTATGGAATATGCGCTCCAGTTTCCATTAAATTTTGTCCATCAAAATGTGATCTGCCTGTGTAAGGAATATTTGTTGCATGAACAAATGCCGCTTGATTTTTTTGCCAGAGTTTATGAAAAATTTCTAATTTAGGGTGAAGACCAAAGTCGCTGTTCAAATTAAGAACGTCTTCCAGAATAAGTTTTTTTCTCAATTTTTTGAGACGTTTATCTCCAATAACAGGAACAGCTGTTAAACCATCCATTCCCCCACGAAGTGATATAATAATTAGATTTTTTTTCTGCATTGAAGCAAAACTTATTTTTGGAAAATATCCAGAAAGAAATAATGTTGTTGATCCTCCAATTAAAAAATTTCTTCTTGTGCAGTTCATATTTTTAATACTCCTGGCAAATTACAAATAACTCCATACTTTTGCCCTAAATCATAATCTAATGTGCCAAATCTAAAATTCTCAATAAGTGATGCCATATTTTCATGATCTTCGAAATTATTTTTAAGACAAGCTAAAATAAAATCATGGGATCTGTTTCCAGATTTAACAAGCATGGGAAGTTCAACTGAAGCAAACCAAAAGCGACGTAATAATAATTCTGGTGATACCCAATCTACCTCTAAATCACTCCAACCATTAGGTTGTTTGGCACGATAAGGTGAATGACCTATTTCTCTAAGTATCCATGATAATTGTCTTTGCCTATTATTTGGCTTTGACTTAAAAGTATAATTCATTTTTTCAAAAGAAAGCGGAATATTTAAATCAAACATTCTAGATAATTGCATTAACCATATTTCAGGTGGATGAAATTTATGTGTATTCTCATTATATTTATAAGCTTGCGTTATAACTGCTTTGTGAATTTCAATTAAGTTTCCATTGGATTTGTTCCATGCTTCTATTACTGGGTTTATCATTTCATCTGTTGGTTCATCTGTAATAAAATGTCTACATAATTTTGTTGAAACAAATTTGATGCAGATTGGGTGTGTTGCTAAATCATGAATTACTTTAGCAAGTTCTCTTTTTGCGTCATTTTTATATTTAACTCCTAAAACAATTTTATCTCCTTTTTGATGCATTTCTTGATCAAACCATATATCACCGGTTTCTAAGTTTTTTCTATCCCATTTGTGAGCCCAACCTGTCATGATATAGGCTAATTGAATCACATCTTCCTGTGTGTATCCGGCATTTGGAGATACTGTATGTAACTCTAATAATTCTCTTGCATGATTTTCGTTTATAGTTTCTCCCCACTCCATTCCTTTTTTAGAATTGGGACCAAAAGATTCTGAATTATCAAGGTGATGAATCATACACCATGAAGTCGTTACTGACTGAACCATTTCTTCAAAAGTTTTAACCATGTTAGGTCTAATAATTTCACGTTGATAGGGTCCGGTACTAAACTCTGCTAGAAAATCTTTTTCACTTATTGCAAAATGATTTCCCCAAAAAAGCCAGAAACGCTCGAAAACAGGTTGTTTGGAATACTTTGTTTGAAAATGACGAATAGCATGTTCATTTAATTCAAAATATCTTTCACCGGTTTTTATTCTTAATTCATCTTTTGCTTTTCTATACGCATGTTTATCGTTTTTAAATTTTTTTCTCAAAACTTCTCTATCTCCGTACACCCATTCACCATATTTTTTTCTTAAATCTTTTTCTGTTGGGATTGTTCCAGGCCACAAGAGATCGGGTATGGTATCTAATTGATTTATTGCCCAATTAAGAGGATCTTTATCTGGTTTTTCATTTGGCGACAGGCCAAACGCTACTCGTCTATAAAAATTTAATGACATATATAAAAAAAATAGTTTACATATATTTATAATTTTTAAAAATAAAATTTAATGAAAAATATACCTCTAAAAATTTGTGGCATAACAAATGTGAAATCTGTTGAAGTGGCACATAAAAATAAAATAAAATCATTGGGTTTTGCAAGTAAAAATTTAAATGGACCAAACACAGTTAGTGATAAAAAAATACAATCATTAATTAAAGAATGTAAAAATTATAAGATAGAATCAGTACTTCTGACTCGGTATGTATCTTTAGACAAGCTAATAGAGCAAGTAGATTTTACAAAACCAAAGACAATTTCATGTTCATATCATTTTCCCAAAAAAGATTTATTAAAAATAAAAAAAATATTTAGAAGATTAAAAATTGGGATTGCAATTAATCCAGAAAATTTTGATAAAAAATACATTGAATCAATTAGAAAAATTGTTGATGTTATTTATTTTGATATGAATGTTTATAGGAAAAAGAGTATTAAAAAGTATTCATTGAGAAAAAGTATTAAACAAATACAGTTTATAAAAAGTAAAAATATTCCAGTTTATATTGGTGGCGGTATAGACAAAAAAAATGTTTCCAACATTCTAAAACAAATAACACCTTTTGGATTAGATATTTCTAGAAGCTTGAAAAATCAGAGAAATTTAATTTCTAAATCAAAACTCAAAGATTTTTTAAATCAAATTTCGGTAGGATAATCGTTTAATAATATATTTATTTTGCAACTCTTTCGATAAGACTTTTATTGATTTTTTTTCAAGCGGATGTCTGAAAAATGGATCAATATCAAGTACTGGATATAACACAAAGTCTCTGTCAGCTGCTCTTGGGTGAGGTATTATTAAATTTTTTTTATTAAATATTTGTTTGCCAAAAAAAATAATATCCAAATCAATGTTTCTTGGACCATTGATAATTTTTTTATTTTTTTTTAATTTTTTTTCAATTTCATAAATATTATTTATTAATTCTAATGGTTGCTGGTTGGTTAATAGTTTTATTGCAGTATTAAAAAAATTACTTTGCGATTTGTATCCATAAGGAGAAGAAATATAAATATTTGCAAATTTTTTTATATTACCAATATTTTCTAATTCTCTAACAGCACAGCGTAAATTAAATATAGCATTACCTAGATTTGAGCCAAGTGCGATTATTGTTTCAGTTTGATACACTTAGAGATTCAGCTCCATATTTTTTTGCTACAGCTGTTTTATTAATTGTAATTTTAATTTTTTTTATTTTAAATTTTTTTTCAAGAGCATTGGATGTTTTTATTATTAAATGCTCAAGAGTATGTGATTGAGATTCCTTTATGAAAGTTTTTAGATATTTTGTAATAGATGAATAATCCTTAACATTATTTATATTGTTTAAATCTATTGAGTTTTTAACAGGATAAATAAATTCTAATGTTACCTTTAACAACTGTTTTTTCTTTCTCTCTTGAGCAGTGATACCTATATTTGCACTGATGGATAAGTTTTTAATTTCTACTTTGAACATAGTTTTTCAAAAATTTTTAATGATTGAGACGTTTCTTTTATGTCGTGAACTCTAAATATATCAACTCCCTTTTGATAACAATATAATGCAGAAGCGATAGAACCTCCCAATCTTTGATTTGTTTCACTTTTATCTATGAAGCTGATCCAGCTTTTTCTAGATGATCCTAATAATAATCCATATCCCTTAAACTTAAACTGATTAATTTTTTGCATGATTTCTATATTCTGTTTTAAATTTTTACCAAAACCAATACCTGGGTCAAACCATACTTTGGATGAAGGAATTTTTATTTTTTCTAATTGTTTAATTTTCTGAAGAAATATTTTTTTAATATCTTGTACAACATTATTATATGAGTGTATTTTCTTTTGCATAGTTTTAGGTGGTGCAGGTGTGTGCATTAAAATTAAACCAGTTTTAAATTTTTTAGTTAAAAAGAATAAATCTTCAGAACCACCGAAGACATCATTTATAATATGTGCTCCCATATTTAATGCATATTCTTGTGTTTCAATTTTATTAGTATCAACTGATATGACAAATTTATTTTTTGGCAATTTTTTTAATATCGGGTCTAATCTTTTAACTTCTTCTTTGTGTGTTAATGGATCTGAGCCAGGTCTTGTACTTTCTGCTCCAATATCAATAATACTTGCTCCATTTTTTACCATTTCTTTAATATTTTTTAATGCATCTGAACTTTTAAAGCTCTTTCCACCATCACTAAAAGAGTCGGGAGTAACATTACATATTCCCATTACCGTTGGACTAGATAGTTTAAAATTATAATTTCCTAATTTCATTTCAATAATATTTTTGAATATTTTTTTGATAACAAATTATACATTTTCATTGAAGATCTATACCAATTAAATTGTTTAATAAAAGAAATACTAACCACACCTTTACCAGAACCAACTAAAAGTATTTCACTAAATTGATGTAGACTAGAAATATTAATATCTGTTCTATGAATTTTGTAAGGTAGATTTTTAATTAAGTATTCTAGAGTAATTCCATAATAATAGTAATTTTTTGGAATGAATAATTTATTACTGTTTACAAAAATTAAATTGGTCGTAGAACCTTCTAAAATTTTATTGTTAAAATAAAAAAGAATCTCTTCTTTTTGTAAATTAATTTTTTTTTGTAAAGAAATTATTTTTTTGTACTGTAAGTTTTTGAAGTTAGGTAAAGCCCGTTGGAATCTAAAAAATTTTGCAGTAAAATACTTATGATCTTTTTTTCGTTTACGTACAGATAATGAGATTATTTTTTTTGTGACTGCAATTCTTAATAGGTGGTCGTAATTTTTAATTTTAGAATATTTATTTAAAAAATTGGTTAAAAGATTTTTTGAAATTTTAATATCAATGCCAAAGTGTCTTAAATCTTTATTTAGTTTTTTTAAATGCTGATCAACTAAGATAAAATTTGGCTCTTTGCCAAATAGTCTAATGGTTGTAAAGATGCCCTTGTATCCCCAAAGAGAATTGAACTTAAGTAATTTAAAATTCTTAGTGTGAAAGGATTTTTTTAATAAGATATTTTCCATTTGGAGTTAAAAATGAATCTGGGTGAAACTGTAATCCATAGACTTTATTAATATCATCTTCAACCGCCATTGCTACATTTGTTTTTACACAACGCATTGTAATTATCATTGATTGAGAAACAAATGGTTCAGCCATTTTTAAGGAATGATATCGACCTCCTAAAAAATTAAAATTTTTTTTAAAAATTGATTTATCGTTAGTAACTTTAATATGACTCTGATAACCATGAAGAATATTTTTTTGTTGAACTATTTTAGCTCCTTCACAAAAAACTATTTGTTGGAAACCTAAACATATTCCTAATATTTTTTTCTTTCCTTTATATTTATTATAAATCTTAGTTGTTAATGGATAATCTTTTGGTTCACCAGGGCCTGGCGAAAGAACAATGGTCGAGGATTTTTCTAGTTTTGTTTGATCTATTTCATAATAATTTGAAACAAATGTTGGCTCAATACTATCTAGTAGATGAGCTAAATTGTATGTGAATGAATCTTCGTGATCAATGAGATAAATCATTAGTTAAATAGATCTAAAAGTGATTTAGCTTTAATATAATTTTCATTATATTCTTTTTTTGCAGTACTGCCTAAGATCACACCACTAGCAACTGATAATTCGATATCATTTTTAAAATTAAGTAGTGTTCTAATCATTATGTTAAATCGCATATCACCATTTGAATGTATAATTCCAAAACTGCCTGTATAAATATTTCTGTCAAATTTTTCTTTTCTATTTAGAAGTTGAATAGTACTAATTTTTGGACAACCAATGACTGAACCACCTGGCATTAAAGAAGAAATTATATCATGGTTACTCATTTTATTTTTTATAACTCCCTTGATTGTCGTAACGTAATGAAAAAGATCTCGATATTCCTCGACTTTTTTTAGTTTATCTATTTTTACAGATCCAGTTTTACAAATTTTAGACAGATCATTTCTTTCCATATCAACAATCATATTATGTTCTTTAGTTTCTTTTTCATTTCTTCTAAAGAATGTGAGAGCTTTATTTTTATTTAAATGTTTTGTTTTTCTTAATGTTCCAGCAATAGGTTTAGTTCTAATTGTGTTATCTTTTTTCAATATGAGTGTCTCTGGTGAACAACTTATAATATTATAGTCTTTTTCCCTTATAAGAAAACTTTCAGGTGATTCATTCATTTTCATTAACTTCCAAAAAAGATCAATAGAATTGATATTGCCTTTTTTCGAATATGTTTGAGCTATTTTAATTTGATAAGTTTTTCCCTGTTTAATATTTTTAGAGAAATCATTAAATATCTTAGAGTACTGCTTTAAAGATAAATTGAGATTAAACTTTTTATTTAACTGTAAATATTTTTTTGTATTTGTACTTATTTTTCTAAAATTGGGTTTAATGCTTTTGATTATTATTTTTTTACCAATACTAATTTTGGTTTGTGGCTTGTAAAATACACCGCTATGAAAATTTTTAGATCGCTGTTTTGGAAACTTTATTCCTATATTTTCACAAAGAAGTTTATAACCAAAGAAACCAACATAACAATTCAATTCTTCAATCTTAGATTTTTTTGATTTTGATTGGATATTAAGAAAATATTTTAGATTTTTTTTATTAATAATAATTCTTCTAGAAAAATCAGTATAGATGTCATAACCCTTATCAGTTTTATAAATTATAAGAGGTTTATCTGATTGATATAGTCTATTTAGATATTCTTTATTGTTCAGCACTTGATTCTATTATAATTAGGATACTTATATGAAAAGTTTTTTTACTAAAATATTCTTTTTTTGCTTAACAGTCACATGGTCTTTAGGTCTTTTTGCACATGGAACTATCATTTTTCCAAATGTAGAACATGGTGATGGTTACATTGATGTTAAGATATATGACTCAAAAGAGAGCTTTTTGGATGAAGAATTAGCAATTGAGAGCGTTAGAAAAAGGGTGCAAAAGGGTGAGGTTGTAGTTCCTTTGAGTAAGATCCATGAAGGAAAAATAGCAATTGTTGCCTATCACGATGAAGATTCAGATGGAAAATTAAAGACTGGATTATTTTGGAGACCAAAAGAAGGTTTTGCCTTTAGTAATAATTATCAACCAAAAGGTCCTCCATCATTTGAAAAAGCCGCAATCATTTTAGTTCATGGCGAACCCGTGGTAATAGAACTTAATTATTAATAATTATATTGATGTCATTACAGTTACAAAACACATTAAGTGGTAAAAAAGAATTTTTTAAACCAGTTAATCCAGATCATGTAAGAATATATGCTTGCGGTCCAACTGTTTATAATTTTGCGCACATTGGTAATGCACGTATGGCAGTTGTAAATGATTTATTAGTCCGTGTATTAAAAACACAATTTAAACAAGTGACCTATGTGTCTAATATCACTGACATTGATGACAAGATTATAGAAGCCTCTAAAGAAACAGGTGAGGATATTAGTGTTATCACAAATAAATATACAGAGATTTACAATAATGACATGAGCGCACTCGGTGTTAATCTTCCTGATATTCAACCAAGGGCAACTGATCATATTAAAGAAATGATCGAGTTGATAAAAAAATTAATTGATGAAAATAAAGCTTATGAAAAAGAGGGGCATGTTTTATTTCATGTGCCAAGTTTTAAAAATTATGGAATTCTTTCAAAAAGAAATAGAGATGAACAAATAGCTGGAAGCCGTGTTGAAGTGGCACCGTTCAAAAAAGATCCTGCAGATTTTATTTTATGGAAACCATCTCCTTCACCCTTACCTGGGTGGGATTCACCTTGGGGATTTGGAAGACCAGGATGGCATTTAGAGTGCTCCGTTATGTCAGAAAAATCATTAGGTCTTCCTTTTGATATCCATAGCGGTGGTATTGACTTGGTGTTCCCGCATCATGAAAATGAAATAGCACAAACTTGTTCCATATCAGCAAATAAAGATCCTAAAGATTTTGCAACTTATTGGTTTCATAATGGATTTGTTAATGTTGAGGGGGAAAAAATGTCAAAATCAATTGGCAATATTAAACTCGTTCATGATCTCAATAAAAAATACAAGGGAGAGGTTTTGCGATTAACATTGTTATCAGCTCATTACAAACAACCATTGAACTGGACAGAAGAAATCATTGAACAAAATAGCAAAATGATAGATCGACTTTATAGAGTTCTATTAGAGCTGTCAGAAGTTGAAATAAATTCTAAGTTACCTTCTGATTCTATAATGGAATCATTTTTAGATGATTTGAATACACCTAAAGTCATTGCAAAACTTAATGAAGAAGCAAATAATGCTTCATCTGCATCAGATGAAAGAAAAAAAGAAATAAAAAATAATCTTCTTTCTGCTGGTAAAATATTAGGTATTCTTGAAGATGATCCAGGAAATTGGTTAGGTTATAATCAAAAAGATACTGAAAATGCTGAAGAAATTGAAAGGTTGATAAATGAACGTAATGAAGCTAGACGCAGTAAAAATTTTAATTTGGCAGATACTATTAGGGACACATTAAAAGATAAAGGCATAGAAATAGAAGATACTGATAAAGGAACGATTTGGCGGAAATCTAGATGAGTGAAAAGATAACAATTACATTTCCAGATGGAAATAAAAAGGAAGTTGATAAAGGCATCAATGGTCTTGAGTTAGCATCGCAAATTTCTAAATCTCTAGCCAAAGAATCAGTTGCTATAAAAATTAATAATGAGATAAAAGATATTAGTTTGCCTATTAATGGTGATGCATCTGTAGCGATTATAAAAAGAGATAGCGAGGAAGCACTTGAATTAATACGACATGATTGTGCTCATGTAATGGCAGAAGCTGTTCAAGAATTATTCCCTGGAACACAAGTTACAATTGGACCAGCAATTGAAAATGGTTTTTATTATGATTTTGCAAGAGATGAACCTTTTACTGTTGCAGATCTTCCAAAAATTGAAAAGAAGATGCACGATATCATTCAAAGAAATAAAAATTTCATAAGAGAAGTGTGGTCTAAAAAGGAATCGATAAAATATTTTAAAGACAAAGGTGAAGACTATAAAGTTGAATTAATTAATGATCTGCCAGATAATGAGGAAATTAGTATTTACAAACAAGGTGATTGGTTAGACTTGTGCCGAGGCCCTCATATGGTTTCAACAAAACAAATTGGTAAAGCATTTAAATTAATGAAAGTTGCTGGTGCTTACTGGCGAGGTGATTCATCTAATACAATGCTAACAAGAATTTATGGAACGGCCTGGGCAACAGAAAGGGATCTTGAACAACACCTTTTGCAAATTGAAGAAGCAGAAAAAAGAGATCACCGAAAACTAGGAAGAGAAATGGATTTATTTCATTTTCAGGAAGAGGCTCCTGGAGCGGTGTTTTGGCATCCTAAGGGTTGGACATTATTCCAATCGTTAATAAATTATATGCGAAACAGACAAGACAAAGCAGGTTATGTAGAAACTAATACGCCAGACATGATGGATAAGTCACTATGGGAAACGTCTGGTCACTGGGACAAATTTAGTGACATGATGTTTAGAACTGAAGCAAAAGACGATAAAATTTATGCTATCAAACCAATGAATTGCCCTGGTGCTGTAGAAATTTTTAAACAAGGATTAAAAAGTTATAGAGACTTACCATTTCTATTATCTGAATTCGGAAAAGTACATCGTTATGAACCGTCTGGTGCTCTTCATGGATTAATGAGGGTAAGAGCATTCACACAAGATGATGCACATATATTTTGTACAGAAGATCAAATTACACAAGAAAGTAAAACGGTATGTGATTTGATACTTAGTATCTATAAGGACTTTGGTTTCGATAATGTTCGAATTAAATTTTCTGACCGTCCTGAAAAACGTGTAGGGGATGATGCTATTTGGGACAAAGCTGAGGCTGCATTAATGCAAGCAATGGAAGCAACAGGTCTTGAGTATACACTCAATCCAGGAGAAGGTGCATTTTACGGTCCAAAATTAGAGTTTGTTTTACGAGATGCAATTGGCAGGGACTGGCAATGCGGAACACTGCAAGTAGATTTAAATTTACCTGGAAGATTGGGAGCTACATATATTGGAGAAGATGGTAATAAAAAAATACCAGTCATGTTGCATAGAGCTCTATTTGGTTCCTTAGAGAGATTCACCGGCATTCTAATTGAACATTATGCAGGCCATCTTCCGTTTTGGCTTTCACCATTGCAAGCTGTAATTGCTACAATTACATCTGATACTGATGAGTATGCATATGAGGTACAAAAGGTATTAGTATCAAAAGGAATTAGAGCAGAAATAGATACACGTAATGAAAAAATTGGTTATAAAATACGTGAACACAGTAATAGTAAAGTTCCAGCAATTATCGCTGTTGGAAAAAAAGAAGCTCAAGATAAAACAGTGTCTGTTAGAAGAATTGGATCTTCTGAAACAAAGACCTTTAAATTAGAAGATATTGTTACTAGCTTATCTAAAGAAGCAAAATCGCCAATAGAATAAAAAATGAATAACATGCAAGGTAAGTTTCCAAGTACAAGGCTTAGACGTAATAGAATGAAAGAATTCTCTCGCCGTTTAGTTGCTGAAAATACACTTAGTGTTAATGATTTAATCTTGCCTCTATTTGTATGCGAGGGAAACAAGATTGATGATCCTATTAATTCGATGCCTGGTGTTAGCAGATACTCAATTGATAAACTTTTAAATCAAGTAGAGAAAGCTGTTACATTTAATATTCCTGCTATTGCAATTTTTCCACAAATTGAAAGTGGTCTTAAAAATTCTGAGGGCAGTTTAGCAGTAGATGAAAACAACTTGGTGTGCAGATCAATTAAAAGTATCAAAAAAGATTTTCCACACATTGGTATTGTATGTGATGTTGCGCTAGATCCTTTTACTGATCATGGGCATGATGGTTTAGTTATAAATGATAAAATAGATAATGATAAAACTTTGGAGGTTTTGGAACAACAGGCTCTAGTCCAAGCGAATGCTGGTTGTGATGTAATCGCCCCGTCGGATATGATGGATGGAAGAGTGGGAAGAATAAGAACTGTATTAGATTCAAACAATTTAACAGATACCCTTATTCTCTCTTATGCTGCAAAATATGCTTCGGGTTTTTATGGACCTTTTAGAGATGCTATAGGTTCTGGTTCTAATTTGGGTAAAGATGGTAAATTAACATATCAAATGGATCCATCAAACAGTGATGAAGCTATTAGAGAAGTTGGATTAGATATAAGTGAAGGCGCAGATATGGTAATGGTTAAACCTGGTATGCCTTATCTTGATATTATTTCTAGAATAAAATCAGAATTTAAAGTTCCAACTTTTGCCTACCAAGTATCTGGTGAATATTCGATGATAAAAGAGTCAATTAATAAAGGTTGGTTTAATGAAAAAGTTGTAATGGAATCTCTTTTATCTTTTAAAAGAGCTGGGGCAAATGGTATACTTACTTACTTTGCATTAGAAGCTGCTGAAAAATTAAAAAATGAATAACATTCAATTTGAAAAAAGAAAATCTATAGAACAAGTTGAAGAGTCAAATGAGCTTGCTCCAAAATTTGATTCAAATGGTCTAATACCCGTTGTAACAACAGATTTTTCATCTGGTGAACTACTTATGCAAGGTTATATGAATGAAGAAGCTTTTAAAAAAACTATAAGTTTGGGTGAAGCTGTTTATTTTTCTAGAAGTAGAAATACCCTTTGGCACAAAGGTAAAACAAGTGGATTAACGCAGAAGATAAAAGAAATAAGAATTGATGATGATCAAGATTGTGTTTGGTTAAGGGTTGATGTCAAAGGTGGTGCTAGCTGTCATGTAGGATATAGATCATGTTTTTATAGAAGTATTCCATTGGATAATTCTAGCTCTAAAGTTGTTCTTAAATTTGAAGAGAAAGAAAAAGTTTTTGATCCTGAAGAAGTATATAAAGGTGCACCAAATCCTACTAAACTATAATGTCAGACAAATTAAAATTTATTGAGACTAGTAAACTTCCAACAGATATTGGGGAGTTCACTGTACATGCCTTTACAGATGAAAATGAATCTAAAGATCATTTAGCAATATGTATGGGTGACTTGCTTACCGATGAGCCAGTTTTATCAAGAATTCATTCGCAGTGTATTACAGGGGAATCTTTTTTTAGTATGAGATGTGATTGTAGATTCCAACTAACTGAATCATTAAAACAAATTGCTCAAAATGGAAGAGGGGTTATTTTTTATCTTCAACAAGAAGGAAGAGGCATTGGTCTTTCAAACAAAATTAAAGCATATAGTTTACAAGATAAGGGACTAGATACTGTTGAAGCAAATCATCAATTGGGTTTCAAAGATGATGAGAGAACATATGAAAATATTGCCGGAATGGTAAAATATTTAGCAATCAAAAAATTAGATTTGATGACTAATAATCCAAAAAAAATAAAAGCGCTTGAAAATATGGGTATCAAAGTAAATCAAAGAATTCCTATTTTCTCAGACACCAATAAGTATAATGAAAAATATATCTCAACTAAGAAAAGTAAACTTGGTCATTTAATCTAAGTGGAAGCAGATAATTTAATAAAAAAACTCAATATGATAAGTCATCCTGAAGGAGGACATTATGTTGAAAATTTTAAGAACGAAAATGTTAGTCAAATTTATTACTTATTAAAGAGGAACGAAAAATCACATTGGCATCGATTAACTAAAAATGAAATATTACATTTTTATTCTGGAGATCCTCTAGAAGTTTTCACATCAAATGACGGAGTTAATTATGAAGTTTTTTCTTTAGGGTCAGATAATAATTATATTTACACCGTAACAGCGAACACATGGTTTGCTATGAAATCTTCTGGTGCTTTCAGTTTAATTGGATGCACTGTCGCACCTGCTTTTGATTTTGATGATTTTGAACTTGCACCTGCGACGTGGCGACCTGAAAATTTCAAAATTGAGTTATAGTTTTCACTTTTCTTTAATTTAAATTCTTTATATATTAGTATTAAATAACGGAGGTTCTAAATGGATGCAGAGAGTAAATGCCCTGTAATGCACGGAGCAATTACAAAAAATATGGGAGAAGGTACATCTAACCGCGAATGGTGGCCTAATCAACTTAACTTAAACATACTTCATCAACATGATCGTAAATCAGATCCAATGGAAGCTGGATTTAACTATCGAGAAGAGTTCAAAAAATTAGATTATGCTGCATTAAAAAAAGACCTCCATAATCTAATGACTGATTCTCAAGATTGGTGGCCAGCTGATTATGGTCATTATGGTGGTTTCTTTATTCGTATGACATGGCATGCTGCTGGAACTTATAGAACTGGTGATGGTCGTGGTGGTGGTGGAACAGGAGCTCAACGTTTTGCTCCGTTAAACAGTTGGCCGGATAATGGTAACTTAGATAAAGCAAGAAGACTTCTTTGGCCAATAAAGAAAAAATATGGAAATAAAATTAGCTGGGCTGATTTATTTATTTTAACAGGTAACGTTGCAATTGAATCTATGGGGGGTAAAACTTTTGGATTTAGTGGTGGACGTCCTGACATTTGGGCACCAGAAGAAGATATTTACTGGGGTGTAGAAGAAGAATGGCTACAAAATAAAAGGTATACTGGTGATAGAATTTTAGATAATCCACTTGCAGCAGTGCAAATGGGATTAATTTACGTAAACCCTGAAGGACCAGATGGAAAAGCTGATCCGCTTGCTAGTGCAAAAGATATAAGAGAAACTTTTGCAAGAATGGCAATGAACGACACTGAAACTGTAGCTCTCACTGCAGGTGGACATACTTTTGGTAAAGCACATGGTGCTGGTGATCCAGCTCTAGTAGGAGCAGAACCAGAAGGAGCTCCTTTAGAACAAATGGGTTTAGGTTGGAATAACTTGCACGGTTCAGGTGTTGGTCGTGATACCACAACAAGTGGTATAGAAGGTCCGTGGACACCTAATCCAACTCAGTGGGATAATGGATACTTTGATATGCTTCTAGGTTACGAATGGAAGTTAGTAAAAAGTCCAGCAGGTGCTCAAATCTGGCATGCGATTGATCAAAAAGAGGAACACATGGCTCCTCAAGTTGATGATCCGTCAATAAAAGTTCCAACAATGATGACAACAGCAGATATGGCAATGCGTGAAGATCCTGAATACAGAAAAGTATCAGAAAAATTTCACAAAGACCCGGAATATTTTGCTGATCAATTTGCTAGAGCTTGGTTTAAACTTCTACATAGAGATATGGGTCCAAAAACCAGATATATGGGGCCAGAAGTTCCAGAAGAAGAATTGATTTGGCAAGACCCTGTGCCTCAAGGTCATTCAAACTATGATGTTGAAACAGTAAAAGCTAAAATTTTAAGTAGTGGTTTAACCACTCAAGAAATGGTTGAGACTGCTTGGGCAAGTGCTTCTACATTTAGAGGATCAGATATGAGAGGTGGGGCTAATGGAGCGAGAATTAGACTATCTCCTCAAAAAGATTGGGAAGTTAATAAACCAGAGCAATTACAAAAAGTTCTTGGTATTCTTGAGCCAATTGCAAATGAGACAGGGGCTTCAGTAGCTGATGTAATAGTCCTTGCTGGTAATGTGGGTGTGGAACAGGCAACTGGAATGGAAGTGCCTTTTACTCCAGGTAGAGGTGATACCACTCAAGATAAAACTGATATTGATTCATTTGCAGTTTTAGAGCCAGAAGCAGATGCTTTTCGTAATTATTTAAAAATGCATTATGATGTTACTGCTGAAGAATTAATGTTGGATAAGGCACAACTATTAGGATTAACTGCTCCTGAAATGACTGTACTTGTTGGCGGTATGAGATCTATGGGTATTAGTTCAGATCAAAGAGGTTTATTTGTTGATACAAAAGGTAAGTTAACAAATGATTTTTTTGATAAGCTTTTAGATATGGGTGTGAGTTGGAAGCCAACTGGAAGTAATTCATATGAAGCTACAGATAAAATTACAGGAGAAAAAGTAAGAACTGCATCTAGAGTAGATCTAGTTTTTGGATCCAATTCTCAATTAAGAGCAATAGCAGAACTTTATGCAAGTGATGATAGTGAAGAAAAAATGAAAAAAGACTTCATCAAAGCCTGGAATAAAGTGATGAATGCTGATCGTTTCGATTTAGAACAATAAAAATATTTAAATTAATTTAAAAGTGGAACTTAGAGTTCCACTTTTTTTATTTTGGCATATTGGTTGCCCCAGTTTCTAATGAAATTATTTTGCCATCTTTATATTTGTATACCGCCATCACAGCTTGTGTGTTGCCATCTTTAAAAGTAACGAAAGAGTGATGTATCCCAATCTCGTCATTTTCGTATACAATTCTTGACTTGTCATCATTAATGTCGTCACTCATAGCCCAGCCTATAACGTCGGACTTTGATAGAACATTACCGCTAGAATGCATTGTAAATTTGAAATCGTCATGGATAATTTCGTTCATTCCTGCTTCATCTTTTTCATTAAAAACCTTCATGTATTTTTCTAGTATTGACATATTTTCTCCTAGCAAAAATAAAGTATATAGGAATTTTTTTTAAATATGTATTTAATTATCTTTCTTTAATATAAGGTTGTCCAATAGCATTAGGAGCTATCGCTTTACCAACAAAACCCGCAAGTAAAACAACTGTTAATACATATGGTATTGCCTGAATTAACTGTACCGGTATTTCACCTATTGCAGGTAATTCTACTCCCTGTAATCTAATTTGAAGAGCATCAGTAAATCCAAAAAGTAAACAAGCAACTAGGGCAGTTTTAGGATGCCATTTTCCAAAGATCATTGCTGCTAAAGCTAAGTATCCTCTTCCTGCTGACATTTCTCTAAAGAAATTTGCATTAACTGCTGTTGATAGGTGTGCGCCTGCAAAAGCAATTAAAACACCATTGATTGCTAGCGCTTTATATCTCATGGCAAAAACATTAATACCAGCTGTATCAACAGCACTCGGATTTTCTCCTACCGCTCTTAGTCTTAGTCCAAAACTAGTTTTAAAAACTACCCAAAACACTAATGGGACTGAAAGATAAGCTAGGTAAACAAAAATATAATGTCCACTTAATATATCACTATATATTGTTCCTATTATTGGTACATCTCTTAAACTTTCTGCAAAAGGAAGGTTAACTTCTAAAAAACGCTGATCTTCATTAAGCGTTGGTGTTAGGCCTGCTTGTCCAAACCAAGCCGCTGCTAATGCTGTGGTTAAACCAATTATTAAAATATTGATTGCAACACAGGATACGACTTGATCACCTTTGTATGTAACAGATGCAAAACCATGTAACATAGATAAGCTTACACATGCGATAATTGCTAGTAATAAACCTAACCAAGGATTACCTAAAAAATAAGAACCTACTGCTGCAACAAAAGCAGCCATAAGCATTTTTCCCTCTAAACTAAAATCAATAACGCCTGATCGTTCTGCAAATATTCCAGCCATCGCTGCAAAAACCAAAGGTGTTGAAATTCTTAAAGTAGAATTAATCAAAGATGCAATATCAGATAAAAATTCCATTATGCACTCGCCTTTATGTTTAGTCTATTGACAAAAAAGCTTTCAATTTGTGGTCTAAATAAATTTTCTAAAGCTCCACTAAATAAAATAATCACTCCTTGAACAGCAACAAACATATATCTAGTTATGTTAGGCATATCAAAAGTAACTTCAGACCCTCCTTGGTATAAAATACCAAATAAAAATGCAGCTGGGAAAATTCCTATTGGATGATTTCTTCCCATTAATGCAACTGCAATCCCAGTGAAGCCATAACCAGCAGGAAATCCTGCTACTATTTTATGGTGAACTCCTAATATTTCATTAACACCTAGTAACCCCGCCAAGCCTCCAGAAATGCACATTGCTATGATTATATTTTTATATGGAGAAATACCTGCATAAATTGCTGCTTGCGTATTGTGGCCTACAGCTCTCATTTCATAACCCCATCTTGTTTTCCAAACTAAGAACCATACAAAAACTGAAGCTGCAATTGCTAGTAAAAACGAAATGTTTAATGGAGAGTACCTTATCTTAATTCCAAACAGACCAGCAAAATCTTTAAAACTTGGAAACCATTGTTCTTTTGGTAAAGCAACAGTATGTGGTCCCATTTGTGTTGTGTCTCTAATTACGTCAACTAATAAGAAAACCATCAATGATGCTGCTATAAAGTTAAACATGATGGTAGTAATTACTACGTGACTACCTCTAGTTGCCTGAAGATATGCAGGTATAAATGCCCAAGCGGCACCAAAAACAACAGCGCCGGCGATAGATAATAACCACACTATTGGCACAGGTAAAAAACTAAAATTTATCGCAACTAAAAAAACGCCAAGTCCACCAATATAGGCTTGGCCTTCTCCACCTATATTGAAAAGTCTACAATGAAATGCGACCGCAAATGCCAAACCAGTAAATACAAAATTTGTAGTGTAGTAAAGTGTATACGCAAAACCTTCAATATAACCAAAAGAACCATAAATGATTAATCTTACTGCTTCATAGGGATTTTCTCCTGCGATGAATATAAACAGACCCGAAACAAGAAGTGCTAAAGTTAAATTTACAATTGGAACAATAAGATTTGAAACCCACCAAGGTACTTTAGATTTATCTACTGGCGCCATTACACTACTCCTGCCATCAACAAACCTAACTCACGGTCAGTTACATTTTTATTTTCTTTTTCACCTACAATCTTTCCATCAAACATTACAACAATTCTATCCGACAATGAAAGCACTTCATCTAATTCAACAGATACCAAAAGTATTGCTGCGCCTCTGTCTCTCATGTCTATCAATCTTTGATGAATAAATTCAATTGCACCAATGTCTACACCTCTCGTTGGCTGACCTACTAATAATACTTTTGGATTTTCATTTAGTTCTCTACTTAAAATTATCTTTTGTTGATTCCCTCCAGAAAAATTGGATGTAATTAAGTTTGGTGATTGGGGTCTTACATCATATTCTTCCATAATTTTCTTTGAATGAGAAATTATATCTCTGTGATTTAAAACAGATGATTTTGAAAATGGTTGTTGATCGTGATAACCAAAAATTAGATTTTCATAAGCTTTAAAATCTGTAACTAGACCCATTCTCTGTCTATCCTCAGGAACATGGGCTAACCCTTTATCTTTTAGTTCTCTTGGATCCAAAAATTTTTGACTATCTGATACTTTTTTTCCTTCTATATATATTTCTCCAGACTCAACTTTTCTTATACCAGAAAGTGCCTCTAATAATTCTGTTTGTCCATTTCCAGTAACACCCGCTAAGCCTAATATTTCTCCTGATCGAATTTCTAAATCAACACTCTTTACTCTTGTTACATCTAGATCATCTTTAACTGTAAGATTCTTAACACTAAATAAAACCTCTCCTGCTTTTACTTCAGATTTATCAAGTCTTAGTAATACACTTCTACCAACCATCATTTCGGCCAATTGTTCTTTGCTTGTATTTTTAGTTTTGGTATGGCCCACCATTTCACCCTGGCGCATTACAGAAACTTCACTTGTTAAATCCATTATTTCAATTAATTTGTGTGTTATTAGAACTATTGTTTTGCCTTCTTCTTTTAATGACCGCAAAATTTTAAAAAGTTCATCAACTTCTTGAGGTGTTAAAACGCCTGTTGGTTCATCAAGTATAAGAATTTCTGCACCTCTATAAAGTGACTTTAAAATTTCAACTCTTTGGCGGAAACCAACTGATAAATCAGAAATGGTAGAGTTAAGATCAATGTTTAATTTATATGTGTCACATAAATCTTTTAAATCTTTTTTTGCTTTTTCTAAATTTTTTCCAAATACGAGTTCGCCTTCGAATCCTAGAATAATATTTTCTAAAACTGTAAAATTTTCTACCAACATAAAATGTTGGTGCACCATACCAATGCCATTTATAATTGAATCTTTTGGTGATCTAAGATTTATTTCTTTACCATTTACTTTTATTGTTCCTGAGTTAGCTTGATAGAGTCCAAAAACGATACTCATTAACGTTGACTTACCTGCGCCGTTTTCTCCAATTATTCCGTGGATTGTACCTTTGTTAATTGTAAGATTTATATTCTTGTTGGCATGAACGTGGCCAAAAGATTTATTTATATTTGTTAGTTCTAGGATAGGTGAGACCATAAAATTGTTTAGATCTTAGGTCTCACCTGATATTTAAAATAATTCTATTACTCTTGTGACCAGTCAGCTACTTCCATAGAGCCACTCACAATTTCTGCTGCTGCTGCTTCTACAGCTGATGCCATTTCAGAAGTTACCATTCCGTCTTCAGTAGCATAACCAACCATACCTTCTGCTAAACCAAGAATGTGAATTCCTGACTCGAAAGTACCAGCTTCTGTCTTTTGCGCTTGTTCAAAAATTGTTAAGTCCAAACGCTTTAACATAGAAGTAAGCATGTTACCTGGGTGCATCCAGTTTTGGTTTGTGTCAACACCGATACCCATAATGCCTGCATCAGCTGCTGCTTGAAGAACGCCAATACCTGTTCCACCCGCTGCTTGATAAACAACATCTGCACCACCATCAATTTGTGCTTTTGTTAACTCAGCACCTTTAGTTGGGTTGTTCCATGCTTCTGGTGTTGTTCCAGTCATATTAGCTAAAACTGTAATGTTAGGATTAACATATTGAGCACCTTGCTCATAGCCTCCTTGGAATTTTCTAATTAAAGGAATATCCATTCCTCCAACAAATCCAATTGTTCCACTTTCAGACGCCATAGCAGCAATCATACCAACTAGGAATGAGCCTTCGTGTTCCTTGTAACAAGCTTGATAAATGTTGCTAGCTGGATCATCTACCCAACAAACATCAACTGCAACAAAGTTTGTATCCGGATAATCTGGAGCAACTGCTGCAACTGCATCTGCTTGAGCAAAACCCATTGCTACTATTAGTGATGCGCCTCTATCTGCGATCTTTCGCATACCTTGTTCAATTTGAGTGTTATTTGAAGCTTCAAATTCAACCATGTCCCAACCAAGTTCATTTTGAACTCTTAATGCGCTTTCGTAAGCTAGTTCGTTAAATGATTTATCGAACTTTCCTCCAGAGTCATACACAACTCCAATTTTATTTGCAAACGCACTTGAAGAGAAGAGAAGAGCGAAAGAAACTGTAAAAATACTTAAAATTTTCTTCATACTAAAAATCCCCCTTAAATATGAATTATAGATATCCCACTGATAACATTTTCTTGATAAAAAAATGCATTAAAAAATGAGATAATGGATAAATAATAGGATTTTTTATGGATAACTTCAAGTACCCATATACCTATCGCCTGCGTCACCTAGGCCTGGTACAATGAACTTATTTTTATTCAACTTTGCATCAATATTACATGTAAATATATGAATGCCTTTTTGATTTTTTTGGATATTTTTTATACCTTCAGGAGCAGCTAGCAAAGACACCAAAAATATATCTTTAATATTAACGCCTTTGTTTTTAATAAGGTTGATAGCTGCAATTGATGAATTACCTGTTGCTAACATTGGGTCTAGAATTAACACTTTTTTATTTTTAACTCTCGGAAGTTTAAAGAGGTATTCTACAGGTTCATAAGTTTGTTCGTCGCGGTATAAACCTATGTGGCCTTTTTCAGCTTCTGGTAAAAATTTTGCAAACCCCTCAAGTAACCCTAAACCAGCACGTAAAATTGGGACCAAAATGATAGGTTGACCCAAGGTTGTACCACTCATTTTTTTTAGAGGTGTTTCAATTGTTTGTTTTTTAAAGGGAACGTGTTGAAGAACATCAGAAGCAATAAGGTAGCTTATTTCATTCATAGTTTGTCTAAAAACAGTATTTGATGTTTTTTTATTTCGTAAAATTGTTAATTTGTATTGAACGAATGGTGAATTAATTACTGTAATCATATGCGATTACATATATAGAAATCCCACTAAGAGCAATGCGGTTATCAATTTATTTTTTAACATTAGTGTTTTTATCTGGCTGTACGACTATTGAAGTTGGAAGAGAAGTTGTTAAAGTCGGGACAGTTGTAAAAGATAAAGTTGAGGAAACTATTATAAAAAAAGAACAAGAAATTATTGAAGATAAAACTATTGTTGAAGAGCAACAAATTATCACTGAGGAAAAAGAAGAGGAAAAAACTATAGTTAAGGAGCAGCAAAAAATCGCAGAAATAAATTTCATGGGAAAACAACTTGCTGAGATAAAACAAAAACTGGGACAGCCTAATTTAGCACGCTCTGATGGTTCAATTCATATGATGCGATATGATAGTGTTTCATGCAGATTATTTATTTTCTTCAATTTAAATTCTAATATTAAAAGAGTAGAGTATTTTGAATTTCGAGATTCTTTAGGAGAACTTATAAATACAAAGCAGTCTCTAGAGGAGTGTTATAAAGAATACGACTTTACTAGCTAATTTCGACAAGCAGATCTTTTGTTTCCACATTATCACCAGATGCTACATTAATTGATTTGATTGTTCCACTTTTATCAGCGTTTATCGTTGTTTCCATTTTCATAGCTTCTATCACTAACAACTTGTCACCCTTTATAACTTTACTACCTGATTGAACAAATATTTTTGCAACCTGACCTGGTAAAGGTGATCCAACGTGATCCAGATTATTATCATCCGCTTTTGCTCTTTGTGTTATATTTTTTGAAAATTCTTTATTTTCTATATCTATTGTTCTTGGTTGTCCGTTAATTTCAAAAAAAACAGAGCACTTACCATTACTATTAACTTCACTTTTTGCTAAGTATCGTAAAATAAGATTTTTTCCTTTATCAATTTCTATCGTGTATTCTTTATCTTGTTGAGGACCATAGAAAAATAACTCAGTTGATAAAATTGATGTATCACTAAACTCCTTAAAATGATCAACATAATCTTTGAAAACTTTTGGATACATTAGGTATGACGCTAGATGTGTTTGATTAATTTTCATCCCTATTTCATCTTCTAAATTTTTGGCTTCTTTATCTAAATCAACTGATTCTAAAACTTCCCCTGGTCTTTTTGTTAAAGGTTTTGTATCGCCAAGAACTTTCTTTTGTAGTTCTTTTGGAAAACCTCCTTGAGGTATACCAATCTCACCTTTAAAAAATTCGATGACTGAAGCAGGAAAAGAAATTTCTTTTTTTGGGTCTAAAACATCTTCTTTGGATAAATCATTAGCAATCATATAGAGCGCCATATCACCTACAATTTTAGAAGAAGGTGTAACTTTAACAATATCACCAAAAAGTTGGTTTACTTCTGCATATTTATTAGCAACCAATCCCCACTTATCAGTTGTAATTCCTAGTGATCTCGCTTGTTCTTTTAAATTAGTGAACTGTCCACCAGGCATTTGGTGAAGATACACATCAGAACTACCACCTTTGAAATCAGTTTCAAATGCATGATAATTTTGACGAACTTGTTCCCAATATAAAGATAGTGTTCTTATAACCTCTTCATCAAGTTTTGGGTCTTGATGGTTTTGTTTCATTATAGATACGATTGATCCAAGTGCAGGTTGTGATGTTAATCCACTCATCGAGTCAATTGCAAGATCAACGATATCTACCTTTTCTTCTATAGCAGCTAGAACTGAAGCTGATGAAGTACCAGATGTATCATGAGTATGGAAATGAATTGGAAGATCGGTTGTTTGTTTAATTTCATTAACTAATTTTTTTATAGCATTAGGTTTTGCTAATCCCGCCATATCTTTAATAGCGATAATATGTGCTCCTGCTTTTTCTAAATCTTTAACAAGATCTATATAATATTTTAATGTATATTTTTTCTCATTTGGATCAGTTACATCATTTGTATAACAGATAGTTCCTTCACAAATTTTATTTTGATTGCGTACTTCATCAATTGCAACACGCATATTGTCAATTAGATTTAATGAGTCAAAAACTCGGAATACATCAATTCCAGCTTCTGCTGATTGCTGAATGAAATGTTTAACAACGTTATCTGGATAATTTTTATATCCAACAGCATTAGATCCCCTAAAGAGCATTTGTTTAAGAAGGTTAGGAGCCCTTTTATTTAATCTCGCTAATCTATCCCAAGGATCCTCTTTTAAAAAACGCATCGATGTATCGAAGGTTGCACCGCCCCAACATTCTAAAGAGAACAAGTTGCTTAGATTTTCACTATAATATTCAGCAATGTTAATAAGATCATCCGTTCTCATTCTTGTAGCAAGAAGCGATTGGTGTGCATCACGCATCGTTGTATCAGTAATTAGGGTGTAAGGTGTTTCTTTTATTTTTTTTGCAAATTTTTCTGGACCTAAAGTTTGTAAATCCCTTACATAATTATTTTTTTCACTTTTAGTGTTTGAAATAGGAATTTGAACTTCTACAGTCGAATTGTTACTGACTCTTCCAGATACATCATTGTGTCCATTTACAATTATATTCCCAAGATAAGATACGATTTTTGATGCTCGATCTTTTTGAGGATTATAAGTATAGAGCTCTTTTTTAGTATCCACAAAATTGGTATTGTAATTTCCTTCAAGGAAATCTTTATTGTTGATAAGAGACTCAAGAAATACTAAATTTGTTTTAACACCTCTAATTCTAAATTCTCGTAAGGCCCTATCCATTCTTTTAATGCAATCGTCTTGATGTTTTGCCCAAGTTGTTACTTTTACAAGTAAAGAATCATAATACGGTGTGATGATCGAACCTGAAGAAGCATTTGCTGCATCTAGCCTCACTCCAAAACCAGCGGCTGATCGGTAAGTCATTATCTTCCCATAATCTGGCATAAAATTATTAAGCGGATCTTCGGTAGTAACTCTACATTGAATAGCAAATCCATTTAGATGAATGTCTTCTTGTTTAGGAAGAGCTGGATGACTACCAATTTTTTCACCTTCTGCAATTTTAATTTGAGCTTTTACAATATCAATACCAGTTACTTCTTCTGTTACTGTATGTTCAACTTGAATTCTTGGGTTAACTTCAATAAAATAAAATTCGCCAGATTTTTTATCAAACAAAAATTCAACAGTTCCTGCACCAAAGTACTTAACTTGTTTTGCAATTTTAATAGCAGCGTTACAAATTTCTTCTCGAGTTTTATTTTCAAGAAAATGTGCAGGTGCTCTTTCAATAATCTTTTGATGTCTTCTTTGAAGAGAACAATCTCTTTCAAAAAGATGTATGATATTTCCATGTTTGTCACCTAAAATTTGAACTTCAATGTGCGCAGCATCTTCTAAAAATTTTTCTATAAATACTTCATCTTTTCCAAAAGCTTTAAGTGACTCACTTTGAGCAGTTGTGATTTGATCTATTAATTCATTGCTTGATCTAACAACACGCATTCCTCGACCGCCACCACCCCAACTAGCTTTAACAATTACTGGGTAACCAATTTTCTCAACTTCTTTTTCAACACTTTTTAAATTTTCTTTTGTTACAAGAACAGACGGAACGGTGCCTACCTTTGCTTCTTCCGCAACTTTTTTAGCTTCAGTTTTATTTCCAAATCTTTTTAGTATTTCTTTACTAGGTCCAATAAATGTTATGTTATTTTTTTCACACTGCTCAGCTAGTTCAGGACTCTCAGATAAAAATCCATAACCTGGATGGATAGCATCAACCTTTGCATCTTTGGCAATTTTAATAATCGAGCCTATGTCTAAATATGCTTGAATTGGACCTTTGCCTTCACCTACTAAATAACTTTCATCCGTTTTAAATCGGTGAATAGCAAAACGGTCTTCTTTAGAATAAATAGCAGCTGTTTTAATACCAGACTCTTCAGCAGCTCTAAAAATTCGAATAGCAATTTCACTTCTGTTTGCTGCTAAAATTTTACCAATCTTTTTCATCAAGCCACCATTAAATAAGGATATTTACTTAATATTTTTTCGGGGATGCATCTATATGTTCCTTACTAAATTAGCAAGAGATCAAAGGAATTTAGCCATTTTTTAGGATTTGGAAGCAATTATAAATTGATAATAAAATGCAAAATATCGATTTAATATCTGTGCACATATGTCCCTTTATCAGAAAGGTTATTTTATATTAATGTCAAATTATGAATTCATTAAATGAAAATATAAGACCTTATCAAAGCTGCTCTAAATCAGTTTTTTTAGTTTTAGGAATTATTTTTATAAGTTGGATTTCAATATTCTCTATTTTTCTTATTTTACAAGGTGCTTGGCCCGTATCTATATTTCTTGGACTTGAATATCTAATAATTTTTTATTTTATCCGTTTATATTTCAAAGAAAAAAATATTAAGGATGAAATTAACATTAATCAAAAAGAAATATCTATAAAAAAATATAAAGGTGATAAACTTTTACATTCATCTAAATTCAGCACTTATTGGTCCAAAGTTTTTTTTACAAAATTTAAAAACACTTCTAGGTTATTAATAAGAGAATCTGATAAAGAAACTGAAGTTGCAACTTTCTTGCATGCTGATTTAAAGGAAAGTTTGTACTTAAGAATTAAAAGACAATTAAGCTATTATTAAAACAACAAATCATTCATATTGAAAAGACCTGTTTTCTTTTTAGAAATAAAGATAGCTGCTTCGATGGCCCCATCTACAAAAATTGATCGATTATTAGCTTTATGAACTAGATCAACTCTATCGTTGGTACCAATAAAACTTACTGTATGCTCACCTGCAATTTCACCGCCTCTTATAACAGAAAAGCCAATGTCACCTTTTTTTCTAGATGATAGTTTTTTTGTACGGTCTAAAACTTTTGATTTATTTAATTTAGTTTTTCTTCCCTCAGCTGCATATTCACCCAGCGATAATGCAGTTCCGGAAGGAGCATCTTTTTTATGTTTATGATGAGTCTCAGCAATTTCAATATCATAATCAGTATCTTTTAGAGCTGATGCTGTTTGTTTTACTAAGTTAAATAGTAAGTTAACACCCAAACTCATGTTAGAAGACATGAGTATAGGTATTTTTTTAGAATAACTTTTTACTTTCTTTTTTTGTGCATCCGTCATTCCGGTTGTGCCAATAACAACTGCTGTTTTATTTGCAGAGGCGGTCTTAAGATTTTCTAAAGTAGACTCAGGTGTTGTAAAATCAATAATAACATTTGAATCTTTGATTAACTGAGCTGCATTAGCTGTAACTAATTTCGCAGAGTGTATACTTGAAACTTTGTTTAAAGGTTTGTTTATATCTTTATGTTTTTTGTGTTCAAAACCACCGACAAATTCTAAATTTTTATTTTGTAAAATTTGTTTTGATATTTCCTGACCCATTCGACCAAGACAGCCTGCAACTGCTATTTTAATTTTTGCCATAAAAACTTCTTATACTTTGGTGATTGTAAGTTGAAAAGGAATTAAGTTAAATCTTCCCAGACTTCTTTTAATTTTGAGAAAAAACCTTGCGATTTTGGGCTATGTTTTTTTGATGTCCCACCTTCATTTTCAAACTCTCTTAAAATATCTTTTTGTTTGCTATTTAGATTGACTGGTATTTCAACATTTGCTTGCACATACATATCACCCCTTCTACTTTGTCGAAGTATACTCATTCCTTTGCCGCGAAGTCTAAATTGTGTCTCAGATTGAGTTCCCGCTGGAATATTAAGTCTAGCTTTTTTTCCTTCAATGGTTGGAACCTCTATTTCACCACCTAGAATAGCCGTTGTTATGGAGATTGGTATTTCGCAAAAAAGATTTTCTTCTTCTCTTTCAAAAAGTTTATCCTTTTGAACTTCAACAAAAATATATAGATCTCCATTACCCGCACCTCTTTCACCTGGCTCTCCTTCGCCAGCTATACGAATTCTTGTACCAGTATCAACACCAGCGGGAATAGTAACTGAAATTGTTTTCTGTTTTTTAATATTTCCAGTTCCAGAACATTTAAGACATGGATTTTTTATACTTGAACCTTCTCCACCGCATGTAGGGCATGGTCTTTCAATAGAAAAAAAACCTTGTTGCGATCGAACTTTACCTGCGCCACCACAAGTAGAACAGGTACTTGGTCCAGATTTATCTGCGCTTCCAGTTGCTGAACATGCATCACAACCAACATAAGTTGGAATTCTTATTTGTGGTTTCTTTCCAGTGAAAGCTTCGAATAGTGAAACGGACATATTATAACGAAGATCACTTCCTCTTTGAGGTCCTCGTCTTCTTGATGATTGTCCTCCAAAACCCCCACCAAAGAACTCTTCAAAGATATCAGAAAAGCCACCTGCAAAATCTCCAAAGCCTTGAGCTCCACCCATTCCACCTTGTTTGAAAGCGTCATGTCCATATTGATCATAAGCTGATCTTTTTTCTGAATCTTTTAGAACTTCGTAAGCAGCAGATACTTCTTTGAATTTTCTTTCAGCAGTTTTGTCATCCTTGTTCCGATCAGGATGATATTTCATGGCTTGTTTTCTATAAGCTTTTTTTATTTCATCTTCACTGGCATTTCGTTGAACACCTAGTATCTCATAGAAATCTTTATCAGCCACATCTCCTCCTTATAAAAATTATGGAGCGTTAATCTTTTTTATCTTCGTCTACTTCTTCAAATTCTGCATCTACAACCTTTTCATCTTTTGTATTATCAGCTGATGGTTCAGCACCAGATGGATCAGGCTGAGGTCCAGCACCTTGAGGGTTTTGTTTATAAATTGCTTCACCCATTTTAAGAGATGACTGAACAAGTGCTTCAGTTTTAGATTTTATAGCTTCTAAATCCTCGCCGTCTTTTACTTTCTTAAGCTCTTCAATATCCTCTGTGATTTTATTTCTATCAGCTTCAGGAATTTTATCTCCGTGCTCTTTTAAATTCTTTTCAGTTTCATTAATTAAACTATCAGCATGGTTTCTAGTATCAACAGCTTCTCTTTTCTTTTTGTCAGCTTCAGCATTTTCTTCTGCCTCTTTGACCATTTTTTCTATCTCTTCATCTGATAATCCGCCAGAAGCCTGGATCTTGATTTGTTGTTCTTTACCAGTTGATTTGTCTTTAGCCGAAACGTTTACAATTCCATTTGCATCGATATCAAAAGTTACTTCAATTTGAGGCATTCCTCTTGCAGCAGGTGGAATACCTACTAAATCAAACTGACCTAGTAATTTGTTGTCAGCAGCCATTTCTCTTTCACCTTGAAATACTCTAATTGTTACTGCACTCTGATTATCTTCAGCTGTAGAAAATACCTGGCTCTTCTTTGTTGGTATAGTTGTGTTTTTATCAATTAGTTTTGTGAATACACCGCCAAGTGTTTCAATACCAAGTGATAAAGGTGTAACATCAAGTAATAATACATCTTTGACATCACCTTGTAATACACCTGCTTGAATAGCAGCACCAGATGCTACAACTTCATCTGGGTTAACACCTTTGTTAGGCTCTTTACCAAAGAAGTTTTTTACTATCTCTGTTACTTTAGGCATTCTTGTCATACCACCAACTAAAATAACATCATCGATTTCAGCAGCTTGTAAACCGGCATCTTTAAGTGCCATTTCACAAGGTTTTAGACTTTGGTTTAAAAGTTCACCTACGATAGCTTCAAGTTTTGCTCTCGATAACTTAATCGTTAAATGTTTAGGACCAGATTGATCAGCTGTTATGAATGGTAAGTTAACTTCTGTTTCAGTTGAGCTTGACAATTCAATTTTTGCTTTCTCAGCAGCCTCTTTCAAACGTTGAAGGGCAAGTTTATCTGAACGTAAATCAATACCATTATCTTTTTTGAATTCGTCCGCAAGATAATCAATGATTTTAAGATCAAAATCTTCACCACCAAGGTGCGTATCGCCATTAGTTGATTTAACTTCAAAAACACCGTCGCCTATTTCTAAAATCGAAATATCAAATGTACCTCCACCAAGATCATAAACAGCAACAGTACCAGTTTTCTTTTTATCTAGACCATATGCTAACGCTGCAGCAGTAGGCTCGTTAATAATTCTTAAAACTTCTAGTCCAGCTATTTTTCCAGCATCTTTTGTTGCTTGTCTCTGAGCATCATTAAAATATGCAGGAACTGTTATAACTGCTTGTGTAACAGTATCTCCTAAATAAGACTCTGCTGTCTCTTTCATTTTTTGTAAAATGAATGCACTAATTTGACTTGGACTATATTTATCTCCACGTGCTTCTACCCAAGCATCACCGTTATCACCTTTTACTATTTTATAAGGTACTAATCCGCTATCAGACTTAACAGCTTCGTCCTCAAACGTTCTTCCAATTAATCTTTTTATGGCAAATAAAGTATTTTCAGAATTAGTTACTGCTTGTCTTTTAGCTGATTGTCCAACAAGTTTTTCTTTTGTGTCACTGAATGCTACCATTGACGGTGTTGTTCTTCCACCTTCAGAATTTTCAATTACTTTTGCTTCCTTACCGTCCATTACTGCAACGCAGGAGTTTGTAGTACCTAAATCAATACCAATTACTTTTGCCATATT
>CACNAF010000001.1:0-126838 GCA_902618385.1 uncultured Alphaproteobacteria bacterium | reverse complement strand
GAAATGTTAGGAATAATAATCTCCATGAATAAAAAGCAGTAAGTAAAGCAGTTAAAATACCTATTAAATATGCAAAGTATGCTATTCCATTTGAAGTATAGAAAGCATTTTCTAAAATACTTTCTTTTGAATAGTAACCAGATAGATATGGGAAACCAATAATTGCAAGAGATCCAATCCACATCATTGTAGCAGTAAAAGGTATTTTTTTGAAAAGTCCCCCCATTTTTCTCATATCCTGTTCATGATGCATTGCGTGAATTACAGAACCTGCAGAAAGAAATAGAAGAGCTTTAAAAAATGCATGGGTTGTTAAGTGAAATATTGATGCATTATAAGCTCCTACACCTGCTGCAAAAAACATATATCCTAATTGACTGCATGTTGAATATGCAATGACTCTTTTAATATCATTTTGCGTTAAGGCTATAGAGGCAGCGAAAATAGCTGTGGCTGCACCAATAAAAGTAATGAATAAATTAGTAAATGTAGCAAATTCATAAAGAGGACTCATTCTTGCAACCAAAAATACACCAGCTGTTACCATTGTTGCAGCGTGTATTAGTGCAGATACAGGAGTAGGTCCTTCCATGGCATCTGGCAACCAGGTGTGTAAACCTAATTGGGCAGATTTACCCATTGCACCTATAAATAAAAGAAAACATAAAAAATCTAAAGTTGGAAAACTGAATGAAAGGAATTGAATTTGATGCTCACTAAATTGATCCACTTGTGAAAATATACTGTCGAAACTTATCGTGCCGAAAATATAAAAAATTCCAGCAATTCCAATTGCGTATCCAAAATCTCCAACTCTGTTTACAACAAATGCTTTTATAGCAGCTTTATTTGCTGAATCTTTATGGTGCCAAAAACCAATTAATAAATATGAGGCTAGCCCAACACCTTCCCAACCAAAGAACATTTGCAGCAAGTTATTACTTGATACAAGCACAAGCATAAAAAAAGTAAATAAGCTTAGATAACCCATAAATCTTATTTTTGATGGATCTTCTTCCATATAGCCTATTGAATATAAATGAACACAAGCAGAAACAGTTGTAACCACAATGAACATCACAGCAGTTAAAGTGTCTAATCTAATTGACCAATCAACAATAAAGTTTCCAGAAGTTATCCAGTTAAGAATAAAGATTGTTTCAGTATCCTTATTATTAATAAATTGAATGAAAATTATCCAAGAAAATAAAGTACAAAGAAAAAGGATTGAAGTTGTTGATATTTGATAAACCTTATAGTTAAACTGTTTACCGAGTAAAAAACAAAAAAGAAAACCAAGTAGAGGTAAAAATATAATTGAGGTTGCCATCTACTATCCCCTAAGCTGATTAATTTTATTTACTTCTATTGATCCTAAATTTCTAAAAAATACTACAAGTATGGCGAGCCCAATTGCTGCTTCAGCTGCTGCAACAGTAAGTGTAAGCATTGCGAAGATTTGCCCTGAAATATCATTAATATACGCTGAGAAAGCAATAAAATTAATATTTACTGACAATAAGATGAGTTCTATAGACATTAAAATTATAATTAAATTTTTCTTATTTAAAAATATTCCTAAAACACCTAAGGTAAAAATAATTGCGCCGAGAAAAAGATAGTGTTCAAGGGTAATCATTAATTAAATTCCTTCACCTATTTTTACTTTTTTCTTTTCTATAGCTGTTGATGCATCAACTGTATTTTGAAAATCTATATTTTGCCTTTTAACGCCACCTTTATCTCTTAATGTAAGTGTAATAGAGCCAATCATTGCGACTAATAAAATTATCCCACATATTTGAAATAAATAAAAATATTCAGTGTAGAGTATTTGCCCAATCATTTTTGTATTCTCCACTTCACTAACTATAGGTTGTAATGGTGTTTGATTGTTGTAAATATTAGATGATCTATCTGTTAAAAAAAGTATTCCAAGTTCAATTACTAGAACTATACCTAATAATGCTCCAAAAGGTAAATATTGCAAAAAACCTTCTCTCAACTTTACAAAATTTATATCAAGCATCATTACAACAAATAGAAAAAGGACGGCAACAGCTCCAACATATACAACGACAAGGATCATTGCCAAAAATTCAGCACCTAATAAAACAAAGAGTCCTGATGCGTTAACAAAACTTAAAATTAAGAACAAAACTGAATGAACTGGATTTTTTGCGCTTATAACCATTAGAGCAGAGAGAACTGCAACAGATGAAAAAAGATAAAATGTTAATGAATAAAGAACCATTCTTATCTATATTTTCTATCGAGATGAATATTTTGAGCAATTTCTTGCTCCCATCTATCTCCATTTTCTAAAAGTTTATCTTTATTATAAATTAATTCTTCTCTAGTTTCAGTGGCAAATTCAAAATTTGGTCCTTCGACTATTGCGTCAACTGGACAAGATTCTTGACATAAACCACAGTAAATACATTTCGTCATATCTATATCATATCTTGTTGTTCTTCTACTTCCATCCTCTCTTGGCTCTGCTTCAATTGTAATTGCCTGAGCAGGGCATACTGCTTCACAAAGCTTACATGCGATACATCTCTCTTCCCCACTTGGATATCTTCTCAAAGCATGCTCACCTCTAAAACGTGGGCTTAATGGACCTTTTTCATGAGGATAATTTATTGTAACTTTAGATTTAAATATGTATTTGAAAGTTAAAAACAGTCCTTGAAATAATTCAAATAAAGTAAAAGATTTAATAAATTTATACATATTAATTTGGCAGCATGTCAAAATATACTAAAAAACCAGAAGTTGCCACAACCCAAAATAATGAAAATGGCAGAAAAACTTTCCATCCAAGTCTCATTAACTGATCATATCTATATCTTGGGAAAGTTCCTCTGACCCAAATAAATAAAAATAATATAAATATCACTTTCACAGTAAACCAGATTACTCCAGGAACAACATTTAATGGGTATACATCAAATGGAGGAAGCCATCCGCCTAAAAAAAGAATGACAGTCATAGAAGACATTAAAATCATACTCGCGTATTCACCTAAAAAAAATAATACAAATGAAGCAGATGAATATTCAGTAAAAAATCCTGCAACAAGTGTTGACTCATCCTCAGGAAGATCAAAAGGTAATCTATTTGTTTCAGCTAACGCAGAAATAAAAAAAATAACGAACATAGGTAATAATGGAATTGCAAACCATACAGTCTGCTGAGCTAAAACTATCTTTGATAAATTTAAAGAACCTACACATAATAATACTGTAATTATTACAAATCCAATTGATACTTCATATGAAACCATTTGAGCAGCTGATCTTAATGCTCCTAGAAAAGGATATTGAGAGTTACTTGCCCATCCAGCCATTATTATTCCGTATACTCCAAGAGATGATACTGCAAACAGATACATGATACCTACGTTAATATCAGAGACTACCCATCCTGGAGCAAAAGGTATCACTGCCCAACCAGCTAAGCTAAGTACCATTGTTATTATGGGTGCTAAAATAAAAACAATTTTATTTGATCCACTAGGTATAATATTTTCTTTAGTAATAAGTTTTAATGCATCAGCAAAGCTTTGTAATATACCAAAAGGCCCTACTATATTTGGACCTCTTCTTAATTGAATTAATGCTAAAACTTTTCTTTCAGCATAAACTAAAAAAGCTACAGATATTAAAACTGGCACAACAACAGCAAGTATTTGGGCAATGATTATAAACCCTGTAATTAATATATCATAAGTCATCTAATTATTATGCTGCCTTATTTAAAATATCTTTAGTACATTTTGCCATTGTTTCAGAAGATCTAGAAATAGAATCATTCATATAAAAATTTTCAATGTTATATTTAATTTTAATATTCTCAATTTTATTATTTTTAGCAAAAGTTATTTCGCCAATAGAATTAACTTCATTTAAGAGAGCAAATTGACCATAGGTACTTGTAAGCTCATTTCGAAGCTCCCCAAGATTATTAAAATTTAAATTTTTTTCAAATAAGTCACTTAAAACTCTAAAAATTTTCCACTCCTCTTTTGCTTCACCTATTGGATTATGACACTTAGTTGTTTGAATAACTCTACCTTCTATATTCATATAAGTAGAACTTTTCTCAGTATATGCAGGGGTAGGTAAAATTATATCAGCTATAGATGCTGAAACATCTCCATGATGACCAAGATAAACAACAAAAGCATTTTCAAATGTTGAAAAATTTATCTCATCTAACCCCATTAAGAAAACTACAGGCTTTGTTTTATCAATATGTTTTTTTAATTGTTTATTGTAATCATTATCAAATTTTTTATTATAAAATTTCAGATCTAATGCTCCTACTCTAGAAATATCTTGGTTAAGAATATTTAATGGATTTGTATTTTTATTTTTTTGAATTTTTTTCGCAATTAATCCTGCAGTTTCTAATATTTTTTTTCCATGATCATTATTTATTGCTGAAGTACCAAGTATTATAAGTGGGTTTTTTGCAGATTTTAAAACTTTATTGAATTCAGATTTATTATTAGATAATTTATTAAGGTAATCTAAAGAATCAGATAAATGATGATAATCGTAGGTAAGATCTATTTTAGGGCCTATAAGACCAATTTTGCAGTTATTTTCAATATATGCCTTTCTAATTCTAGCGTTTAGTACCGCTGCTTCCCATCTAGGGTTTGATCCGATTAAAAGAATAGCATCAGCCTTTTCAATTTCTTGAATTGTTGAATTAAATTTATAACTTGAAGATGAATTATCGATAATTTGTGTATTATCAAATCTGCAATCATAGTTTTTTGATTTTAGTGAATTGCTAAATTTTTGTGCGGAATATAAAGTTTCAATATCGGTAAACTTACCAGATAGGAATACAGTATTTTCTTTACCTCTTTTTGTAATTTCTTTTTTTATTAATTCAAATGCATTATCCCATGAAGATTTTTGGAGTTTTTTATTTGATTTAGAATACACATTATCCAATCTTTGACTTGAGAGTCCATCAACTGCAAATCTAGATTTATCACTTATCCATTCTTCATTGGTTTCTTCATTTATTCTAGGAAGAGCTCTTAAAACTTTTTTTCCTCTTGTATCAATCCTTATACTTGAACCTATACCATCGAAAACATCAAATGTTTCTGTCTTGGTTAGCTCCCATGGTCTAGATTTAAATGCATATGGTTTACTTGTTAAAGCGCCTACGGGGCATAAATCAATTACATTTCCAGATAATTCTGACTCAATTGTTTTTTCTAAGTACGTCGTGATCTCAGCATTTTCACCTCTTCCAAGCAATCCTATATCATCAACACCCGCAACTTCTGTAGAAAACCTTACGCATCTTGTGCAATGTATACATCTTGTCATAATTGTTTTGACAAGTGGTCCCATATTTTTATTTTGAACTGCTCTTTTATTTTCTTCATATCTTGTTTTATCAAAACCATAATACATAGCTTGATCTTGAAGATCACACTCTCCTCCTTGATCACAAATAGGGCAATCCAATGGATGATTAATAAGAAGAAACTCCATTACGCCTTTACGAGCTTTTTTAACTGTTTGGGTATTAGTTTTTATAACCATTCCATCTGAAGCTGGCATGGCACATGATGCAATAGGTTTTGGAGCTTTTTCCATTTCTACTAAACACATTCTACAGTTTCCTGCTATTGAGAGTTTCTCATGATAACAAAATCTTGGAATTTCAGTTCCTGCTTGTTCACAAGCTTGCATTACTGTCATACCATTTTCAAATTCGTATTCTTTATTGTCAATTGTTATCTTTGGCACTAAGCTACTCTTCTATTTCTTTCTTCAATTCTTTTTTCAATTTCAGGTCTAAAATGTCTAAATAAACCTTGAATAGGCCAAGCGGCAGCATCACCTAAGGCGCAAATAGTATGGCCTTCAATTTGCTTTGTTACATCTAAAATTTTATCAATATCTTGATGTTTAACATTTCCATGAATCATTTTTTCCATCATTCTGTACATCCATCCAGTACCTTCTCTGCAAGGTGTACATTGACCACAGCTTTCATGCTTATAAAAATGTGATAATCTAGCTATTGCTTCTACAATATCTGTTGATTTATTCATTACAATAACAGCCGCAGTTCCTAGTCCACTTTGAACTTCTTTTAGGCTATCAAAATCCATTGTAACAGTATCACAAATAGACTTTGGTAATAAGGGTACACTTGCGCCTCCAGGAATTACAGCTAATAGATTTTCCCAACCACCAATTACCCCACCTGCATGTTTTTCAATGAGATCTTTCAGTGGTATGCCCATTTCTTCTTCTACATTACATGGATTATTTACATGTCCAGAGATACTAAAAATTTTTGTACCCGTATTATTTGCACTACCTAAATTAGCAAACCATTTAGAACCACGTCTTAAAATAGTTGGTGAGACAGCGATTGTTTCAACATTTGTAACTGTTGTAGGACATCCATATAAACCTGCACCAGCAGGAAATGGAGGCTTTAATCGGGGCTGACCTTTTTTACCTTCTAAACTTTCAAGTAAAGCAGTTTCTTCACCACAAATATATGCTCCTGCTCCTCTGTGAAGATAAATATCAAAATCCCACCCTGTACCACATGCATTTTTACCAATTAAATTATTTGCGTATGCTTCATCTATTGCTTTTTGTAAATTAGAAGATTCAGAATAATATTCACCCCTTATATAAATATAACAAGTATGTGCATGCATTGCAAAGGCAGCAACTAAACAACCTTCTAAAAGAAGATGTGGGTCGTTTCTCATAATCTCTCGATCTTTACATGTGCCTGGTTCTGACTCATCTGCATTAACAACTAGGTAATGATCTTTTCCAGAGTCCTTTGGCATAAATGACCACTTAAGTCCCGCAGGGAAACCCGCTCCTCCCCTTCCTCTTAATTGACTATTTTTAATTTCCTCAACAATTTTATCACTACCCATTTTAATAAGTTCTTTAGTATTTGACCAAATACCTCTTTTTTTGGCACCTTCTAGTTTCCAGTCTTCAAAACCGTATAAATTTTTAAAAATTTTATCTTTTTCCTTAAGCATCAAATTTTCTTTCAGGTTGTGATGATTTTCTACCAATTTGTGAACCTACTTTTATTGATTTATTATCTTTTAAATCTAGAAGTATTTTTTTAAAACTCTCTTCATCTAAATCTTCATAATAATCATCATTGATCTGGACCATAGGAGCATTGCAACATGCACCTAAGCATTCAACTTCAACAACTGTAAATATTTCATCATCACTTGTCTCTCCAACATTAGTTTTGCAAACTTCTTGTGCAACTTTAGAAAGTTTATCACTCCCTCTTAACCAACAAGGTGTCGTTCTACAAATTTGAACAAAATTTTTACCAATAGGTTCTAAATTAAACATCGAATAAAAAGTGGCAACTTCCAACACCCTTATATAAGACATACTTAGAGTTTCAGCTACTTTTTCCATTGAGTTTTTACTTAGCCATCCATTATTTTGTCTTTGTGCCAAATCAAGCAAAGGAATAACTGCGCTTTGAATACGGTTTGATGGATATTTTTTAATTATTTCAGAAATTTTTTTAAAATTTTCTGATGACCATTCAAAATTATCATTAATTTTTTTATATACTTTATTATTTGTACCAGGATGATGCATTATCTATCTATCTCTCCAAAAACAATATCTAAGCTACCTAGTATAGCGGCTATGTCAGCCATTAAGTGACCTTTAGATAAATGATCCAATGTTTGAAGGTGTGCAAAACCTGGTGCTCTTATTTTACATCTATATGGTTTACTAGATCCGTCAGAAACAAGGTAAACGCCAAATTCACCTTTTGGAGCTTCTACTGCACTATATACTTGACCAGCTGGAACACGGTAGCCTTCAGTGAAAAGTTTAAAATGATGAATTAAAGCTTCCATTGATTTTTTCATTTGATTTCTTTTAGGAGGTGTAATTTTATTATCCTCAATTGATATTGGGCCTGTTTTGATATTATCTAAACATTGGTTAATAATACTAACGCTTTGTCTCATTTCTTCTATACGTACCAAATATCGATCAAAACAATCACCATTTTTTCCAACAGGAACTTCAAAATCAACTTGATCATAGGCGTCATAAGGTTGAGATCTTCTCAAATCCCATGGTACACCTGTGCTTCTTAACACAGGACCCGAACACCCCCATTCAATAGCTTCTGACTTTGAAATTATTCCTATATCAACTGATCTTTGTCTTAAAATTCTATTATTAGTAAGTAAGCTTTCAAGATCATCAATAAATTTAGGAAAAGTTTTAAAATGCTCAAATAATTTTTCTTCCATTCCTTCTGGCATATCCTGATGAACACCACCAGGTCTAAAATAGGCTGCATGAAATCTTGCCCCAGATACAGCTTCATGGAATTCTAAAAGCTTTTCCCTTTCTTCAAAACACCATAAAAATGGTGTCACTGCACCAATGTCAGCTGCATAGGCAGGTATATTTAATAAATGATTTAGTATTCTAGTAATTTCGGCAAAAATAACACGAATATATTTAGCTCTTTCAGGCACATTAATACCTAGGAGATTTTCAGTAGCTAATGCAAAAGCATGTTCCTGACACATTGGAGAAACATAATCAAGTCTATCAAAATAAGGAACTGCCTGAAGATAAGTTTTATATTCAATTAATTTTTCTGTTCCCCTATGTAACAATCCAATGTGTGGTTCTGCTCTTTGAACTACCTCACCTTCCAGCTCAACTACTAAACGTAAAACACCATGCGCAGCTGGATGTTGGGGGCCAAAGTTAATTGTAGTTGTATTAAGCTCCACTTCTTTCATTTAATTTTCATCACTAGATTTCTCATCACCAAAAAGTTTGTTTTCCATTCCTTCCCAAGGAGATTCACTATCAAAATTTCTAAATTCTTGAGTTAACTTAACAGGCTCATATATTACTTTTTTTTCAAGGTCATCATAACGAACTTCTGTATGTCCTGTTAAAGGAAAATCTTTGCGCAATGGATAACCTTCAAAATTGTAATCTGTCATTATCCTTCTTAAATCAGGATGGTTAATAAATTCTATTCCAAATAAATCATAGCATTCTCTTTCATACCAATCTGCAGATTTGTGAATATTGGTTATTGATTCTATTTTTTCGTTATCTTTAATAAAAGTTTTAAGAATAATTTTTTTATTTTTTGTTAAACTTTGCAAAATATAAATCAAATCAAATCTAAATTCTCTTGAGGGATAGTCAACTGCTGTGATATCTAGTAATTGATTAAAGTTAAGCTCAGTCTTATCTTTTAATTCGTTAAAAATTTTTATGATATTATTTTTTTCAAATTCTATTTCTAGCAAATTATTACTCTCTAGGATATTATTTATGCCATCTATTTTATTTAGAATTTTAATCATATAAAATTATCTTTTAAATTTATTTTCTCTTCTAATTTTTTTCTGTAATTGCAATATGCCGTAGACTAATGCTTCTGCTGTTGGAGGACATCCTGGTACGTAAACATCAACGGGTACAATTCGATCACATCCTCGAACTACTGAATATGAATAATGATAATATCCTCCTCCATTGGCACAAGAACCCATTGATATAACCCATCGAGGCTCTGGCATTTGATCGTAAACTTTTCTTAAGGCTGGAGCCATTTTGTTTGTTAATGTGCCAGCAACTATCATTACATCAGATTGTCTAGGACTACCTCTTGGTATTACTCCGTAACGATCAAGATCATATCTTGCCATGTAAGAATGTATCATTTCTACTCCACAACATGCCAAACCAAAAGTCATTGGCCATAAAGAACCAGTTCTAGCCCATGTGAGAATTTTATCGTAGCTAGCAACTAAAAAACCTTTTGAGGATAGCTCTGTATTTAGAGTATCATCAACATATTTTTTAGCTTCATCTACTCCCATTCTAATGCTCCTTTTTTCCATTCATAAATAAAACCAATAGTTAAAACAGTCAGGAAAATCATCATTGACCAAAAACCAAATAATCCAATTTTACCTAGTGTTATTGCCCATGGAAACAAGAAGGCAACTTCTAAATCAAAGATAATGAATAAGATTGCAACTAAATAAAATCTTACATCAAATCTTCCACGAGCATCGTCAAAAGCCTCAAACCCACACTCATAAGCAGATAATTTTTCTTGATCTGGTTGAGAGTCTCCAACCACAAAAGATAATAGTGTCATTCCAACAGCCAATGCCAAAGCTATGAAAATAAAAATTAATATGGGTAAATATTCAAATAGAAATTCTGACACTATAATCTCACAATTAAATTAGTAATGTATTTAACGATTTATTCAACAATAACAACGTGTCTCGTTGCGACTTTAATACACAAAAAAATTGTGAAAAAAGTGGCGCGAGAGACGGGATTCGAACCCGCGGCCTCTGCCGTGACAGGGCAGCGTTCTAACCAGCTGAACTACTCCCGCGCATGGTGGGTGTTGAGAGACTTGAACTCCCGACCCTCTCGGTGTAAACGAGATGCTCTACCAACTGAGCTAAACACCCAAATAAATGCGGCTGTTAAATTTATTTAACAGCCGGTGCAAGAAAAAAAGATAATTAATTGTTTACTGTATCTTTTAAAGCTTTTCCTACAGTAAATTTTGGTCTTTTAGATGCTGGTATTTGAATTGACTCACCTGTTCTAGGGTTTCTACCAGTAGTTGCTTTTCTGTGACTTACGCTAAAATTACCAAAACCAACAATACTAACCTTTTCATCTCTTTTTAGAGAATTAGTTATTGCATCTAGAAAGCTTTCAATTGCTCTAGTTGCGTCAGATTTAGATAATCCTGCGGAGGATGCTACAGATGCTATAAGATCATTTTTGTTCACTTTTAATCTCCTTTATTATTTTTTATTGATAATTGTCTGTTTTCTCTACAAGTCAATATTAATATAAAAATTTTCCCAGAAACAATGGAATTTTTCAATTAATTGGCTAAATATAGCGTTTTTTTTTATATAGTTATTAGTGAGTACTAGTTGTATTTTGATTATTTTTTAATTGAGATTCGGCTAGATTTAATGGAATTATCGATTTTACAAGTGTGTGCTCAAGAATTGAAAAAGCATCAGAAACAGGGATTATTTTAATTCCTTTAATTACTTCTTTATCAAACTCAGACACTTCTCTAAAATTTTCTTGAGGTATTAGGACTTTTTTTATACCTGCTCTACTAGCAGCATAAATCTTCTCTTTTAAACCGCCTATAGGCAAAACTCGGCCTCTAAGGGTAATTTCTCCAGTCATTGCAACATCTCTTTTAATTTTATTGTTTGTCAATGATGATACTAAAGAGTTAAAAATTGCTATACCTGCACTTGGTCCATCTTTAGGCGTAGCTCCTTCAGGTACATGAATATGAATATCATAATTTTCAAAATCTTTAGGATTTATTCCTAGACTAACAGATTTTGACTTTACATAAGAAGTGGCCGCTTGAATTGATTCTCTCATCACTTCACCTAATTTACCTGTTATAGTGAGTTTTCCTTTGCCTATAGATAAAATAACCTCAACTGATAAAATTTCTCCGCCTACTTCAGTCCAAGCCAAACCATTAGTAACACCAACCAAATTCTTTTTTTCAATTTCACTTGATCTAAATTTTGCAATACCAAGCAAATCTTGTAATGATTTATCGTTTAAATTAATTTTTTTCATTTTAGTAGTTTCTAATTTTTTTACAGTCTTTCTACATACATTAGAGATTTCTTTTTCAAGATTTCTTACTCCCGCCTCTCTGGTATAATTTCTGATAATAGAGTTTAAAACTTTTGAGTTAAATGAAATTTCAGATTTTTTTATTCCATGATTTTTAATTTGTTTCGGAACCAAATATCTTTTTGCAATTTGATTTTTTTCTTTTTCTGTATATCCTGGTATTCTTATAACTTCCATTCTATCAAGAAGAGCTGGCGGAATATTTAGAGTATTAGCTGTACATACAAACATTACATCGGAAAGATCATAATCAAGCTCCAAGTAATGATCATTAAATTTATTGTTCTGTTCAGGATCAAGAACTTCTAGAAGTGCTGAAGATGGATCTCCCCTCCAATCAGATCCAAGCTTATCTATTTCATCAAGTAAAATAAGTGGATTAGAGGATTTTGATTTTTTCATAGCTTGTATAAATCTCCCAGGCATTGAGCCAATATATGTTTTTCTATGGCCCCTTATTTCGGCTTCATCTCTTACACCTCCTAGTGACATTCTGATGAAATTTCTTCCTGTAGAATTCGCTATGGATTTACCAAGCGAAGTCTTCCCTACACCAGGTGGGCCGACTAAACATAATATTGGGCCTTTAAGTTTATTAGTTCTTTTTTGAACTGCCAAATATTCAAGAATTCTTTCTTTAACCTTGTCTAATCCATAGTGATCGTTCTCTAATATTCTAGATGCCTTATTTATGTTTTGAGAAATTTGATTGGGATTGTTCCATGGTATTGACATTACCCAATCTAAATAGTTTCTAATTACGGTTGCCTCAGCTGACATAGGGCTCATGTTTTTTAATTTTTTAATTTCAGAGATACATTTTTCTTTAGCTTCTTTAGACAGTTTATATTGATTTAACTTCTTCTCAAGCTCAGCAATTTCATCTAAATCATCGTTGTCTCCTAATTCTTTTTGAATTGCTTTCATTTGTTCATTTAAATAATATTCTTTCTGTGTTTTCTCCATTTGTCTCTTTACTCTGCCTTTTATCTTTTTCTCAACTTGAAAAGAATCAATTTCAGAAACTAAATATCCATACACCTTATTAAGTCTTTCTTCTGTTTTTATAATTTCTAAAATTTCTTGTTTTTGAGATAAGGAAATTGAAATATTTGACACAATTATGTCAACAATTTTATCTGGGTCATTTTGTGTTTTGGTATTGTTAATTACATCTAAAGAAACTTTTTTGTTAATTTTTTGAAACTCAACAAACTGCTCAATAATAAGTTTTTTTAATGCATTTATGTTTGTATTTTTTTTAGTTTTCTGATTGATTTCACTAATAGATGCGGTAATGAATTCTTTATTAAAATTAATTTTATTTACTTTGGCTCTTTGTATACCTTCTACTAAAACCTTAAGTGTACCATCTGGCAGTTTTAATAATTGGATGACTTTGGCAAGTGTACCAAAAGAATAGAGGTCTTCTTTATCGGGGTTGTCAACTTTTGAATTCTTTTGAGATAGTAGAAAAATTTTTTTATCACCTGTCATTACGTGGTTAAGAGCATTTACTGATTGCTCTCTTCCAACAAATAATGGAGCAACCATGTTTGGAAAAACAACTATGTCTCTAAGAGGGAGTACAGGAAACAAATTTTTTATCATATTATATAAATGTTTATATATTGATCAAATTCAAGAGTTATTAGACATTAATTTTTCATTATTTTCTTTACTTGAATAAATTAAAATTGGATCAGATTTTTTTGCAATCACATCTTTATTTATTACCACCTTATATAAATCTTTCTGATCTGGTACCCTATACATGAGATCCATTAATGAGTCCTCTATTATAGATCTTAGACCTCTGGCACCAGTATTTTGCGAAACTGCTAACTTAGCAATTTCTTTTAGAGCATCTTCCTTTATTTCTAATTTAACTCCATCCATTTTCATAAGAGATTCGAATTGCTTTACAATTGCGTTTTTTGGTTGAGTCATTATACGAATTAGCATATCTTCATCAAGCTCACTTAATGTAGTTATTACAGGAAGTCTTCCTATAAATTCTGGTATCATTCCAAATTTTAACAAATCTTGATTTTCTAAATGTTTGAGTGAACCACCAATGGTCTTTTTAGGTTCTATGTCTAATTTAGAATTAAATCCAATAGCGGTCCCTTTTAAACGATAATTTATTATTTCTTCTAAACCTGAAAATGCTCCTCCGCATATAAAAAGTATATTAGACGTATCAATTTGTAAAAATTCTTGCTGAGGATGTTTTCTTCCACCTTGTGGTGGAACACTAGCTACAGTACCTTCCATTATTTTAAGTAAAGCCTGTTGCACACCCTCTCCAGAAACATCTCGCGTTATAGAGGGATTATCACTTTTTCTTCCAATTTTATCAATTTCATCGATATAAACTATACCTTTTTGAGCACGTTCAACATTGTAATCAGATGCTTGTAATAATTTAAGAATTATATTCTCTACATCCTCTCCAACATATCCTGCTTCTGTTAGACTTGTTGCATCAGCAACTGTAAAAGGAACATCTAAAATCTTTGCTAAAGTTTGAGCTAATAATGTTTTACCCGTACCAGTTGGACCAACTAAAAGAATATTTGATTTTGAAATTTCAATATTATCATTTTCTAAACTAGATGATAATCTTTTATAATGATTGTAAACAGCAACAGAGAGTATTTTTTTTGAATCTTTCTGACCTATTACATAATCATTTAAAAATTTATTAATCTCTGAAGGTTTTGGTATATCTTTTTTAATCTTGAATTTATTATTTTTATTATCCTCTTTGATAATATCCATACAAAGCTCAACACATTCATCACATACAAAAACAGTTGGACCAGCTATTAATTTTTTAACTTCTTTCTGATTTTTGCCACAAAAAGAGCAAAATAGAGAATCTTTATCATTTTTTTTGTTCATTATTTCCTACCCTTTACAACTTTGTCTATAAGGCCAAATTTGATTGCTTCATCTGCTGAGAAATATTTATCTCTTTCCATGATAGTTGAAATTTCTGATAATTTTTTTCCTGTATGCTTTGAGTAAATTTCATTTAATTTCAATTTTGTTTTTTTTATTTCATTTGTTTGAATTTCAATATCTGTAACCTGCCCTTGCATACCACCACTAGGCTGATGAATCATAATTCTTGAATTTGGTAAAGAAAACCTCATCCCTTTTTCTCCTGCTGTTAGAAGTAGTGAACCGGCAGAAGCAGCTTGACCTATACAAATGGTCATGATTTTTGAGGAAACATATTGCATAGTATCGTAAATAGCTAATCCAGACCAAACGATACCACCCGGTGAATTAATATAAAAAGAAATTTCTTTTTTTGGATTTTCAGACTCTAGAAATAAAATTTGAGCACAGATAAGACTTGCAACATTATCATCTATAGGTCCTGTAAGAAATATTATTCTTTCTTTTAATAATCTTGAATAAATGTCATAAGATCTTTCACCTCTTGATGATTGTTCAACAACCATTGGGATAAGATTATTTGTGATATTATCTATTGGATCTTTCATTTTTTCTTATCTTTAATATCAAATGTTTTAACTTCAAGTTTTTTATATTCATCTTCATTTAATTTTATAGCATTTGTCTTCGATTTGGAAATAATTGAATCGATTACTTTTTCCTCGATAAGCGGTGCTCGAATTGTATCCAGTGATGATGGATTTTTTTCAAAATATTCCATAATCTGCTTTTCTTGACCAGGATATTGCCGAGTATATTCTAATATCCCTTTGTTAATTTCTTCTTCAGATACAACAACTTTTTCTTCTTGGGCGATATGTTGTATCAATAAACCAAGTTTAACTCTTCTCTCTGAAATTTTTTTATATCTTTTTTTAAGATCTTCATCTTTTAGTAGTTTATCATCCTCATCTAAACTACCTTCTTTTTTAGCCTGTTCAAGACGATTCCATATTTGATTAAAATCATCTTCTAGTACTCCATCAGGTAGGTCAAATTTATAATTATTATCTAAAAGGTCCATCAATTCTTTTTTTTCAATTTGTTTTATTCCTTGTTCATATTGAGATTTGATATTACTAACTAGAAAATCTTTAAGATCCTTTTCAGTTTTGAAACCATTCTTATCTAAAAACTCTTTTGTAAGTTGAAATTTAATTTTTTCTTCAATTGAAATTATTTCAAAATGAAAAGTTGTTTTTTTAAATTTATCATCCTTAAGAATTTTAGATAAGTTGATTTTTAATTCAATTTTATCTCCAGCTTTTACTTTTCTTTCAATCAATTCTTTATTTAAACCTGGAAGAATTCCATCATCAAAACCCAAATCAATGGGAAAATTTTTTTGAGATTTTAAATACTCTGGAAGATCTTCTTGAGAGGATTCAAAATTAACAATGACCTTGTCAGAATTTTTAACCTGTCTCGAACTTTCAATTTTTTTAAAATTTTTTTGTGAGTCAATAAAATTTTTAAATTGATTTTCTTCTACTTTTTTACCTAATTCAATTTCATACTTATTAATTTTGAGATCTTTAAAATCTTTGAGTTTGATTTCAGGTTTTAAATCAAATTTTAAGTTTAATGTTATTGGCTTATTTCTTTCATAGTTGCTAAGCTCAACTTTAGGAGCTCTAAAAAGAGAAAACTTTTTTTCATCAATTAATTTTTTTGTATTTGTATCTATTACTTTTTGAATAACTTCATTTAAGACATTATCTTCATATTTTTTTTTAACAATATTTAGTGGAGCTTTACCTTTTCTAAACCCAGGAATATTTACATTAGGCAGTATTTGATTTATTTTATTATCTAATTCAATATTAATTTCTTCATAAGGAATTTCTAATGAGTATTCCTTATAAAGTTTTGTAGATTTTATCTCTTTTGTTTTCATAATTCATCAAACCTAATGGTAGGCCGGAAAGGACTTGAACCTTCACACCTCGCGGCACTAGAACCTAAATCTAGCGTGTCTACCAATTCCACCACCGGCCCTATTATCTTATGCCTTTTATGTACAATAAATTAAAAAACAATAGAGAAAATTGACTAAATGCGAAATGGGGCGAACGATGGGATTCGAACCCACGGCATCAGGCACCACAAGCCTGCGCTCTAACCAACTGAGCTACGCTCGCCATATAACTTAATTTAAAGTTTAATTTTTATATTAAATCGCTATATCAAAAATATGAAAGTTTCAAAAAGAATATTTAATCTGGAAACAGAAACTGCATTCTCTATTCTTGCTAAAGCTAATAATCTTGCTGCTAAAGGTAAAGATATTATTAATTTAGGAATAGGACAACCCGATTTTCCTACACCAAAAAATATTCAGGAAGCTGCCATTAAAGCAATTAAAGATGGTCATCATGGTTATACTCCATCAAATGGGATACCTGAATTACGAGAATCAATTTCAGAATTAGTATTCAAAAAATACAAATCAAATATTAAACCAGATAATATTTTAATAACTCCAGGAGGTAAGCCTGTAATTTTTATTTCAGCATTGTTGTTAGGTAGTGAAGATAGAGAAATAATTTATCCTGATCCAGGTTTTCCAATTTATAGATCTATGATTAAATACAGTGGTGCAAAAGCTGTACCATTAAAGCTTTCAGAAAAAGATAATTTCGAAATTAATACTGAACAATTAAAAGAATTAATTTCTGATAAAACAAGTTTGATAATAATAAATAATCCAAACAATCCAACAGGCTCATATATGAATAAGAAAAAAATTACTGATCTTGTTAATTTATTAGAGCAATATCCATACGTCTCCATTTTAAGTGATGAAATTTATAGTAATATTATTTTTAATAATGAACAAATGCCATCATTATTAGAATACGAAAGTATAAAAGATAGATTGATAGTTCTTGAAGGATGGAGCAAAACATATTGTATGACTGGATGGAGGTTAGGCTGGAGTATATGGCCAGAAAATTTAATTGAACATGCTAATAAAATATGTGTCAATTACAATTCCTGCGCTACCTCAATTTCACAATATGCAGGATTAGAAGCAATAAAAGGTTCTCAGAAAGAAATAACAAAAATTGTTAGTGAATTTCAAAAAAGAAAAGAGTACGTTTTTAACGAATTGAATAAATTAGAAAAAATTTCTTGTTTTGAACCAGGTGGTGCATTTTATGCATTTCCCAATATTTCAAAAACTGGATTGAGCGGAAATAAATTTTCAGAAATCGCGCTTGAAGAAAAAGGTGTTGCATTAGTTCCAGGCTCTAGCTTTGGAGATAATGCTGGAGAATTTGTTAGAATAAGTTTTGCTAATTCTCTAGAAAACATTAAAGAAGCAATTAATAGGTTATCAACAATATGAAAAAAATAGAAGCAATCATTAAACCATTTAAACTTTCTCAAGTTAAAGAAGCTTTACATGAACTTGGAATATCCGGAATGACATTAGTAGATGTAAAAGGTTTCGGGAGACAAAGAGGGTCAACTGGTGGAATTGATCCTAATGATGGGTATGATGATGAATTTTTAGCAAAAATGAAACTTGAAGTAATCGTTGAAGACAATCAAGTAGATGATGTTATTGAGTCAATAAAAAATAGCGCTTATTCAGGAAAAATTGGCGATGGTAAGATTTTTGTATCGAATATTGAGCAAGTAATTAGAATAAGGACTGGTGAAAAAGACAGTGATGCTGTCTAATTTTTCTTTACTTTTATATAAAACCTAGTAATTAACCAATAATCGTTCAACTCTTTTAGAGTCGGAAGTAGGCATTGTGCCGAAGGAACGCATGCAAAAGTTATAAATCGTTCAACCTATTTTATAGGTCGGAAGTAAGTCATAAGCTGAAGGAACGCGCATTTAAAGCAGATTTCATAACTAGAGCATGATTTAACCGGGTAACGCTGGATAGCATACCCTTTTGTTGAAGTAAGGAGATAGATATGAAATTAAAAAGCTCGACTCCAAAAGATTTAATGTCTGAAATTAAAGATATGGACATTAAGATGGTTGATATGCGCTTTACTGATATACCAGGAACAACTCAACATTTTACAATACCAATTAAATTTTTAGACGAAGATATATTTTCTGACGGACTTGGTTTTGATGGATCTTCAGTAAGAGGTTTCCAAGAAATTCAAGACAGTGATATGATTGTTTTGCCAGATGCAACAACAGCCTATATTGATCCATTTTTTTCAGAAAAAACTTTGGCATTACATTGTAATATTAAAGATCCTGTCACTTTGGTTGACTACAGTCGTGACCCAAGAAATATTGCAAAAAAAGCTGAAGCCTATTTGAAATCATCTGGTATCGGTGACACAGCATTTTTTGGTCCAGAAGCAGAATTTTTTGTGTTTAATAACGTTCAGTTTGACTCAGGATCAAATTTTGCATTTCATGAAGTTGATTCTGTTGAAGGTACTTGGAATAGTGGTGCTGATGAAAACCCAAACTTAGGTCATAAGCCTAGACATAAAGAAGGTTATTTTCCTTTACCCCCAGTTGATACACTTCAAGATGTAAGAACTGAAATGGTAATGACAATGCAAGACATTGGTCTTACAGTTGAAGCACATCACCATGAAGTTGCAACAGGTGGACAATGTGAAATTGATTTAGAATTTTCGCCTTTACTAAAAATGGCTGATGATATGATGAAATATAAGTACGTTGTTAAAAATGTTGCTAGACAACATGGAATGACAGCTACATTTATGCCTAAACCTTTATTCGAAGATAATGGTTCAGGTATGCACGTTCATCAAAGTGTTTGGAAAGACGGTGACACATTAATGTATAAAGAGGGTAACTATGCTAACCTAAGTGATTTAGCTTTAAATTATATTGGCGGTATACTTAAACATGCACCTGCTCTTTTAGCTTTTTGTGCTCCTACTACTAATTCTTATAAAAGATTGGTCCCAGGCTTTGAGGCTCCGGTGAACATTGTTTACTCTCAAAGAAATAGAACTGCATCTGTTAGAATTCCTGCTTATTCTCAAAGCCCTAAAGCAAAAAGAATGGAATTTAGATGTCCAGATCCAAGTGCAAATCCATACTTAGCGTTCTCAGCAATGTTAATGGCAGGATTAGATGGAATTAAAAATAAAATTAATCCTGGTGATCCAACAGATATAAATCTCTATGCTGCTAGCGATGAAGTTTTGTCTAAAATTCAATCTACGCCTGGATCTTTAGCTGAATCTCTTGAAGCTCTTGAAAAAGATCATGCATTTTTATTAGAGGGTGATGTATTCACCAAAGATGTAATTGAAACTTATATTAGCTATAAAAAAGAGAGCGAGGTTGACCCTATTAATATTAGACCTCATCCACACGAGTTTAAACTATACTACGACGTGTAGAATTGTACTTGTCTCTATAAAGAAAACCGCCTTAGGGCGGTTTTTTTTATGTTTTTAGAACAACACTTTTGATAAGAAATATTTGTGGCTAAAAAATCTACTTATAATGCCAAAGATATTGAAGTACTTGAGGGTCTTGAGCCAGTTCGTAAAAGACCGGGTATGTATATTGGAAGCACAAATCAAGATGGTCTTCATCATTTAGTTAACGAAGTACTAGATAATAGTATAGATGAAGTTTTAGCTGGTCACGCGACCGATATAAATTTTCAATATAAAAAAGATGGTTCGATAAAAATAAAAGATAATGGAAGAGGTATTCCTATTGATTTTCATCCAAAATATAAAAATAAAAGAGCACTTGAAGTAGTTTTAACTACACTTCACGCAGGTGGTAAATTTAACAGTAATGCTTACAAAACTTCTGGTGGATTACACGGGGTTGGGATTTCTGTTGTAAATGCATTAAGTTCTTTATTACAAGTTCAGGTATTTAAAGATGGAAAAGTGTATAGACAAGATTACTCAAAAGGAAAGGTTAAAACAAAAATAAAAATTGAAAAATGTAGCAAAAAATTAAGAGGTACAGAAATTTCTTTTATTCCAGATGAAAGCATATTTGAAGAAACACAATTTGTTCCAAAAAAATTATATAATTTTATAAATATGAAATCTGTATTAGTTGGAGGCACAACTATCAACTTTGAAATTGATAAAGAATTAATAAAAGATAAAACCCCTAACAAAAAAAGTTTTTTTTATAAAAAAGGAATTGAAGATTATTTTCAATTAGAATACGCAAACGACTCTAAATTATTTGAAAAAAATTTTTTATTAAAATCAAAAATTAAAGATAATGAAAATTTTGAAACTTTAATTTCATTTAATACAAATGAAAAATCAAGTTTAATGTCATATTGTAACACTATTGAAACACCAGATGGCGGCTCTCATGAAAATGGTATTCGTAATGGAATTCTAAAAGCTATAAAACTTTATGGCCAAAAAAATCAATTCTCAAAAATCAGTAATATCAATCACAGTGATATTTTTGATTACTCTAACGTTATTATTTCAATCTTTATAAATGATCCAAGTTTTGAAGGTCAAACTAAAAAGAGAATAATAATGCCAAATTTACAAAAAGAAATTGAAACAAAAACACAACAAGAATTTTTATTATGGTTAAATGCTAATAAGAAAAATTCAAAAATACTTTTAGATAATTTAATTGAAAGAGCTCTTCAAAGAACTGATTTATCAAAAATTAAAGAGTTAGATAGAAAAAGTATTAAAGAAAGAAATCGTCTCCCAGGTAAATTAGTAGATTGTTCGAGTAAATCAATAAAAGATTCTGAAATATTTATTGTTGAAGGCGACAGTGCTGGAGGTTCTGCTAAGCAAGCAAGAAATAGAGAATTTCAAGCAATACTTCCTTTAAGGGGGAAAATATTAAATGTTTATAATGTTGGGCTATCTAAAATTGCTGATAACAATGAAATACAAAATCTTATTCAATCTTTAGGTTGTGGTATTGGAAAAAACTTTCAAATTTCAAAACTTCGATATGAGAAAATAATTTTAATGACTGATGCGGACGTAGATGGTTCACATATTGCAACTCTACTTATTACTTTTTTTTATAAATATATGAAAAGTTTAATTGATGAAAATAAACTATATCTAGCAATGCCTCCTTTATTTAAAATTTATAACAAAAATAAATCTTTTTATGCATATGATGAGAAAGAGAAGGAGAAATTAATTGAAAAAGAATTTAAGTCTGACAATTATAACATTACAAGATTTAAAGGTTTGGGTGAAATGCCCGCAGATCAATTGAAAGAGACAACAATGGATCAAAGCAAAAGGAACTTGATATTAATTAACTCTGAAAAAGCAAAGAAAGATTTAAAAAATACAGAAAATTTATTTGAAACGTTAATGGGAAAGCAAGCAGAGTTACGTTTTAAATTTATTCAAAATAATGCTAATTTCATTAAAAATTTAGATGTCTAATTTATGAAAAAATATTTTTTAGTAATAGATCAAGGGACAACAAGTTCAAGAATTGTACTATATGATCAAAAATTTGAAATATTTGATTTTGCCCAAAAAGAATTTAAACAATTTTTTCCAAATGAAGGATGGGTAGAGCACAATGCAACAGAAATTTGGAACGATGTTAGAAATTTAATTTCAAAAATACTAAAAAAAAATAAGTTAAGTGCAAAAAATATAATTTCGATTGGAATTACCAATCAACGAGAAACAACAGTTTTATGGAATAAAAAAACTGGGAAACCAATTTATAAAGCAATAGTCTGGCAAGATAGAAGAACGGCTAATCTTTGTGAAAAGTTAAAAAGAAAAGGGATTGATAAAAAAATTCAAAAAATAACTGGTCTAGAGCTTGATCCCTATTTTTCAGCTACTAAAATTAAATGGATTATTGATAACGTTAAGGAAGTAAATAAGAATTTAAAAAATAATAATTTACTTTTTGGAACTATAGATACCTGGCTATTATGGAATTTAACCAAAGGAAAATCTCACCTAACAGATATATCAAATGCCTCACGAACTATGATTTTTGATTCTCAAAAAGAGCAGTGGTCTGACAAAATTTTAAAAATATTTAATATTCCAAAAAATATCTTACCAACTGTAGTTGAAAATGCATATGATTTTGGCTCTACTAAGTTATTTGGTGATTCAATACCAATCGGAGGCATGGCTGGGGACCAACAGTCAGCAACAATTGGTCAAGCTTGTTTTAAAAAAGGGCAATCAAAAAGTACATATGGTACAGGCTGTTTTCTTCTTATGAATATTGGAGAAAAATTTAAATTATCTAAAAATAGATTACTAACAACTGTTGCTTTTAAAATAAATGGTAAAAAAATGTTTTGTTATGAAGGAAGTATTTTTGTAGCAGGCTCTGCCATACAATGGCTTCGCGATAATTTAAAATTTATAAAAGATTCTAGTGAAACTGATAAATTGTATAAAAAAGCTAATAAAGATGAAAGTTTATTTTTTGTCCCAGCCTTAACTGGACTTGGCGCCCCATATTGGAACCCTAATGCAAGAGGAACATTTTTTGGCATCACTAGAAATACGTCTAAAGAAGATATCATCAAAGCAACTTTGGACAGCCTATCTTTTCAAACTTATGAATTAATTGAGTGTATGGAAAAAGATTCTAAGACAAAGATTAGTGAAATAAGAGTTGATGGAGGTATGGTTAAAAATAATAGCTTTCTACAAAGTTTAGCAAATATTTCTCAAATTAAAATTATTAGACCAAGTAATGTTGAGACTACTTCACTTGGTGCAGCATATCTTGCAGCAATTCAATCTGGATATTTAAAAAATACAAACCAAATAAGTAAACTTTGGAAAAAAGATAAAACAGTAAAAGCAAATATTAACAAATCCATTTCAACATCTAGTATTAGTAAGTGGAAATCAATTATAAATGTAGTCAATAATTTTTATTAATATTTAACCAATTTGAAAGTTCTAAAGAATGGATGTTTTCATCAACTACATCATCATATATATGTAATTCTTTTTTCTCAAGATTATCAGGGTTTTGTAAAATCATTTTTTCGTTTTCAAATTCTGATAAATTTTCATATACTTTTTGTTCCAACAAAATATCTTTTCTCATTTCCATAAGTCCGGCCATCCATTTTGAATTAAATTCTGGATGGTATTGAACTGCCCAAACACTTGATTGATTTACTTCAAAGCTTATAGATTGGAATTGACTGATCTTATTTGAGGCTAGTACCTTAGTTTCTTTTGGAAGCTTTTCTGCTTCATCATAATGCCAACAAAGTGCATTAAATGATTTTTTTTTGTTTTTATACATGGGATGAATTTCACCATCTTGATTTAATGTAATATTTTTAGCTAAAACTGCTTCAAGGCCATTTGGATTTTTTCTTACTTTACCTCCTGCGGCAGTTACTAAAACCTGAAGCCCCCAACAACTACCAAATATTTTATTCTTTTTTTTAAATAATTCTTTAGCTAAATCTATTTGATTAGTTATGGATTTTGTCATATGATATATATTAAGTAAGCTTCCTGTCCAAGCAACCGCTTCGAAATCATCAAGACTTATGCCTAAAGGAAGATAATTATTATGAACAGCAGGATGAATTGTTGTAATATTGATAGTTGAACTAGAATATTTTTTTAAAATTTTTTCATATACATGAAATTGAGTATCCATACCCAATTTTATATATCGATCAGAAGCTTCTTTTTCATTTCCATCGACTAATAATATGTTCATATTTATCTTTATTTTTCATCTATCATGAAATATGTAAAAATTCATGAAAATTAAACTTGGTATCGCGCCTATTGCCTGGAGCAATGATGATATGCCAGAACTAGGAGGTGACACTCCTATTGAAAAATGTTTAGAGGATGCAAGCACATCTGGATTTTCAGGTATTGAATTAGGTGGAAAATTTCCTAGAAATCCTGGAATAACAAAATATCTTTTAGAAAAATTTAATTTAAAAATGCCAGGTGGTTGGTATGGCGCAATGCTTAGAGAAAGAAGTGTAAAAGAAGAATGGATAGCACTCCAAGATCATTTAAATTTATTAAAGTTAATTAATGCGGATGTTTTTGTCTTTGCTGATGTATCTGGATCAATCCAAGGCGATCAATCAAAAGCTCTTAGTAAAAGACCGATACTTCAAAAAGATGAATGGGATAGCTATTGCAAAAAAATCAGTGAATTATCTGATATGCTGATGGATGAAGGAATGCCAATGTCGTATCATGAGCATATGGGAACTATTATACAGTCCGAGGAAGATGTAGATCGATTTATGGATATGACAAATCAAAATACATTTTTGCTTTACGATACTGGACACTTAATGTTTGCCGAAGCAAATTACGAAAGAGTATTAAAAAATTATATTTCTCGAATTAACCATGTTCATTGTAAAGATATTAGAAAAGATATTTTTTTAAAATCTATTAAAGATGACTTAAGTTTTAGAGAGTCTTTTTTAGACGGTGTTTTCACTGTTCCTGGAGATGGTTGCATCGATTACGATCCATTAATTAAGATACTATATGATGCAAAATATCAGAAATGGTTAATTATTGAAGCTGAGCAGGATCCTAAAAAAGCAAACCCTCTTGAATATGCAAAATTAGGACATAATTACTTGCATAATATAATAACAAAAAATGGGTATATTCTTTAAAATAACGATAAGTACTTTAATTTCATTCATTCCTTTATATGTTTTAGCTCACAAAGTAAATTTAGAGGACAAATCATTAGAAAAAGTTGTTAACGAAAGAATGGCAATAATGCAAAAAATTAAAAGCACATCATCGAAACTTTACAGATTAATAAATTCAGATCAATATGAAGAAATGTTGGAGCTTAATGAAACTCTTCTTCATTCAGCATCTGAATTTAAAGATTTTTATCCTGAAAATAGTCAAGCAGAAGGAGCTAGTGATAATATTTGGAGTGATCGTGAGACATTTAATGAATATAACCAAAACTTTGTAGATGATATCGAAATGATATCTTTAAGTATAGAATTAGAAGATAAAGAGATGATAAGTGATGCTATTAAAGCAATGGCTGCAAATTGCAGCACTTGTCATAAAAAATTTAGAAATTAATTATTTAATCTTAAGTGTGGATTATATTTCCATTCTAAATATTTAACAAATTGAACCATTAGAAAATTTAAAAAAAGATAAAGAATTCCTGCAGCAATAAATGCTTCAACAGGTGCAAATGTTTTAGCCATTATCTTTCTAGCAATACCTGTCATTTCCATGTATGTTGTCAGACTAACTAAAGAGGTTGCTTTAACCATTAGTATTAATTCATTACCGTAAGACGGTAGAACTTTTCGTATAGCTATAGGTAGTATAATTTTTCTTAAAAGTAAAAATTTTCCAAACCCAAGAGATAGGCCTGATTCAACCTGACTTTTCTCAATTGATTGAATGCCACCGCGAAAAATTTCTGCTCCATATGCAACAGTATTAATTGTAAGTGCTATTACTCCGCACCAAAAAGGTTCTTTCAATGCGTACCATAAAAAACTTTCTCTAATAAATTTTACTGAACCTAAACCAAAATAAATTAAATATATTTGAACAAGTAAAGGCGTTCCTCTAATAACAAAAATATAACTAGCAATTGTTCTTGATAATAATGTAATTTTAGAAACTCTTCCTAGAGCAAATAATAATGCTAAGACAAAACCAAGTGGTAATGAAATTAATAATAATAAAATTGTATTATCTAAGCCAGATAGGACCAAAAAGAAATTTTTATAAATAAGAGAATTTTGAATACTATTTAAATATTCAATCATATCGAAAATCCTTTTGAATAATTTACTTCTAGCGTTTTAAAAACCCTGCCAGAGATTGTTGTTAAACATAAATACAATATTGCGGCTGTTATTAAGAAAGTTAAAGGTGAATGCTCAACGTTAGAAGATATTCTAGATTGACGCATAATTTCAACAAGACCAGTTACGGAAATAAGGGAAGTATCTTTAAGAGTTATTTGCCATACATTCCCTATTCCCGGTAAAGCATGTCTTATAACTTGAGGCGAAATAACTTTAAAAAAAATACTAAATTTATTCATACCCAGTGCTCTTGCAGCTTCTATTTGACCCTTAGATATAGCCAAATAAGAAGCTCTTAAAACTTCACTCGAATATGTAGCTGATATTACTGCAATGGCTATTGTCGCAATTGTAAGTGCGTTTAGTTCTATATATTTATTATATCCAAATACTTTAGCTATACTCATAACAACAGAATTGCCGCCAAAGAAAATTAGATAGATAACTAATAATTCAGGAACACCTCTTATTACTGTTGTATAAAAATTTGCAATAAATCTTGCTATTCTGTTTTGTATTATCTTTGCCCAAACTGTAATAATTGCTAAAAAAAGACCTAACCCCATTGATAAAATGCTTACTAGTAAAGTCATGAGTGTTGCTATAAGAAATTCATCGCCCCACCCTGCATCGCCAAATACAAGTTTATCAAATTTGAACATATAAAAGTAAACAAGTAATGATGAAAAATATACTTGTCTACCTTCTAATATATGAAATTTTAAATCAGAACTTTTTCTATTTCTTCAATCACTCTAGAGACAGGTATTTTATTGATATTTTTTGAGTTAAAATCACTTGAAGATATAGAAAATAGATTTGGATTTTCAGGAGTAAATTTTGTAGAATCTTTTGGACCAAACAGTTTAATTAATGGGCAATATCCAGTGGACAACATATGACTAACACCGCTATCGTTCGATATGGCTAATTGTAAATATTTGGTGGTAGCCATAATAATTTCTATATTTTGAAATCCAGTAATATGATCCTCGATAAATATTGAGTGAGGAAATATATTTTTTAATTTTTCTTTTAAATAAAGTTCATCAGGTCCAATAAAAAAAACTATAGTCTTATTATTTACTTGAAGATAGTTACATAACTCGATGTATTTTTCTAAAGACCAAATCTTATTTTTTTCACCTGCACCAGGTGCAATTCCTACATAGCTTTTATGTTTTAATAAAATATTACTTATTATTCCTTCGAGATTTTCACTTATTGGAATTTTAAAATCACTTTTATTTTTTTTAAAAACTATTAAATCTAATAAATCTAAAATGTAGTTTAAATAATACTTTCTTTTCTTGTTACTTTTAAATTTTTTAGAAGAAAAAAAACCATTAGCTGATCCAGAAATAAAATTTTTATGCTTGATTCGTTTTAATGCTATAGTTCTTATTACTGATTTTTGTGTATCTAAAATATAATCAAAAAAATCACTCTCTAAATTATATTTTTTTGATATTTTATTCCAAAAAAATGGACTAAGATTTGCTTGATCAAGAATCTCATCAATATAATTACTTGCAATGAATTTAAGAGTACTTGAATAAACAGTTTTACCCTTATTAGTAAGCCAATATAATTTATAGTCTGGAAGTCTTGTTTTAATTTCGTGAAGAAGTTGTAATTTAATTATTCCATCTCCAATTTTTTCACCATTTGAAAAAACTAAAATTTTTTTAGTCATATTAGAACACTTTAACACAAATTTTTTAAGAGTCTAATTTTCAAGAATTGTAGGATTAAATAGCGTAAATAAAACAAAAAATTTCGAGGGTAATAAAAGGTAACATTTACGACCTAATTAACTAACCAATAATTATCAAAATTTAGACTTTTCTCTAATAAAAGCTGTGTAGTTTATCTTTGAAAAAGCAAAAAAGTTACCCTCAAAAAAAAGTGGTGCCCAAGGGCGGAATCGAACCACCGACACGAGGATTTTCAGTCCTCTGCTCTACCAACTGAGCTACCTGGGCACAAGTCATCAGATAAAGTATTTATAATTAAATTCAATTAAAAATAGGATAATTAATCAGATTTTATTTGCAGCCCATGTTCATCAGTGAGCCATTTCATCAAATCAAGACTAGCGCATTTTTTTGAACAAAAAGGTATAAATGGTTCCTTAGAAACCTTTTTACATGTTGGGCATTTAGATTTTTTTTTTAAAGAAATGATATTATTTTTTTTAGATTTTTTTATTTCCATCTAAAAGTAATTCTGCCTTTTGTTAAATCATAAGGTGTCATTTCTACTGTCACTTTATCACCAGCTAATACTCTTATTCTATTTTTTCTCATTTTTCCTGATGAGTGAGCTAGAATTTCATGATCATTTTCTAATTTTACTTTAAACATTGCATTTGGAAGAAGTTCTAATACAACTCCTTGAAACTCAATCGATCCTTCTTTTGGCATATTTGTATAAGCTTATAGTAAAAATTATTTCTTTTGTCTAATTTTAACTGACAATTTGTGTCCATCTAGACCTTCAAGTCCTGACATTTTTTCAGTATCTTCCAAAAGAGCATTAAAAGATTTTTTATTCATACCAACAACAGAGGTTCTTTTCATAAAATCTAAAACACCTAGACCTGATGAAAATTTTGCCGCTCCTGATGTTGGTAATACATGGTTAGTTCCTACAATATAATCACCAAAAGCTTCGACAGAGTATTCACCTAAAAATATACCGCCAGCATTATTTATATTCGATAATAATTTTTTATTATTAGAAATGTGAATATGTAAATGTTCTGGTGCAACAAAATTTATGATTTCTGAAGCAAGTTCTATATTATCGACCAAAGCTATAATTCCATTATTATTTAAACTTTTTTCAATTATTTTCTTTTTTGATAAATCTTTTTTAATTTTTTTAATTGAACTTAAGACTTTAGTTGCAAAATCTTTACTATCCGTAATTAAAATTGCTTGTGCATTTTCATCATGTTCTGCTTGAGCTATTAGATCTGAAGCTACCCAATCTGGATTATTATTGTTATTTGCAACAACTATTATTTCAGATGGTCCTGCTAGCAAATCTATACCTACTTTTCCATACAATTGTTTTTTTGCCTCTGCTACATAAGCATTACCAGGTCCAAATATTTTATTGACTGGCTTAATAGTTTGAGTGCCAAACGTTAGTGCGCTAATAGCTTGAGCTCCTCCTACAAAATATGTTTCTTTAATACCTAATTCCCTTATTAATTTTATAAAATATGGATTAATTGATTTAGTTGGTGGCGTGATACAAACAATTCTTTTTACTCCAGCTATGATTGCAGGTACTGCATTCATAATTAAAGATGAGGGATAAAAAGCCCTTCCTCCAGGTACGTACAAGCCAACTGAATCAATAGGCTTCCATACAGATTTCAATGTTGCACCATTATTAGTATAGGTAATATTTTTAGGTAATTGTTTTTTGTGAAATGATGAAATATTTTTTATAGCTTTTTTAAAACTATTAAATATTTGTGGCTCAACTTTAGGTTGTATTTTTATTTTAGATAAATCTAAACTAAGATCTTGTTTACTAATTTTAACTTTATCAAATTTTGCTGCATACTTAATTAGAGATTTATCGCCATTTTTTTTTACATCATAAATAATTTTTTTTACATCTTCTTGAATTGATTTACTTGATAATGAATTTCTTTTTTCAATCTTTGTCTGAAATTGATTATAAAAATTTTTATTAAATTTTATTATTTTCATTTAACAAAAGTACCTATTTCAGAAATAATTTTTGAAACCTCATTCATATTTGTCTTATAAGCTGATCTATTGACAATTAATTTAGATTGAATTTTCATTATTTCTTCAATTTCAGTCAAACCATTTTCTTTCAATGTTTTTCCTGTAGAAACTAAATCTACAATTCTTCTACACATATTTAAAGAAGGGGCTAATTCCATAGATCCACTTAGTTTTATAATTTCTACTTGTATCCCCTTATTATAAAAAAATTTTTTAGTAATATTTGGGTATTTAGTAGCAATTCTAATATTACTCCAAGTTTCTGGATCCTCTTTTTTTAATAAAGATTTCAAAGCAGCTACAGAAATTCGACAATGCCCAATATTTAAATCAAGCGGAGCATATATTTCTGAGTAATCAAATTCATTAATTACATCCTCACCAGCTATTCCTATTTGAGCAGCTCCAAATGCAACAAATGTACATGCATCAAAGGCTCTTACTTTGATATACTCAATGTTTCTTTTTTTAGATTTAAAAGTTAACTTTCTTGTATCTTTATCAAATAGTAAAGGATCAGGGGCAAAACTTGTTTTAAGTAACAAGTTTTTACATTCTTTTGTTATTCTGCCTCTTGGTACTGCAATAACTATTTTGCTCATAAATTGCAGGCTTTTATATTGTGATCAAAGAAAAAACTAGAAAAAGTTAGTTTTTCTGTCTTTTTATTTTTGCTCCCAAACTACCTAATATTTTTTCAATATTTTCATAGCCTCTATCAAGATGATAGACACGATTTAGTGTCGTTTGACCATTCGCATTCATAGCAGCTAACACTAAACTTATACTAGCTCGTAAATCACTAGCCATTACCTGCGCTCCTTTAAATGTTTGATTGCCTATTATTGTAGCGGTATCTTTTTCTACTGTAATATTCGCACCTAATCGATTCAGTTCAGGAACATGCATGAATCTATTTTCAAAAATTGTTTCTTTAATTTTTGACTTCCCATCAGAGATACACATAAGAGACATTAACTGAGCTTGTAAATCGGTGGGAAATCCTGGATATGGACTAGTTGAAAGACTAGTAGATTTTAGTTTTGATCCTTTAGAGACTTTTATCGAATTTTTACTTACTTTTAATTTTGCACCCATTTTTTTTAAAATATCAATTAAGGATTTTAAATAAATAGTGTTAAAGTTATTTATTTCTAAAGCTGAATTTAACATTAAAGCTGCAATTATATATGTGCCAGCTACAATTCTATCAGCAATTATCTCATGCTCTGCTTCTTTTAAATTTGTTACACCTTGTACAAGAATAGTTTTTGTTCCATGACCTTCAATTTTTGCACCCATTTTTATAAGACATTTTGACAAATCTTCTATTTCTGGTTCTCTTGCAGCATTAGAAATTTTAGTTTCACCTTTTGCCAATACTGAGGCCATTAGTATATTTTCAGTTGCTCCTACACTTGGAAATGGTAATTTAATTTTATTTGCAATTAATTGTGATTTAACACTACCAACAACAAAACCATTTTGAATTTCAAAATTAGCTCCCAATTTTGATAAACCAGCAAGATGTATATCTATTGGCCTAGTTCCAATAGCACATCCTCCTGGTAAAGATATTCTAGCCTCACCAAATCGAGAAAGTAATGGACCTAGAATCAATATGGAGGCTCTCATTTTTCGCACAACATCATAATCTGCTGATAGATTCTTAATTTTTGATGGATTTATTTTTAATTTATTTTTTTTGTGTTCAATTTTTACACCATAATTTTTCAGTAATTTTATTAAATTTAAAACATCAACCACATTAGGTACATTTGAGAGTTTTAAAGTTTTTTTAGATAAAAGAGAAGATACTATAATCGGTAGTGCAGAATTTTTTGAACCGTGAACATTAACTGATCCAGAAATTTTTGAACCTCCTTTTATTATTAATTTATCCATTTTTTCTAATAGCTTGTTTTCTTTTTAAAATATTTGATTTCAGTTTTTTTTCTAACCTTTTTAATCTCGTTAAGCGTATTTCTTTTTTAGAATCATCTTTTGCTTGATGTGTATCTTTTTCTTTATTTAATTTATCTGTCATAAATAAGGTTTAATTATTATTATTTTTTTTTAATCCATTTTTAGAGCATTTCTTAGAACAATATAAAACATTCTTCCAATCTCTTTCCCATTTTTTTCTCCAAGAGAAAGGCTTATTGCAAACAATACAAACTTTTGATGGTAAGTTTTTCTTCAAGATTTTACTCAAATAGGTAAAAATATCCGTAGGCAACAACTAATGCAGGAATTGCACTATAAAGGGTTGCTAAAATCGCAGCTTTTGGAGCAAGAGCAATTGCTGGGAATAAAGCATCACCATCATTTGAAATAGCATTACCAAGCTCAGCAGAAAGAGGAATAAAGCCATTTAGATAAAACGTTGCTACAACAACTTGCGGTCCACAACCAGGTAAAAAACCAAATAGAATTGCTACCAATGGAACAAACGGTAGCCATAAATCAAAAAATATTTTTAAATCTAAACTTGTAAAGTACATAAATATTTCAAAGACAAGAAAACCACTGATGACCCAGGTGGTTACAAAATTAGTTGTATCTACTACTCTTGATAATAATCCTCTACTTTTGTCAGTTGAGCATTGAAAATCACTTAATGGATTTAATGACCACATAAATATTGAAAGTATTGCTCCAGCAGATGCTACAAAAACTAAAAGTGAGTTGTAAGCTGGTGAAAATTCTATCTGGAATGCAACTAGAATACCTAAAATAAAACCAGGGATAAATAAAAAAAGCCAAAAGAAATTAAAATTCGATACAAAAGTTTTATTTATTTTTTCAAATTCAACTTTTATTTTTGTCTCTGATTGCATAAAATTTATGCCATGAATAAAATCAATTATATAACCTGAAATTGATCCAACAATTATTCCAATACCAAATATTAAAAGTCCTGTTGTGGGCTCAATAGCAAGTATTAAAAAAGCTGCATCACCCATTGTTGCTGTTAACACAGCAACTAAGGATCCGAAAGAAATACGGCCCTGGATATATTGCGTTACAACTATTATAGCTCCACCACATCCAGGTATTGCACCTAAAAAAGCAGCTATACCGACATGGAACTTTTGTGTCTTAGATAAAAAATATTTAACATCAAATTTTGTTAAACTATCCAAGCCAATAAAAACAAATAGAGTAAATCCAACAAAAACAGATACCTGGATATAAGCATCTATCATTGATGATCGTATAACTTCTCCAAACTCTCCTCCTTGAAAAACAAGAGAAAGTAATAATAAACCAAAGAAAGATTTCTTTAATAACCTTCCATCATTCTCAAGAATGACCTTTGTTTTTTCATTAATAGCATTAATTAGAGCATTCATTGAATGTATATATAGCTAATAAATATAGCTATGGCTACATTTTCTGTTAATTTTTGTTGATTATTATGCTAAAAAAAAGGATGTCTTTCAGCAAAGTCCGAAATGCTCATAAAACAGAAAATACTGAAGATTATTTAGAACTAATTGCAGAACTTTTAAATTCCAAAGGTGAAGCTCGTATTGTTGATATTGCTGAAAGCTTGGGTATTGCACAAGCCACAGCCAATAAAACAATACAAAGATTACAAACACAGGGTTTCATTAAAAGAGAACCTTATCGATCAATTTTTTTAACTTTTAAAGGTCAAAAAATAGCAAGTGAGTCAAAAAAAAGGCATAATATTGTATTCAATTTTTTACTAAATCTTGGTTTAGACAAGAATACAGCTTCAGAAGATGCTGAAGGAATAGAGCATCATGTTAGTGAAAAGACACTTCGAAAAATGGATAATTTTAACTCGAAAAAATAAATTTAATTTATTGCCAAATCAATTTTATCTAGTGTATAAAAAAAGAAGGGACACGGCGAATATCCCTTCTTTTCATCGTTGGTTTATGGATAGAAAATAAACCTAAGTAATAAATACCCGATTCTCGGTTTTGGCTCAAATTTTTTAATTAAAAAGCCTAAATTTTAATATTTTTGTAATAAAACAATTTTTATTTTTATTTTATTTTTGAAATCATTGTTCAAAGGTAGATAATTTAATGGTCTAGAAATTTTATTGATTTTTAATGACTTTTGATGTTTTTTTAAAATACTTAAAAAATTCTGTTTCTCCCATAAATCTATTCTATGGGTAAATAGTACAAAGCCTTTTTCTTTAATATTTTTATTAATATTAGCAAAAAATTTGTCAAAGTTTTTGCAATACGTCATGGAGCCAATCAGGGAAATGAGATCAAATTTTATTTTATAATGATGTAATTGTTCAAAATTTTTTATTTGTAATTTTTTATAAATTTTTTTTCCTGATGAAATTTTCAGGCTTTTTTTTGAAATATCTGAACCATAAATATGACTTTTTGGATAAACTTTTTTTAATTCAGCACCAAATAAACCAGTTCCACATGCTAAGTCTAAGATATTTTTTGGTTTGATATTAATCGTTTCTTTTAAAAATTTAATGCTCTTTTTAGGTGCTTGATAATTCCATAACTTGAGTGTTGCATCATAATTTTCTGACCAATCATCATAATATTTTGTTGTTTTACTCAAATTGCCAACGCCAGAAACTAGTGATTTAAAATTACTCATATTTTAAAGAAGGAATTTTTTTTCTTATTTTATTTACATCAGAAATATTAATAGTTGAGTTAATGACTGCAGGTTTATTTTTAGTGCTATTTATAATTTTACCCCAAGGATCTACCAAAAGAGAATGCCCATAAGTCTTTCTTTTCATATGATGATTTCCACACATACCTGTTGCCACAATAAATAAATTATTCTCTATAGCTCTTGATCTATTCAAAACCTCCCAATGATCTTTCCCAGTTGGTCTAGTAAAAGCAGCAGGAACTAAAATAATTGAACAATCTTTTTTAGCAAGTTGCCTATATAAATTAGGAAATCGTAAATCATAACAAATTGTCATTCCTAATTTAATATTATTAATTTTTGTAAAAATTATTTTATTACCAGCTTTGAACAAAGATGATTCCTGATGTTTTTCTTTGTTATTAATTTCAACATCAAACATATGTATCTTATCATATGTTTTTTTTATGACTCCATAATTGTTTATAAAAAAAGATCTATTAACCAATTTACTTTTGTTTTTAATTCTTAAAAGTAAAGAACCTAGATTTATATTTACTTTATTTTTCTTAGCAAAATCTTTTGCCATCTTCAAAACTGGGCATGTATTTTGGTATGGTGCGTTAAAAATTAAATAACTTTTATCATTAGTAATGATGTTCGAGCATTCTGGTGTGCAAATTAAGTGAGGTTTAAATTTTAATGTATTATTAAAACTTTTTTCAATAATTTTTGCATTTAAAGCTGGGACGTGACTTGCTTGGAATTGAACTTGAGATATTTTTAATTTATTCATTTAAATTTATTTAAACTTTAGTAAAAAAACAACTCCAGAAGTAAAGACTATAATACACAATAAATACATATTTAAAGTAAGCGAAAAGGTTTCAGCTAAAAAGCCAATTGCTGCTGGCATAATCATTGTTGAGGATAATCCAATTGTAATAAGATTGGTAACTGTCATAGGAATACTCTCTGAGGACTGTTTGACTGCTTGTCTAATCACAATTGGAACTAAATTAGCTATGGCAAATCCATAAAGACTTAGAACTGCAAGAATAATATAAAAATTATTAGTTAATAAGGATAAAAACATTATTGATGCTCCAATCATTACAAAATGGCAACCAACAACTTTTTCTGTAAATAATTTAATCAAAGAATTTGAAAATAGATTAGCAAAAATACCTCCAATACTGAAAAATATTAATCCCATACTAGCTAAGTAAAGAGGAGCATTTAAATCTTTTGATAACCATAATGTTGACCAATCCATAATTATTCCACCTGAACCGAACACAAAAAATAATAAAAACCCAAATAAAAGAACATTAGTCTCTGGAATTTTGAATTTTTCTCCTTCACCTCTAAAATCTAAATTTCGAGGTAATCCGAACAAATATACAAAAATAGAAACAAATAGTGATAGAAAAGATAAAATTCCAAAAAATAAATAAGGCTCATAATTATTTCTCATAATTATACCTGCTAATGAACCGCCAACTAAAATACCTAAATTGAAACCCATAGCATAGTAAGGTGTAATAATTTTTTTAAAATGTTTTTCAATTAATTGACTATGTATTCCTCCTATTGGTCCAGATGCTCCCCATCCAATTCCAGCCGGTATAAATGTTAATAAAAAATAAAAATATGAAGAAGAAATAATAGCTAAAAAGGTAGAAAAGGTAACCAATGGAAAAGCTAGAGACATAATTAATTTTGTTCCATACTTTGGTACAAGTATACGACCTGCTATCTGATTAGAGATAATAAAGAAGATACCAAAAAGCAGTATCGCAAAACTGAAATCAGATTCATCTATGGATAATCTATTAAAAATCCAAGGCGTAACACCAAAATAACAGCCAACAACTATCATGGGATAAGTTGAAGTGATTACTGAAGCAAGCGTTGCCCTTCTAAATATTTTAATTTCCTCTGACACAAATATTTTTACCAACGATGATGAACATCATCAAAAAAATATTTTGTGTAAACACTATTTATTTCATTCATTAAAGAAGAAATAGTATCTAATTCTGAAGAAGAAGTATTCAGACCTACATGATCTTTATTTTTAGCACCAGGAATGACAATACTAACAGCATCATGCATTAGAATCCATTTAAGTGATAACTGTGATAACGTAATACCTTCTGGTAATATATTTTTTAATTCATCAACAGCTTCTAATGCCTTATTAAAATTTACGCCTGAAAATGTTTCACCTACATCAAACGCATCTCCATTAATATTGTAATTACGATGATCATCAGGAGCAAATGATGAATCTTTATTAAACTTTCCAGTTAATAATCCACTTGCAAGGGGTACTCTAACAATAATTGCAACTTTTTTTTCTTTTGCAATTTTAAATAATTTTTCAGCAGGTTTTTGTCTGAAAATATTGAATATAACCTGAATAGATTTTGTATTTGGTCGTTTGATGCATTCAAGAGCCTCGTCAACTGTTTGAACACTAAAACCATAATTTTGAATTTTACCTTTACTCACTAAATAATCTAACATTTCAAATGTGTTGTCAGATGAATACACTTCTGTTGGAGGACAATGCATTTGTAAAAGATCAATCGTTTCCACATTAAGGTTTAATAAAGATTGATCTACGTAAGACTCCATTAAAGCTTTATCATAGTATCCCTCAGCAACATGGGGATTTATTTGTCTTCCTGCTTTTGTTGCTACATAAATTCTATCAGATACTGATTTAAGGAAATCGCCTACAAATTTTTCACTTCTACCCATTCCGTAGACATCAGCTGTATCGAAGAAGTTTACACCATTTTCATACGATGATTTTAAAATTTCTTGAGCACTGTCTTCAGTTACATTCCCCCAATCAGCTCCTATTTGCCAACAACCTAAACCAACTTCGGAAACATTCCAATCCAGTGAGCCAAATTTTCTATATTTCATAACTTATTCTACAATGACTTCATCAGTCACCATAGTTCCATCTTCAACAATTAATCCCATAGCTCCATTTTCAAGCACATCAGAATTATCAGTGAACTCTAAAACAACTTTATTATCAAGATAACCAGACAATTTATTATCCTCGACTTTAAGAGATAATTTGTAATCTTTATAATATTCAAGATCAAAATCTATTTCTTTTAACACTTTTGGTTCATTAATTACTTTTATTAATTGAAGTTTATTTGATGCACTAATCACTAAACCATAATATCTATTTAATCCTTGCACTCTCACAGCAAGACCGCCTGTTTTTACTCGCTGAATTGCAATATCGGAAGTAACTTTATAGTTTTTCCATAAATCAGTTCCTGTAATTAACATTCCTCTACCACTATCTTTACAGACTCTAAAAGTTCTCTCTCCACTATCCCATTTATCTAGAGCATCGACCCAACTAGCTTTCCACATTTTAGCATTTGAAAATTTAACACCCCTTTTATGTTTTCCAATATGGTTAGGTTTAGAAAATTTACAATTTGGCTCACCAGTGAAAGTTAAATAATTTAAAATTAAACTTCCAGAATTTGCTTCATCTGATTCTATAGAAAAACCAACTTGTGTAATAGGATTGCCTTCTGTTGAAGGAATTTTCCATTTAAGTTTTTGTGATTTATCAGGAAAAAGCACTACGCTTTCAGAATTTATTCTTTCATAATTATCCTCTTCTCCAAAAACATTGATAAAACATGTAACCGTAATTGGTTTTTGAGAATTCGACTTAAAAATGATTTCACTTTCTATATTTTGTCCTGAATATAAAAGTGGACAGGAAATAAAGTTATAACTTTGAAAAAATCTTTCTCTTGCAGACCCTGTTAACTCATACAATTCCTGAGGAAAAAAAGTATCAACAACAGCCTCAGAACAAACACCAGGCGCGACTCTGTCAAATTTAATTTCTAATGCTCTTTTTCCTATACTACTTTCATACTCAGTATTTTGGACAATAGTTGAAATATTTTTGTTATTTTTAAAACTTGATCTCCAACCTTGAACAGAACCAGGCATTTCAAAATGAAATCTTGAACCATTTTTAGGCTCAACAGTTTCTTCTTTATTCATTTTTTTAGCAGTATTAATAACCTTATAAGCTTCTGTTAAGGCATCAGTTTGCGTTTCACCTCCATTAGCAGTCGGACAATACATTCTATCTTGTATAGGTGTTAAATAATCTGGACCATTCCTTAAGCCTTCAAGACCATTTTTAATGCCCATAATGCAACCAACGTTACCAGAATTACAATCAGTGTCATGACCAGCGGTATTTACTATCATAAGAGTTTTTTGAAGATCATCATCACCAAATAATAGTGACAGTATAATTATTGCATGATTAGGTATCATATGACATCCGCCAAGATATTTGTCATATCCATATGTTTCAGCTTGAAACTCTCTTGCCTGCATCCAATCATTATTACCAGCTCTCATATTTTGAAGTTCACCAATCAGTTTATAAATAAGAGAACTATTTGGGATATATTTTTTTGACTCATCAATAATTTTGTTAATATCAGTCTCAACAAATGCTAGTGACTCCATAGCTGCAACCATCTGAGCACCATAGATTGCTTCCCCGTCATGACTGACACTTCCTGCTCTTCTTGCAAGATCTGCTGCTTTTTCTGGATCACCAGGAGTGACTAAAGCCCAACCGTCAATAAATATTTGAGCACCTATTTGTTCCGCAACTACTTTACCATTTGTTTCTATTGATCCACTCATAGGAGCTTCTATTCCAGCTTTTAAATTTTGATATGCAGTATCTTCAGCTGAATGACCTCTTCCTCCCCACCATAAAACTGTTTTGTTCTCAATTAAATTATTAAGCCAAGACTGACCAATTTGTTTTGGACTTATATTAGGGTCATAATTATTTTCTCTTAGAGCACGGAGAAATGTAAATGTTCCAGTTATATCATCATCTGTTACAACTAATGGGACATTTAATTGCTCATTAACATAGTAATTAATTTCACCTAGCTCTTCCATAATCCTTTCATGTGACCACTGCTCAAAAGGACGGCCTAAATACACACCAATTAATTTACCGAGCACTCCAGCGTATACTTTTTCTTCATAAGTCTTATCTAGTTTCATAACGCATCCTTTTTTAAATTAAAATTTATTCTATTGAAATTGATTCACTCTGAATAGCTCCATTTTCAGTTATGAAACCAATCATCCCTTGTTCAAATGAATTTTCATTATCTTCAACCTCAATCATTAAATTATCATCGACAAAACCTTGTAAATGATTGCCTTTAACTTTGAATTTTAAATTGTAATCTTTAAAAAATTCTAAATCAAAATCTATTTCTTTTAGAGTTTTTAATTCATACTCCATTTTATTTATTTTTAACTTTTTGTCAGAAGTGAGCTCAAGAGAATAATATCTTTTTAAGCCTTGAGATCTTAGTATCAGACCAGCAGCAGATGCAAGTGGAATGGATATCTTTGATGAGATTGTATAATCTTTCCATGTCTCACTTCCAGTCATAATGTGGCCCCTTCCAATACCTCTTACAATTTTAAAAGCTTCTTGCCATCTAAATTGCCATTTATCTACATCATTCACCCAAGCCCTTTTCCATAATTGACCGTAAGGCTGTTCTTTATAAAAAATACCTCTTGTATATTCATCAATGTGATCAGGTCTTTTGAATGTCATTTTAGGTGTTCCAGAAATATCTAAATAATTCATTAGAATTTTGCCATTATTATTATTATCTGAGTTAATACTAATACCAATCTGACCAATTGGATTTGATAAAGTATCAGGTACAATCCATTCTATAATTTTACTTTCTTTATTCTTAATATTAAAATCATCAGATGATACTTTAATGAGCTTATCATCAGCACCCCAATATTTGATAAATAAATTAATTTTTAAATCTTTATCAGTATCTGAGATCAATTCTGTCTTAATTTTTTGACCGCTATATACGGTTGGGCAAGCTACATAATCATAATGAAAGTATCTTTGGAATTGATAACCTTCTAACCTTGTAAACCATTCAGGAAAAAAACTTTCTACATAAATTTCACTTGATAAACCAAAAGATAAGTCAGTAAAATTTATCTCTAGAGCTCTCTGTCCAATATTAGATTTATAATCAACATTTGAAATTTTAGTGTTTAAATTATTATCATTTGATTTATCTACCATCCAACCTTGTGTCGATGTTTCCATCTCAAAATTATATCTTGCGTTATTTTTTATAGACTTACTTTCTAGTCCATTCATTCTTCTCGTAATATTAATAATATTCTGACTTTCTATTAAGGCATCGGTCATTGTTTCCGAGCCATATGCGGTAGGTAAATATATTATATCGTTAACAGGCGTAATATAGTCTGGACCATCTTTAATACCTTCTAGGCCATTTTTGATTCCTAAAATACACCCAACATTACCCGAGTTACAATCAGTATCCCAACCAGCAGTATTTACAATCATTAAAGATTTTTGAAAATTATCATCACCAAAAAGTAGTGCGAGAATAATTAAAGCATGATTGGGAACGATATGACAATTACCTGGAAATTTTGCATAACCATATTTATCTTCAATTTTAGTTCTTGCTTGCTCCCAGTCTAAATTACCTGAACTCCAATCTTGAATATCAGAAATAAGTTTGTAAATTGTCGAGTCAGAAGGAACAAACTTTTTACTGTTTTCAATTATTTTTTTAATATCATTTTCAATAAAAGAATATGCTTCCATTGCAGCTACCACTTGAGCACCGTAAACAGATTCACCATCATGACTTACACTGCCAGCTTTTTTTGCTAATTCAACTGCTTGCTCGGGATCTCCTGGCGAGACCATTCCCCATCCATCAATAAATATTTGAGCACCTATTTGCTCGGCAATTACTTTTCCATTCATTTTAATAGAACCACTTTCAGGAGCATGAATACCTTGTTTCAAATTCATAAAAGCACTTTCTTCAGTTAAGATACCTTTTCCAGCCCATGCAAGTACAGTCTGATTTTCCAAACAATAATTTAACCAGGTTTGACCAATTTGTTTTGCGGTAATATTTTTATCAAAATTAAAATGCTTCAAAGCATTAATAAATCTAAATGTTCCTGTTAAGTCATCATCTGTTACATGAATGGGAAAATCTAATTTATCATTTACATAATAATTAATTGGACCAAGTTCTTTCATTATTCGGTCGTAATACCAACCTTCAAAAGGACGGCCTAAGTAAACACCAATGATTTTTCCTAATACACCTGCGTATACTTTATCTTCAAAAGTCTTATTTAGGTCCATTTAATTACTCCCGTTTTAAATATTAACCTTTAGTTGCTCCACTCGTTAAACCAGCAATAAACCTTCTTTGGAAAAACATAAATAAAATAGCAATTGGTGCAGCCATTAAAATTGAAGCTGCGCTTACCAACCCATAATCATTTGCAAATCTACTTTGGAATGTAAACAAAATTGATGAAATAGGTTTGTACTCATCAGTAATAATAAAAGTAATAGCAAATAAAAACTCATTCCAAACTGTTAATGACACAATAAGCGCTGTTGTTAAAAAAACTGGCCAAGATAAAGGTAGGGCAACCCTTGTAAACAATTGCATAACAGATGCCCCATCTAGTTTAGCAGCTTCAAATAGTTCTGTAGGTAGTTGCAACATATATGATCGAATTAAGAAAGTTGCGAAAGGGGCATTTAAGGCGCTATAAATAATAACTAAACCAATCCTTGTGTCTAGGAGATATAAACTTTTCCACATTAAAAATAATGGTAAAATAAATAATTGAGCAGGAATACTTATTCCAACTAAAAGGTATAAGCCAACAACAATTGTTTGAATTCCTCTTGGGTTTAAAATTGCCAAACTGAAAGCAGCAAGGCCTGAAACAGTCAAATTTAATATCAATGTCCCGATAACCAAAGTAAGTGAATTCGTAAATATTTGAGTATAATTTCCATTTACCCAAGCATCATAATAATTCATCAATCTTATTTCATTTGGAAAACCTAAAGGATTTGCTCCAAATTCAGAAGATGGTTTTATAGAATTAAAAGCTAAAACTAGTAATGGTAAAATAATTGTTAAAGCCATAAAAATCAAAATGGCGTGATTTATATAGCTAGATCTTTGTCTAAATCTTGCAGTTGCCATTTATAATTTTATACCTCCCAACCCATCCGCCTTAAAATTGCAAAAAAACCAACTATAATACCGACATAGAAGAACATCATAACACCTATAGTAGACGCGTAACCAACATTCATTCGTTGAAAGGCTTGAGAGTACAGATGATTTGCTACAACTTCAGAACTGTATGCTGGCCCACCCATTGTTAAAATGTATACATAATCAAATGTTGGGACAGACCAGATAATGATAATTATTAAAGATAAAACAAAAATTGGACGTATCATTGGTAAAGTAATATATCTAAATTTTTGAAATTTTGTTGCTCCTTCAATATCTGCTGCTTCATAAAGAGAATCATCAACTTGATACATGCCAGTTAAATAAATAATAACTAAGAAGCCCCAGAAGTGCCACATATCTACCCAGGCAACAGCGTATAAAGCAGTCTCTTTCATTGCAAAAGGTGACTTAGCAAGAAAATCAATACCTTGATTCTCAAACCAACCACCTAAACCATGTCTTGGATGGAATATGTATCTCCAAATCAAACAGTTAACGATACTGGCTAAAATATATGGAAAAAAATATACTAGCCTATAAAAAAGTTGTCCTCTTTTTATTCCAGTTAAAAGATAGGCTATAATAAGTGCTACTATTACTGGTATTGTTAAGAACATTACTGTCCAAATTATGTTGTGTTTAACTGCTTTCTTGAAAACACGGTCTCTAAATAATTCTTGAAAGTTTTCTAATCCAACGTAATTTATTCTGCCAAAACCATTCCAGTCCGTTAAACATAACAATAAACTTAGTACCGATGGAAACATCACCACAAAGAAATGAATAAATATTACTGGAAATAAAAAGTACCAGGAAATTGCATTTATACTTGTTAAAAATTTTGGCATAATTTTATTATTTTTAATAAGGGGAAAATATTTCCCCTTATTTAAATTTATAAATTATCTTTTTCCAACTGGAACTAATGCATCGTCTGCACGAGCTTGATCCCAAAGTCTTTGAGATTCTTCCATGAATTCAAGTGGAGTAATATCTCCAGCCCAAACCACTTCCATGTCTTTCCAAATATGAACACCTGGATCATTCGGATAGAACGTCCATGTTGTATATCCATAGTTTCCAGAATCAGAAGCTTCTGCGAATTCAGTTAAGAATCTTTTTTGTCTTGGATCAATATTAGGATCAAAGTCAGCATCAGTGTATTTTAGTGGTAACAACCAAGCGCCATAACCTAAACTACCAGTAACTTTAAGAGCTCTTTCTTTATCAGAAAGAATCCAATCAATTACTTTTGCAGCTCCATCAGCATTTTTAGATGCTGCATTAATGGACATTGTTCCACCTGTTGCAAGTTGGTAATTAGGAGCACTTCCTGCCTGTGAATTCAGAATCGGTAAAGGATTCCAATCCCAATCATCAGAAGTTTCTCCAAAATTCGTTGCCGTTACATTGAAACCCCAAGTTCCAATCATGAGCATCGCAGAACCTCTAGTAGCAAACTCGTTATTAAAATCATCCCAATCTAAAGAATAATATGTCTCTAAATCCCCAGACCAATAACCTTCATCTACCATGTGTTTTCTTAAAAGTTCAATTGCTTCTACAAACTCTGGATCAGTCCACTTTTTTTCACCAATTAATGCTTTATAGACATTATCTGGTCCAGCATAAGTGTTGAAATAGTTTCCTACTAAATGTTCGTGAGTTGGCTGCCATCCAGCAGAACCATACGCGTAAACATTCATTCCCTTAGCTTTAATTTTAGCAGCTAAAGATTCAACTTCTTCTAAATTATTTGGCGTACTCCATCCATTTTCTTCAAACAAAGTTTTATTATAAAAATAAATCATTGTTTCATAGTTTTTTGGAATTGAATATAATTCACCATCAAATACTCCTGAGTTGTAAGCCCAACCTAGAAGTTTATCTTGCCAACCATATTGATCAGCATACTCTTGCATAGATTTAACAAGACCTGCATCTTGGTAAATTTTTATGTAAGAAGCACCAGGTGTATCAAACATGTCCGGTCCACTTCCAGATAAAAGAGCTGGTCTGATAGTATCATTAATGTCTTCTTTGAATACACATTCTAATTCTACTTCATCTTGTTCAGCATTAAAAGCATCACACATCATTTCTTGAACTGTAGGGTCAGTATCTGCACTACTTTCCATCCACCAAACTACTTTAGTGGCAGCAAATGTTGAAGTTGCGAAAAAAGCTGTAAGAATAAAAGTTAAAAAAATATTTAAAATTTTATTCATCATTTCCTCCATATATAAGAAATTTATACTACAAATAGAAACCCTGTAAATCTATTTATGAAATATTTTGACCCAAAAAAACGAAGAAAATTAGGAATTGCGACAAAAAATTAATCTAAAGCATAAAAATCATTTGCTCCCTAATTAAACTTAAAAAATAGTTAAAAGAAAAATAAAAAATAACTATTAAAAAAATTGCTATTAAAGACCAAATTATAAATTTTATCATTTTATAGTTTTTATAAATTAAATAATGTTTAAGGATAGTAATAATATAATATAAATTATAAGTATATTCTAATCATAATTATGAAAAACAAATTATTTGATATTTGGAAAAAAGATAAAGCATCTATCAATGCGTGGCTTTCTATACCTAATTCTTTTACGGCAGAAGCCTTTGGTAAAATGGGTTGGGATTCAGTAACCATCGATATGCAGCATGGCCAGAATGATTATTCAAGTTCAATTGCAATGATACAAGGTTTAACAAATAGTGATACTGTACCTATGACAAGAGTTCCATGGAACGAACCTGGTATTATTATGAAAATGTTAGATTTAGGTGTTCAAGGAATTATTGCGCCAATGATTAATACTAAAGAGGACTGTGAAAAATTTGTTTCATATTGTTATTATCCTCCCATAGGTCAAAGAAGTTTTGGCCCTATGAGAGCTCAAGTAGTTTATGGTTCAGATTACTATCAACATGCAAATGATAATATTGTAAGTTTAGCAATGATCGAAACGAAACAAGCAGTGGAGAACCTAGATGCCATTCTCTCGGTTCCAAACTTAACTGGTATTTATATTGGACCTGCAGATATGAGTTCTTCTTATGGTTTGCCACCTAAATTTGATGTTCGTGAAGATCCAGTATTTTCAAATATTAAAATGATTGCAAAAAAAGCAAAAGAAAAAGGAAAGATTGCAGGTATCCATAATGGATCGGTAAAGTATATGAAAGAAATGATGGAGTACGGTTTTCAATTTACCACTTTACTTTCTGATTTTAGAATGATGACATCACATGCTGAAAGTTTATTAAAAGAATTGAAAGATGTAGATACTAAATCTGATAATACTAGCGCATATTAATTGTCGCTTAATTACTAACTAGATCCTCTTCCATTTTAATTAATTCAAACCACCTATTCTCTTTTGTATTGAGATCACTATTAAGAACTTCCATTTTAGAAGTTATTTCTTTATAACGTTCATAATTTTCCAAATATAGGTTTGTATCCTTTAATTCATTTTTAATATCGTCTAATTCTTGTTGAATATTTTTTATTTGGTTTGGTAATTGCTCTAATTCATATTGAAACTTATACGATAATTTATGTTTTGAACTTTTTACTTTGTTATTTTCTGAATGTGATTTTTTTGTTTCTTTATTTTTAGTAACTTGTTGATTTTCGGATTTCAGAAAATCACTGTATCCACCAAAAAATAATGATACATTTCCATCCTCTTTGAAATGTAGAATTTTATTTACAGTTTGATCTAAAAAATCTCGATCATGCGATACTATTAATAACGTTCCACTATAATTGGATAACATTTCAGTTAATAGATCTAATGTTTCTAAATCTAGGTCATTTGTTGGCTCATCTAAAATAAGTCCAGTCTTCGGATTAGCTAAAACTTTTGCTAAAAGTAATCTATTTTGCTCTCCACCTGATAATGTTTGTATCGTATGATTGACATTTTTAGGATCAAACTGAAAATCTTTCACGTAACTGCAAACATGCCTATCTCTTCCCTGAACTTTTAAATAATCTCCTCCAGAGGGCACTAAGATATCTTTAATAGATTTTCTGCCATTAAGATCATTACGCATTTGATCAAAATAAGAAAATTCTAAATTTTTTTTCAGTTTGATTTTACCTTTAGAAATTTTTATTTCATTGAGGATTGTTCGAAGAAAAGTTGATTTACCACTTCCATTATTACCTAACAGACCGATACGATCATTTTTTGAAATTTTAATAGATAGGTTTTTAAAAACAAATTCACTTTGATTTGGATATTTCACAAACACTTCTTGAAGTTCAGCAATAAATTTCGATTGATCAGTCGATTTTTTAGAAACTTGCGGTCTTAAAGATTTAATTGCACTTCTATAAGAAGCTTCATCTTTTTCTAATTGCGCTTTTAATTCTTTTGCTCTTTTTAATCTTTTTTCATTCCTCTTTACACGAGCTTTAACGCCTTTATTTGCCCACTCAAGTTCAATATTAACAAATTGCTTTCTATTTCTTAATTCTCTATATTCTTGATCAAGTAACTCCTCTGACCATTTATCAAAATCTTTAAATCCTCTAGGACTTACTCGTAATTTTCCTCTATCTATCCAAAAAACTTTGTTAGTAAAATTACTGAGAAAAGTTCGATCATGACTCACACATATAATTGTCTTATTTAAATTGCGTAAATAACTTTCTAGCCATTCGATGCATTGCAAATCTAGATGATTGGTTGGCTCATCTAATAACAAAACATCGGAGTCTTTTAATAAAGACCTAATTAAATAAACTTTTCTTTTTTGCCCTCCTGAAAGATCTTCAACATTAGTAAATTTGTCTAAATTGAGTTTATTGCAAAATATATCAACAAAATGTTTATTTTGTTCGTTAAGTAAATCTGAAAAATTCTCTTCAATGGTTTTATTATCTAGTTTTTCAAATTTCTGATTAAAATATCCAACTTTAAGACCAGGGTAATTCCATAATTCTCCTGCATCTAAATCTTGATCACCATTTATAGTTTTCATAAGTGTTGTTTTGCCAACACCATTTTTACCAACAAGCGCAATCATATCACCCTTGTGTAAATTTAAGTTTAGATCTTGGAAAATAACTTTTTTGCCAAATTTGATTTCTACATCTCTTAGAGAAAATAATAAATCACTAGCCACTAATTTAAGTCTTATATAATTTTGTAATAAACAACAATAAAATCAAGGATCATAAATATTATAAATAGTATTGCCACTCTAGTTAATGACCATTGACCTTTTGGAAAAATAAAATTTAGGAACTTCATATTAATTTACTTACCCTTTAACCTAATCCATTTAATGCAATCTTCAAGTCTGTCATCTCCCCAAAATACTTCTTTGCCATCATATACAAATGTAGGACTTCCAAAAACTCCTTTTTTGTAGGCATATTCAGTATTGCTTAGATATTTATCTTTTATTTCCTGTGTATTAGCTTTCTTTATAGTTTCTTCTGAATCTAGGTTAAGCTCTTTAAATATTTCGTTTAAGTTTGGCTGCGTAGCTGGTTCTTTTCCTTGCTGAAACCATCTTTGATATGTTTTGTAAACATAATCAACTCCCCACCCTTCATTCATTCCAAGAATTGCAATTTGATTTGCTAAATCAAATTCTTTTAATGGATATGGTGCTGGCACCTTAGCTTCAAAGCCATAAAATTTTGCTCGTCTTTCAATATCTCTCCACATGTAATCTGATTTTATTTTTTTGGCTGGTGGAGTGAATGGAATGTTATCCATATCCATCATAATTTTTCTTACACTAAAAGGATGCCAATTAAATTTAATGTTTTCTTTTTCTGCAACCTCATGCAACCTATTGACTGTTAAATACGTATAAGTACTTCCTATTGAAAACCAAAAATTTACCTCTTCCATAAAATTACTTTATAAATTTTATATTTTTATTCAACAATTATTTGATCTGGTGTTGTATCAGTATCAATACTTGGGTTCCACGTTATACCACTTTTACCTGATCCGAATTTAGCTCCTTTATTTGTAAATGGCAGTTTGTATAATTCAGATTCAAAATATTTTTGCATTTTGGGAAGTTGCTTAAAGTTATTAAAAAAATCTGAAATCAGAGGATATTCCAGCAAAGCAAAAACATTATTATTATCTGCATTTTCAACAAAATTATAATAAAGTAAAAACTCACAATAAAGATCTAAAGTGTCAAAAAGGTTAAAATCTGGAGAAGAAATTTTATTACCTACTAAAAATAATTTAGTTTTGCTTTTATCTTTAGAGGAGAGCCAATGTTCGAATTTCTGAAGTTTACCAGAGTTAGAATTTTCAAATGCTGTATTGTAAACTTCTTTAGCTGCTAATAATTCTTCATCTTTAGAATTAAAATGAGTGTAAGCAAATCTTGTTACAATTGATCTTAAATCTACAGTTTCTTGCAGTAACTGCTCACACTCTATCTCTTCCTCTTGCGTCTCACCAAACATACCAAATTCTTTACCCAAAAAAGTTAGACAGGTATTGGAATGAGATATTATGAATTCTTTATCATCCTTAAAATATTTTAAGTATGGTAAATTAATTAAACTATTTTTTTTTTTTAAATCAATTTTATCATTATCATGCCATGAACTTCCCTCATATATAATCTGATTATTTTCTTCTTTAGGAAGTACTTTATAAATTTTTGCTATTAGAGGAACGCCTGCATAAATAATCATTTGTCTTGATGCAGAGCCAAGTCCTTTTGTACTCCAGTATCCTAGTGTAATTTTATTCACATCCATATGAAATTATAATTTAAATTAAATATTATTTTATAATCATTCTAAATTAAATTTAAAACAAAAGCATAATAATTCTTTTTTTTTAGAGCTTTCTTGTAACAAAATACATCAAAAATATTATTAAAAAAAAATATTTTTAATCTCTATGAAATAAATTCATAATAATCATCTTATTGCAATTAACAAAGGAGGTAAATATGTTTGCAACATGGAAAATAAGAACTGACTACGCAAATGCTGTAGATATTTTTGATAAAGTTTCACCTTGGTTTAAAGAAAGTGGAGCTCGAATGACTAATGTTACGCATAATATTGGTGGTGATGATAATACATTCACTATGGTAGCAGGATTTGAGAGTTATGAAGCATTTGGAAAAAATGATGATGCTTGGGCTTCATCTCCAGAATGGTGGCAAAAAATGCAACCAAATTTTGTAAACAATCAATTAGTTGAAGCTGTTTATTTAACTGAATTGATTGGAAATATTAAAGGTGCTACTGAGGAAATGCCTGTATGGGCACATTTTGTTTTTAGTCATCCAGATGTAGATGCTATAAAAAAAAGTTTTGAAATTGATGAAAAACACTACATGTCAAATGGTTCATCAGGAATTGCAATTCATAGAATGTTTGGTGATAGAAATAATCAATATTTATTTGCTGCAAGATTTAACAGTATGCAAGAGTTAGGCAAGTGCATGGATGCTAACCAAAATTCTCCAGATTATTGGGAAAGTCATAAAGATTATTATGCAAACTTAACTATTCATCTAAATTATAATGCCAGAGTAATTAGAAGAGATATTTATTAAAAAAGGAGGAAATATGATTGTAGGAAGTTGGACATACAGTATATCTAATGCGAATGCTATTAAAGCATACAATACTGCAGCAGAATATTTTAAAAAATATGGTGCTGTTGGATCATCACTTGCAAGCCATCTTGGAAGAGATAATGGTTTGTACACAACAAACATTGGATATGAAAATTATGCTCATTTTGGAGAGGTAGATGATAAATTATCTAATGATGAAAATTGGGCAAAGGATATGGAGCAATTTTTTTCTGACACTAAATGGGAAACAAATAATTTTTACGAACCATTGGTTCATAATATGCCTTCAGATGCTGGTATTAAACCTGTTTTTGCACAGTGGATGTTTTATCATAAAGATATCAACTTAATTCAAGATAAAGGTGATATTTTTATTAAAGCTTGGATGGATAATGGCGCAACAGGAGGAACCGTTGGTAGGATGAATGGAAAAGATAATGGCTCCTTCGGATTTGCTGTTCGTTTCAATACTATGAAAGAATATGGTTTAGCTCAAGACAAACTAAATGGTGATAATTTTTGGTTGGATCATAAAGATTTTCTAGATGAAGTAGAGCCAAGAGGTATGAGTCTTGTTAGGATACTAGAAACAACTTGGGAATAATTAAGCTCAAATAAAACGATATAATTTAAAAAGATAATTAGCGGACATTCATCCGCTAATTACAAATCTTTTCATTAATTTAATTTCTGATATTACTAACATTGAGCTGATATAGTATAATGGTTATTACAGGCCGTTGGTAACGGTCAGATCCAAGTTCGATTCTCGGTATCAGCACCAGTGTTTTAGCACTCTTATAAGAGTGCTAAATTTATTTATTTTACAAAGTAAAATAACGTATTAAAATCACTACCATTGGTATTAATGGTCTTATAGCATTTTTTATTGGCCAATCATTACCATCAAAACTCTCAAAGATTTTTAACGTGGTTCCAAGATTGTAACAAAAAGCAAAAATAGTGAAAATAAACATAATGCCTATAACTTCATTTGGTGAAGTAAAACCACCAATTTGAAATAATGTAGCAATTAACATTAAAACTACACCGATCATTAAAAATCCAAGAGGTCGACCCATAAACATCGCGTCTTTTGATGCAAATCCAAGACTATTTTGTACAAAATTTTTGTTAAAAGCAAAACTTAAACCAAAAAAACCACCAAATAATATTAAAAAAACATGACATATAAAAGGTATCATGCCTCCAGCTGTTTCAATCATAAAATCTCCCTTAATTAATTGTAATATAAACTATAAATTTTTGATTCTCTGCGATTTTCTATATTGAATTCTTATTATTAATATTTTCGTAGATACTTGTTTCTATTTCTGAAAATGTTTTTAAAGATGCTACATTCATGTAAGGTAACATTTGCATAAATATTGCACATCCAATTTGATTTTCAAAATCAATCCAAAAAAAACTATTAAAGATACCCGACCATGAAATACTTCCCTTTGGTCTACCTTCAGGGGTATTATCTTTATTTATCATAAAACCATATCCGAATTTATTTTCGATACTATCGTCATGATCTAATGATGCTGACAATTCTTGATCAACAGATGCGATAGTTTCAACTTTGAACTTACCTATTTGATTGGACTTCATCAGATTTATTGAATTTTCAGAAATAATACTATTATCATTACTTAAAAATAAACGCATAAATTTTGCATAATCTTGTGTAGTTGAGGTTAACCCTCCTCCTCCCAAGTGAAAAGATCTCCCTACTCTTTCATCTTGATATTTAGCGATTCTTTTATTGATGATGATTTTATTATCAATATAGTCATAGATATAAGCTAAATTATTAAATTTGTTTTCATCTAAGCTAAATGTAGTGTTTTTCATACCAAGTTGATCAAATAAATTTTCTTTCATGTACTCATCTAATTTTTTATTAGTTAATTTTTCAATTATGTAACCAAGTAAATCCGTACTGATACCATAATTCCATCTGCTGCCAGGTTCAAATAAAATTGGGGCATCTAGAAAATCTTCACTATCATTTTGCATATCTTGCAATATCTTTTGATCAACAAGAAATTTAATTTCAGGATTTAGGTATTGATACCCATATCCAGAAGTATGATTTAGTAAATGTTTAATTTTAATTTTAGTATTAGCTTTTGAATACTCAGGTTTATCACCTATCAATTGAACAATTTTTATATCTGAAAAACGTTTATCAATATCTTCTATATTTGTTTCTAAACTGATTAAGTTTCTTTCAATTAATTGAAAAATACATAACGATGTAATTGGCTTGGTCATAGATGCAATTCTTACAATTGAATTTTCATTAAAAGGAATCTGTTTTTCTAAATGATTATAACCATGATATTGCTCAAAAATATTTTTATTCTTATTTGTGATTATGACAGATAAGGAAGGTATCTTGTGTTGATTAAAAATATTTTCAATTTTATTACTAAGTATATCTATATTCATAAGAATTATTCAAACATATATTCTTTTTTAAATTTAATTATATTAAATCTTTTTAAAATTTTTGATTATTAATAGTAAATTTAAAGATGTAACAAATGAAAAAAACATGGCGTTAATGGAAATAATATCCAAATTTGTTTCTCCTGGACTATTTGTAATTACATATCTCCAAAAATTAATTGATACTAAAAATTGTATTGTAAAAATACAGTAAATAAGTGGAGATTGTTTTTCTATACCTCGAAAAATTATACTTATAAAAGATAAGGCAAAAGCTAAAAAAATTATACCAATAATCTCTGATAATCCAGCTACGGCATGATTAAAGAAACCTAAGTTGTTCAAAGCAAATTCATCAGTAAATACTAAAAGTTGAATAGCATAGTAGGAGAAGAAAATAATATTAATAATAATGATTAAATTATTTATATTTTTTTTGAACATATCTGTGTATCATGTAAAAAAAATAAATAATCAATATGGAAATTACTTTATACTATTTTAAGATACCTTTTTGGAGAGCAGAAGTTACAAGACTGGCTTTATTTATAGGAGATATTCCCTTTAACGATTATCGTGTAGAAGGAAAAGAAATTGATGACCTCAAAGCAACGGGATTATTACCGAATAAGCAAATTGCTCCTTTTAAGCAATTACCAATATTAGATGTTGATGGTAAAATTATTGCTCAAACAGGTGCCATTGCAAGATTTTGTGGAAAATTATCAGACTTATATCCAAAAGATAATGATTTTGAAGCAGCTCAAATAGATCAAATTATTGATGCAGCACAAGACATTAATTATCTCGTCACTCTATCTGGCAGAGATAAAGAAAAGGATCGATTAGAATTAGCAAGAAAAATATTATCTACAAAACATCTGCCCAAATGGTTTCAATTTCTTGAAAACTTACTTGAAAAAAATGAGGAGTCTAGTTTTTTTGTTGGTAAAAATATTTCTATTGCTGATCTAGCAATTTGGAGATTACTAGGTTGGCTAACATCAGGCCTTTTAGATGGAGTGCCAACAAATATTTTAGAGCCTTATGAAAGATTAAAAAAATTAAGGGAAGAAATCTACAATCATCCAAAGGTCAATGAATGGATGATGAAAACATATGGAAAAATTATTTAGTTGTTAAAATGACAGCACTAAGTGTTAATGTTAACAAATTTGCTTTAGTAAGAAATGCTAGAGGTGCTGATTTACCAAACTTAATTGATATTAGTAATAAATGTTTAGATTATGGAGCTGATGGAATTACAGTACACCCCCGTCCTGATGAAAGACACGCAAAATTTTCTGACCTTGAACCCTTAAAAAATTTATTATCAAAATTTGAAAATAAGGAATTTAATGTAGAGGGATATCCATCAGATTTTTTTGTCAAAAAAGTAATTGAAGTTAAACCAGATCAAGTAACTTTAGTCCCAGATCCACCTGGCGCATTAACCTCTTCTTTTGGTTGGGACTGTGAAACTAATAAAAATTTATTAACAGACATAGTTAGTGAATTTAAAAAAAATGATATTCGCGTTTCAATATTTATTAACCCATCAATAAAAACACTGGAAAATTTAGATGTGATACAAGCTGATAGAGTAGAACTTTATACTTTTGATTATGCTCATACCTTTAATGAAAATAAGGAAAAAGCAATTAAAGATTATATCGATGTAGCAAACTATCTAAAAAAAGAGTTTCCAAAAATTGAATTAAATGCTGGTCATGATTTAAATTTAGAAAATTTAAAGTTTTTTTTAAATAAAATAAATAATGTTAAAGAAGTATCTATTGGTCATGCTCTCATCTGTGATACTTTTGAATTTGGCTTACAAGAAACAATAAAAAAATATTTAACCCTAACAAATAATTAAGTGACTTTTATATTTTGGCTTCAGTTTGCTACTGTTTGTGTTGCAGGAGCAATGTCACCAGGTCCAAGTTTAGCGTTAATTATAAGAAATAGTATTACAATTAATCGATATGCTGGCTTTATGACTGCTGTTGGTCATGGGTTAGGAATGGGTATTTATGCTGTATTTGCAGTTACTGGATTATCAATAATTTTAACAGCAAACGAATTATTATTTCAATTAATTCAAATAATTGGAATTCTTTTTTTATTATATTTAGGTTTTCAATTTATATTTAAAAAAAATGAGGACATAGATAAAATTAAGGAGCAAAAAAGTATTAATTCTTTTCTACAAGGATTTTTGATAGCGATTTTTAATCCCAAAATTCTTATATGGTTTTCAGCTGTCTTTTCTCAATTTGTAAAAATTGATGCCTCCTATTATTCTCATTCAATTCTTGTTGTAACTGCTTCCGTTATTGATGGTATTTGGTACATTATTGTTTCCCTTGTTGTGACAAGTTATGGAATGAATGATTTTTTCCAAAAAAGGCAAGGTATAATTCAAAAAATATCAGGATTTATTTTAGTTTTAATTGGTATTTTGCTAATTGTAGATTTCTTCTAAAACTCTTAAAATATTTTTTCCCATAATTTTTTCAATCTCTAAAAATTTATAACCTCTTTTTTCTAAAGACTCTTGAATTATCATATGGTCTAAACAATCATTCCATGAATGAGGCAAACAATCAAGTCCATCATAGTCACTGCCTATACCTACATAATCAATTCCTATTTGATTAATTACATATTCAATATGATCAACAAATACTTCTATACTTGGGCATATGTCTGCTAATTTTTTTTGTAGAAAATGTTGTTTTGCTATCCATTGAGAAGTTTTATTGGAATATTTTCTTTCAATAGAATTTAATTCATCAAGATATTTATTCCTTTCTTTTGATTCTCTTTCTTTAAAAGATTTATCAATAAAAAAAGGATATGGATTTAAACCAATTAATCCTTTTGATTTTTTGATAGCTTCAATTTGATCATCTTTTAAATTACGAAAATGTGGACACAAATTATACACGCTAGAATGTGAGGCAATAAAAGGTTTGGTACTTATTGATGCAATGTCCCAAAAACTTTTCTCTCCAATGTGAGAAACATCAATTAACACATTATTATCTTGGCAAATAGAAACAACCTCTTTCCCAAATTCATTTAAGCCATGGCTTTTAAGTTTTGACAAATTGTATGTCTCATCATAATTTGAAGAAACCCAATCCAAAGAATGATTCCAGGTTGGGCCAAAATAGAAAAGCCCCCTTTCAATAAAGTGATATAAATTATTGATATCATTTTCTAAGCCCTCTCCACCCTCCATTGAAATTGGAAGCATTGTCTTATTTTTATCTATTCCTTCATTAATGTCTGAGATTTTTTTGGGGATGATAATTTCTACATGTGATGAAATTCTTTCAATCTCATCATACATTTTATCGGCTCTCTTAAAAAAATTTGGTTCTTTAGCATTGCTAGAGACCCAAATAATTAAAATCTCTAAATCAATTTCAGATTTAAGTAACCTTGGTATGTCCGTATGCCCATGCGATGTTAGCTTTGTAACATCTTCACCTTCAATAACTCTTTGCACAAGATCATTATGCAAGTCAGCAACAAACATCTAATTATTTTACAATCTCCATTTTAATTATTTTATCTGGATCAGCAGGTGGTTCGCCTCTTGTGATATTATCAACATATTCCATACCTTCAGTAACCTGAGCCCAAACGGTATATTGACCATCTAAAAAAGAGCAATCATTAAAACAAATGAAAAATTGACTATTTGCACTATTTGGATTTTGAGCTCTTGCCATTGATACTGCCCCTCTTCCATGATTCTCAGAAGAAAATTCTGCTTCAATATCAGGAAGTTTTGATCCACCTGTGCCTGCTCTTGATAAGTTGAAATTATCATTACTTGAATTTCCAAATTCTACATCACCGGTTTGAGCCATAAAGCCATCTATAACTCTATGAAAAACAACTCCATCATATTGTCCTTCTTCAATAAGTTGTTTGATTTGTTTTACATGTTTTGGTGCTACGTTTGGTTTTGTCTCTATTACAACAATACCATCCTTAAGTGTCATATGAATAGTATCTTTCTTTTCATCAGCCATTGAAATCCCCCCTTTTAAGAATATTGAGAATATGTAGATGAAAATAAATAGTTTTTTAAGTTTATTCATATTTGTTTTCTTTACCTTCACCCAAATTGTTTTATATATATGTAATGCACATCTTTGAAGAAAATATCAAGAAATTAGATCTAAAAATTCCAGATATGCCAACACCAATTGCAAATTACGTACCCTTTAAGGTTGCAGATAATACCGTTTATGTATCTGGTCAAGGGCCCGTAATTGATGGTAAAATTCTTTATAGTGGAAAAGTTGGTGTAGATATTTCTGAAGAAGAAGGAATAAAAGCTGCTGAAACTTGTTGCATTAATATTATTGCAGCTCTTAAAACATCGATAGATGGTGATTGGGACAGACTAGATTCTTTTTTAAAACTTGGAGGTTTCGTAAATTGCAATGATAACTTTACCAATCAACCAAAAATCATAAATGGAGCATCAGATTTATTAGTGAATATTTTTGGTGACAAAGGAAGACACTCAAGATTTGCAGTTGGTTCAAACGCACTTCCTTTAAATATTTCTGTTGAAATAGACGCCATCATTAAAATCAAATAATAAATTTAATATGAGTAAATATTTTTTTTGCTCTTCTCTTAATGATATTAAAAAATCAGACTGGAATGAATGTGTTGGAAATGATCATCCATTCTTGCAATATGAATTTCTTCACGCATTAGAAGAGAGTAAAAGCGCAAATACCAAAACAGGTTGGCAACCATATCATTACATAGAAAAAGAAAATGATAAAATTATTTCATTATGTCCTCTTTACATAAAGAACCATTCGTTTGGAGAATATATCTTTGATCATTCTTGGGCTGATGCTTATCATCGATATGGAATAAATTATTATCCCAAACTTCAATCTGCAATACCGTTTACACCTGTTACTGGTGATAGAATTATTTTAAATAAGTCAGTTAAAGATAAAAAGAAAAAACAAGTTCAAGTAATTAAGAATATTATAGAAGAAGCTAAAAAAATAAATGTTTCTTCCCTGCATTTTAATTTTGTTAATGATGCTTCTAATTGGAATGATGTTGAGAATATTATGATTAGATCAGGTATACAGTTCCATTGGCATAATAATGAATATAAAAAATTTGAAGATTTTTTAAATGACCTATCTTCTAGAAAAAGAAAAATAATTAGACGGGAAAGACAATGTATTGAAAAAAATAATTTACAAGTAAAATTACTTAATGGAGATGATATTAAAGAAGAGCATATAAGTTTTTTTTACGATTGTTACTTAGATACTACTGGAAGAAAATGGGGATCCACGTATTTAACTAAAGAATTTTTCTTTGAAATATTAGATAATTTCAAAAATAATATTTTGCTTATAATGGCTTTCCAAGAAAACAAAATGGTTGCCTCTGCAATTAATTTTATAAGTAAAACTCATTTATATGGTCGTTTATGGGGGTCAAAATACGAAGTTCCCTTTTTACATTTTGAGCTCTGTTACTATCAAGCAATAGAATATGCCATTAGAAATAATATTAAAATAGTTGAAGCTGGTGCTCAAGGAGAACATAAGTTGCAGAGAGGATATGTTCCAACTAAAACATGGAGTACGCATTGGATTAAAGATCAAGAATTTAGCAAGGCAATTCAAAATTTTCTAGATAATGAAAGTCAGTTAATTGATAGTCAGAAAGAAAGATTAGATGATTTTCTCCCGTTCAAAAATTAAGCAAGTTCTTTTTTAACTTCTTGCTTATTCGAAAATTCAAAACTAATTTTTTTATCCTTGCATGTTATTTCTACGTGGCCACCCTTAGATAATTTGCCAAAAATTAGTTCTTCAGCCATAGGTTTTTTGACTTTTTCTTGTATTACTCTTCCCAATTCTCTTGCGCCATAAACCTCATCATAGCCTTCTTCGGCTAATAATTCTTTTGCTTCCTTATTAATTGATAATGAAACACCTTTATCTTCAAGTTGAGCCTCAATTTCTATGATGAACTTATCTACGATAGAAAGTACTATATTTTTAGATAAATGATTAAAATGTATTATTGAATCAATTCGATTTCTAAATTCGGGTGAAAAGATTCTATTAATTGCGTCACTACTATCATCGTTAGATCTTTTTGCATTAAATCCTATTTTGTTTTTAGATACATCAATTGCACCAGCATTAGTTGTCATGATTAATATAACATTTCTAAAATCTATAGTCTTTCCATTGTGATCAGTCAGTTTTCCATAATCCATTACTTGAAGTAGTATATTAAATAAATCAAAGTGAGCTTTTTCAATTTCATCTAAAAGAAGTACACAATGAGGATTTTGATCTACTCCATCTGTTAATAATCCCCCTTGATCAAAACCAACATAACCTGGAGGAGCCCCGATCAATCTGCTCACAGTATGACGTTCCATATATTCGGACATATCAAATCTAAGAAGTTTAATACCAAGTGTATTACTTAATTGTTTAGCTACCTCAGTCTTTCCAACTCCAGTAGGTCCAGAAAATAAATAGGAGCCTATTGGCTTACCATCTTCTCTAAGCCCTGCTCTTGCTAACTTTATGGAAGATGAAAGTTCTTCTATAGCTTTGTCTTGACCAAATACGAAATTTTTCAAATCTCTTTCTAGATTTTTTAGACTATTCTTATCACTTTGATTAACAGATTTTGTTGGAATTCTTGCCATTAAAGCAACAACTGCTTCTATGTCTTTTGATAGAATAATTTTCTTTCTTTTCTCTTCGGGCAATAAATATTGTGATGCACCTGCTTCATCAATGACATCAATGGCTTTATCTGGAAGTTTCCTATCACCTATATATTTATTTGATAATTCAACAGCGCTAATAATTGCTTCAGGTGAATATTTAATATTATGATGTTCTTCATAGTAAGTTTTTAAACCTTCAAGAATTTTGATTGTTTCATCTTTTGATGGTTCTTTAACGTCAATTTTTTGGAATCTTCTGACCAAAGCTCTATCTTTTTCAAAATAGTTTTTAAACTCCTTATAAGTAGTTGACCCAATGCATTTAAGAGTACCATTGCCTAGAGAAGGTTTTAATAAGTTACTAGCATCCATTGATCCTCCACTGGTAGCTCCTGCTCCAATAACAGTATGGATTTCATCTATAAATAAAACAGCTTTGTCTTTTTTTTGTAACTCTTTAAGAACTGCTTTCAATCTCTCTTCAAAATCACCTCTGTATCTTGTACCTGCAAGTAGAGCGCCCATATCCAGTGAATATATAATTGCGTCCTCCATAATTTTAGGTACTTTTTTTTCTGTAATTTTTTTTGCCAATCCTTCAGCAATTGCTGTTTTCCCAACACCAGGATCTCCAACAAATAAAGGATTATTTTTTTGTCTTCTGCATAAAATTTGAATTGTTCTATCTAGTTCTTTGCTTCTTCCGATTAGCTTATCAATTTTACCATCTTTTGATTTTTCATTTAAATTAATACAAAATTGACCTAAAGCACTTTTCGGTTTTTGTTGTTCATTATTGTCATTTGTTTGACTATCTACAAATTCTTCATTTTCAAAACTTTCATTACTTTTAGAAATACCGTGTGAAATATATTGAACAGCATCTAATCTGCTCATATTTTGTTGATGAAGAAAATATACTGCATGACTTTCTTTCTCAGAAAATAAAGCTACAATCATGTTAGCTCCTGTAACACTCTCTCTTCCACTCGATTGCACGTGAATAGCAGCTCTTTGCAAAACTCTTTGAAAACCATTTGTTAATTTTGGCTCTCCAGTAAAGTTCTCTTTGAGATTTTCTAAATCATTAATAATAAATTTCTCAACACTTTCTTTTAAATTTGAAATATCTACTGCGCACGCTTTTAGAACACTAATTGCATCTTGGTCTTCCAAAAGAGAAAATAATAAATGCTCTAGAGTTACATACTCATGCTTATAAGTAGTCGCTAGTTGATATGCTTCTCTTAATGTTTTTTCTAAATTTTGTGACAGCATTAATTTTTTTCCATTGTGCATTGTAAAGGATGTTCATTTTTTTTTGCCATATCCATTACTGATTTGCATTTAGACTCAGCTACTTCATAAGTAAATGTTCCACAAACACCAATACCATTTTTGTGAACATGTAGCATGATTTGTGTAGCCTCCTCCTGTTTTTTATTAAATATTTTTTCTAATACCATAACAACAAACTCCATAGGGGTATAGTCATCATTTAAAAGTAGAACATTATACATAGATGGTTTTTTTGTCTTAGGCTTTGTATCTAATAAAAGGCCTCTTTGAAAATCGTCCTTATTATTGTTATTATTTTGATCCTCATTTGCCATAATTATTAAATAATATGTTTTAAAATATTTTAAAGTATTTTTCTGTTTGAAAGCATCGAAAATCTTATGTTAATCATGAAAAAATGAAAAAAAATTTATTATTAATCATAATTTTAAATAGTTTTTTTATATTAGGTTTTTCATCAAATCTTTTTGCTAAAAAAGCAGCAATCGTTATTGATTTTGACACAGAAGAAGTATTATTCGAAGTTAACGCCGATACGAGAAATTATCCAGCATCCTTAACTAAAATAATGACTCTCTACATAGTGTTTGATTATATTAATAGAGGAAAGCTTACTTATGATAGTCAATTAAGTGTATCAAATATTGCCGCTTCAAGATCACCAAGTAAACTTTATTTAGAAGCAGGATCAAGTATAAAAGTTAGAGATGCAATTAATGCGCTTATAATTAAATCAGCAAATGATGTAGCAACTGTAGTTTCTGAAAATATATCAGGTAGTGAAAAAGAGTTTGCCAAACTTATGACAAGCTATGCAAAAAATTTAGGTATGAATAATACAACATTTAAAAATGCGTCAGGTCTTCCCAATAGAGCGCAATTAACAACTGCAAGAGATATAGCAAAACTTTCACATGCACTAATTTCAAATTTTCCAGAAGAGTATAAATTGTTTAGCAAAACAAAATTTACTTATAAGGGTAAGACGTACAAAACGCATAATAAATTAATGTTAAGCTACGATGGTGCTGATGGAATTAAAACTGGATATATAAAAGCATCTGGTTTTCAGTTAGCTTTTTCAGCAGTTAGAGATGATAAGAGATTAATAGGAATTATTTTTGGAGGTGATACTGGAAGCCAACGCAATAAATCTTTGAAAATAATAATGGATAAAGAATTTGCTGAATTAAATATTAAGACAAAAAGTAGTAACAAAAAAATAGTTAAAAAAGACGAGACTGCAAAGAAAAAAATTGAAAAGAAAAAAAATGCTTATTCCATTGTTGTTGGAACATTTAAGTATAGAAATAATGCAGAAAAACAAATCAAATTAATTAAAAGTAAATATCCAGTTTCTACAAAAGATAAAATATCGAATATAGTGTTGATAAAAGTTAGTGGTAAACAACTTTATGAATCTAGATTTGAAAATTATTCTAAAAAAGAAGCGTATACAGCTTGTAAAAGACTAAAAAAATATAATCGTGATTGTTTTGTTAGACTGTAAACTTATAATTTACACTGCTTAGAGATAACTGATTTTCGATAATTGCTATTAAAGACTTAAGGCCTTCTTGGGAAGTAGACTCTGCTCTACAAGTTAGTTGGTTTTGGGTATTACTAGCTCTCATTAGAAACCACCCATCATCATTTTCAACTCTTATTCCATCAATATCTATTATTTTACCTTCTGTATTTTTTATTCTTTCTTTTATTTCTTCAATAATTAAAAATTTTTTTGTTTCATCTACATCAAACCTTGTTTCAGGAGTTGAATAAGTTTTTGGATATACATTAATTAACTCATTCAAGGATTTTTCTTGATTACATAGTATTCTAAGTAATCGTAATGCTACGTACATAGCATCGTCGTAACCATAAAAATCATCTGAATAACATACATGACCACTCATTTCTCCTGATAAAGGGGATTGTAATTCTTTCATTTTTTCTTTTATTGGAGAGTGACCAGTTTTAGACATAATAGGATCGCAATTAAGTTTTTTTGCTTCATCAAAAAAAACTTTACTACATTTGACATCCATAATTATTTTTGGGTTATCGTATAAGTTAGCAATTTCTGTGCATAGTAGTAACATGTATTGATCTGCCCAAACTAAATTCCCTAAGTTGTCTACAACACCTAAACGATCTCCATCTCCATCAAAAGCCAGACCTATATCACATTTGTTATCTTTGACTGACTTTATCAATTGCTCCATATTTTTTGGAACAGTTGGATCTGGATGATGATTAGGGAAATTTCCATCAACTTCTTCATTAATTAATATGTTTTCAGAATTATTTAAATTATTTGTAACTTCCTTAATGACAGCTCCCATCGCACCATTACCAATATCCCAAGCTATCTTTATTTTTTTATTGAGATTAATATTTTGTAATAATCTTTCGTTATAATCTTTTTTAATATCTTGATTAATGATTTTACCTTCAATTAATTTTAAATCATTTTGATCAATTAATTTTTGAAGGCTTTGAATATCTTCGGCATAAAAAGAATGCTTATTTAAAACCATTTTAAAGCCATTATATTCTGAAGGATTATGAGAGCCTGTAACCATTATAACAGCATCTGCATTAAGATGGTAATGAGCAAAGTAAGTCATAGGTGTAGGACCCATACCAATATTAATTACCTTAGCACCTGAATCTTTTAAACCTTCACATAGTGCTTTATGTAAATCTGGTGATGTTAATCTTCCATCATAACCTGTAGCAATTATGTTAGATTTTAATCGATTAATTACCGTGTATGCAAATGTTCTTCCAATAGTATAAGCAGTATTTTGATTAATATTATTTCCAACCACTCCTCGGATATCATACTCTCTTAAAACCTCTTTATCGAAATTTTCAATTTTCAATTTATTTACCTGTTCCATAGTATTCATAGCCCATTTCTTTTAAATCTTTTGGAATATAGATGTTTCTTAAATCAAATATTATTTTGTCTTTTAATAATTTAGATATTTTCTCAAAATTTAATGCTCTGAATTCATTCCATTCTGTTCCAATAATGATTGCAGACGATCCCTCACAAGCTTCATAGGCAGAATTACATAAAACAAGATTAGAATTTTCTTTTTTAGCATTGTCCATTGCCTCTGGATCATAACATTGTATTTTAAATCCTTGTTCAAAAAGTGATGATGCAATTTTCATCGATGTAGAATCTCTTACATCATCTGTGTTAGGTTTAAAGCTTAGACCAAGAAAGGTAACGATAGAATTATTTTTTATTTTCGAACTAATTTTATTAGAAATTTTAATTATACGATCTTGATTAGAATTATTCACTGCATTAATTATAGATAAATTAATATTTTTCTTTTTAGCTGTAGAGGCGAATGCTTTTACATCTTTTGGAAAACATGAACCTCCAAATCCAGGTCCCGCATTTAAAAATTTCGAACCAATACGTTTATCTATTCCCATTGCATGTGCTACTTGCTGAACATCAGCTCCTACTACTTCACATAAGTCAGCAACCTCATTAATAAATGCAATTTTAGTTGCTAGAAAACTATTGGATGCATATTTAATTATTTCTGCAGTTTCTATTGATGTAGCCACTATTGGAGTTTCTTTAAGAAATAAAGGTCTATAAAGTTCCCTCATTATATTTTCAGATTTTTTATTATCTGTTCCTATTACAACTCTATCTGGTCTAATAAAATCATCAATAGCAGATCCTTCTCGTAAAAATTCTGGATTAGAAACTACATCAAAAAATTTTTGATCAACTTTATTAGATATAATTTTTTTTACTTCACATGTTGTTCCAACTGGTACGGTGGATTTAGTTACAACTAAACAATATTTTTTTATACTTTCTGAAATTTCATCTGCGACTTGCCATACAAAACTTAAATCTGCTTCATCTTCTAACCTTCTTGTAGGAGTTCCAACAGTTATAAAAAAAATATCTGTATTTTCTGAATTATTTTTTATACTTGAAGCAAAAGATAATAATTTTGTTTTATTAATATGCTTATCTAAAAGCTTATCCATTCCAGGTTCAAAAAATGGACACGTACCTGATTGGAGTTTTTCAAGACGCTCTGAATCTTTATCGATGCATCTTACAGAATATCCAAATTCAGCAAAGCAAACTCCCGTCACCAAACCAACGTAACCAGTACCAACGATTGTAAGATTCATCATAGTGCAGAATGTATTAAAATTTCTGTCTCAATAACCTAAATATTTATTATTTGTTATAAAATAAATAAGTGAATTTTACTGGAAAAAGTCTAAATTTTTATTATTTATATGTTGTAATGTCAGAAATTAAAAAAGTTCAAACAGGTATAAATAACATCTCCGAAGAATGGTTTAGAGCTAATATAGATAGAAAAACTCTTAAAAAACTCTCTAAAAGATCAGATTTTGAAGGCTGGAAACATATAATTATTTATACAATATCATTAACTGCTCTATGCGTATTATCAATTTATACATGGCAAACTTTATGGTTTGTACCTGCCTACCTTGCTTATTGTACCGTTTGGGGTGGAGCTGACGCTATATGGCATGAGTGTGGTCATGGAACCGCCTTCAAAAATAGAAAGTTAAATAAATTTTTCTATAACATTGCTAGTTTTATGAACAATTTTGAACCTGTTAGATGGAAATGGAGTCACTCTCTTCATCATAGTTATACAGCTTCAGTCGACCCTCATGACTATGAAGTTGATGGGAGTATTTTTGCCAAACATACATTTTTAAGTTTTATTTTAAATTTTATTCCTGGAATTGGTTTTTTCACTATTCATAAATCTCTTTATGTAGAAATTATAAAACATGCCTTAGGTATTAAGACTGATGTAATGAAAGATTGCATTCCAGAAGATAAAATAAAAGATTGTATTAATAGTTCTAGAATTTTTGTCTTACTATGGATATCAATTATAGCTGCCTCAATTTACTTTTCTAACTTTCTTCCAATATTTTTATTTTTAATTCCAAAGTTCTTTGGCATTAATGGCATCTGGGGTGTAACACAACACATGGGTCTAAAAGAAAATGCAAAGGATCACCGACTATCAACAAGATCAGTTAGACTTAACCCAATTTTTAGTTTTATTTATTGGAAGATGGAATACCATATTGAGCATCATATGTTTCCTATGATACCTTCATACAATCTTCCTAAATTATATGAAGTTATAAAAGATCAAATGCCTGAACCACAAACTTTATATCAAGCGTATAAAGAAATTATACCAGCAGTTATTAAGAAATCTAAAAATCCAGATTATTTTATTCAAGTTCAAGTTCCGAATAATTAAACTATACTTGACACATCTTCAGCTTTAGTTTTATCTATATCTTTATATGGAGTTAAGAAATTTTATTGATGGTAAATTCATTGATTCACTCTCAAAGAAAAATATTCCTATATTAAATCCGGCTAATCAAAAAATTGTTGGTAATATTGATGAAGCTTTGGATGAAGAAATAGATTTAGCTTTCAAAGCTGCAAAAAGAGCATTCGATAAAAGAATTTTAGTCGATATGGACTCAAAAAATAAATCAAACATGATGAGAGCTATTGCTCAAAAATTAAGAGAAAAAAAAGAAGAAGGCGGTAAACTTCTTAGCCAAGAAAATGGTAAAACGATTAAACAATGTATTGATGAATTTAAAGGTGCTGCAGACACCTTTGATTTTTATGCAGGACTTACAGATAAAATAGAAAATAAACTTATACCTTCTGGACATGATACTTTAAATTATGTTGTACTTGAGCCTTTTGGGGTAGCTCTTCAAATTGTTCCGTGGAACTATCCTGTTTCTATTTTTTCAGGTATGGTTGCGCAAAACTGGATTGTTGGAAATACAATAGTTATCAAACCTCCTGAACTTTGTCCTATATCATCTAATTTTTATGGTCAAATATTTAAAGATGTAGGCGTTCCAGATGGAATTATAAATATTGTTCATGGTTATGGTGAAACAACTGGAAGAAAACTGGTTCAACATCCTGGAAGTGATTATATTGTATTTACTGGATCGCCTGAAGTTGCATCTGAAATTCTAAAAGAAACAGCAGATAGAATTATTCCTACTCATTTTGAATTAGGAGGAAAGTCTGCAGCTATAATTTATCCCGATGCTGATATTGATAAAGCTGTAGACAGCACAGTTAAAGGAATTTTTAAACCAAATGCAGGTCAAATATGTGTGGCAATGTCTAGAGTTATAGTTCATCCAAAAATTAAAGATGAGTATATGACAAAGCTTGTTGCAAAAACCCAAAAATTAAAAATAGGTGCAGGTGATGAGGAAGGAACGGAAGTTACACCCTTAATCTCAACTGATCAAATGCAAAGAGTTTCAAATTATGTAAAATCTGGTGTACAATCAGGTGCTACTTTAACAATAGGCGGAGATAAAGCTGAAAGAAATGATGGAAATTTTTATCAACCAACTATTTTTGATAATGTCAAAGTTGATGCAACAATAGCTCAAGAAGAAATATTTGGCCCTGTAACATCAATATTTGATTTTGAAGATGAAGAAGAGGCAATAAGTATAGCTAATTCAACAAAATACGGTCTTGCTTCCGGAGTATTTACTTCAGATGATCAAAAAGCAAAATGGACTGCTGATAGAATTCAGGCTGGAATAATTTGGCAAAACGATTGGTTTGTTGATGGAAATAATCTTCCAGGTGGTGGTTACAAAAGATCAGGTTATGGAAGAGATGGTGGCGTAGATGGGGTGTATAGTCACGGACAGACTAAAAGGATTAGTAAAAGACTCTACTAGGTTGACATTATTAATTTAATTTTTTAAGTTCATTTACATTATATTTATTCAAGGGAGGAATAATGAAAATATTAAAAATTTTATTATCAACACTCTTCGTTTTTTATTTCAGTGGTTCAGTTTATGCTATTGATAAAAACTTAGGTGATGGATGGTGTAGTGATGTAAGAATTCACTTCTTTGCTGGTGGAGCTGAAGGTGATGGTTTCGCAGGAATAGTTCAAACTGGTGCGGAAAATGCTATAAGAGATACTGGTGCTGATGCAGAAATTCTTTATTCAGAATGGCAGTCAGACAGAATGATTCAACAACTAAGAGAAGCAATTGGTGCTGGCGTTGATGGTATCGGTATGATGGGTCACCCTGGTGATGATGCAATTATGCCTCTAGCTAAAATGGCTAGTGAAGCTGGTATCTTAATGATGTATCAAAACGTTGATGTTCCTGCAGTAAGAGCTGCTTTTGGGGGTGGATACGTTGGTGCAAATCTTGCAACTCAAGGTAAAGAATTAGCAAGAGAAGCGATTAGAAGATTTGATCTTAAAGCTGGTGATACAGCTATTGTAATGGTTCCAATTGGAGATTATTCAAGAGCGCAAAGAGAAGACGGTGCTAGAATAATTTTTGAAGAACATGGAATGAACGTTGTAGTTCTAGATGGTACTCCAGAACAAGCAACTGATCCAAATCTTGCAATCCCTGTATTTTCAGCTGCACTAGCTGCAAATCCTGATACAAAAATTATTGTACATGATGGTGGTCAGAAACTAGGAAATGCTGAAGCATATGCTAAAGCTGCTGGATATGGTCCAGGAGAATTATTGCAAATTGGCTTTGATACTAGTCCGCAAATCATGACGGCTTTTGAAAATGGTTATGTTCATTTAACTTCTGATCAGCAACCATTCTTACAAGGCTACCTACCTGTACTTGCTTTATGTCAAATGAAAGTTCTTGGAACTGGAGCATTAAATCAAGATACTGGTGCAGGATTTGTACATACTGAGAATTACAAATCAGTTATGGAACTTGCTAACGCAGGTTTAAGATAAATATATCAAACAGAGCTGATCTACTGTAAGTGGATCAGCTACATATATGAGCGCAATAATAGAACTTAAAAATGTTTCCAAAAGTTTTGGCGGAATCACAGCTTTAAAAAAAGCATCAATAAAAGTTGATGTTGGAGAAGTTGTTGGGCTAATTGGAGATAATGGAGCTGGTAAATCTACCTTAATTAAAACGTTAGTTGGTGTTCATGCTCCCGATGATGGTCAAATTATAATTAGAGGAAATGAAGTTAAAAATTGGAATGCCTCAAAAGCTAGAGAGGCTGGAATAGAAACTGTTTTTCAAGACAGAGCTTTATGTCCACAGCAATCGATAGTGTGGAATATTTTTATGGGAAAAGAATTAAAACATAGATTTGGTTTTATAAGAGAAAAAGAACAAGTAAGAGAAGCAAACAAATTAATTAGAGAAATTGGTTTTACTTCTAAACTGATTGATGCTGAATCACCTGTTGGTAATTTATCAGGTGGTGAAAGACAAGGAGTAGCAATAGCACGAGCAATTTATAATAATGCAGAGTTAATTGTATTAGATGAGCCAACAACAGCCCTTTCACTTATTGAAACTCAAAAAGTTTTTGATTTTGTAGATAATGTTAAAAAATCTGGAAGATCAGTTTTATTTATTGGTCATAATATTTATCATGTTTATGATATCTCTGATAGATTTATTGTTTTAGACAGAGGTGAAGTTGTTCATCAATTGAATAAAAATGATATTGAAGGGCCTGAAGCACTTATGAAAGTTATGAAAGATGCAGTGAGTAAACATTAATGAGTACCAAAGAAAATACATTTAAAAATTTAATTGGAAAAAATGGAAGAGCATTAGGAAGCTTAGGTTACTTTATAATTTTAATGTTGGTTTTTCTAATTGGTGCTCCAGAAGTAATGATGAGACCAAATTTACATCAATCTGTTTTTGTAATGCTTCCAGTAATTATGTTTATGGTTATCCCTCTTGTTTTTTTAGTTACTGCAGGAGAAATAGACTTGTCCTTTGCCTCTACTTTTGGATTGTCAGCATACATTTTTGCTCTTTTATTAAAAGCAGGACTTGATCCATTATTATGTATTCTTATAGGAATACTCTCTGGTGCAGTAGTTGGAATACTTATGGGATGTTTAGTTGTTTACGGACGCCTATCATCCTTGGTTGCTTCTCTTGGAGCATTATTTTTTATAAGGGGATTTTTGTTTGTAGCTAGTGATAGTAAATCAATTTCTTTTATGGAAATTTCTGATCACTGGATCTACGATGTGTTAGTTGGGAAACTTTTTGGGGTTCCAATGCAAGTTTACTGGGCTGCGTTGTTTACAATTTTTTCCTATTATCTTTACAGGAAGCATGTGTTTGGAATCCATATTCATCATGTTGGAGATAATCCAGACTCAGCTGCACAAATGGGAATTAATGTTAACTGGGTAAGAATCAGTGCGTTTATGTATGTTGGTTTAGGTGCGGCACTTGCAGGAATTTTTTCCTGTTTAATTAATTTTACCTGGTGGCCAACACAAGGATTTGGCTACTTATTACTTGCTCTAGCTGCTGTCTTTATTGGTGGAACTCCCACATGGGGAGGTGTAGGAACGATTGTAGGAGCTGTGTTTGGTGTTGGTGTTATTGCATATATGGAAGTTGGAGTTGTGGCGATGGGAATGAGTGGGGTATGGAGACAATTCTTTAATGGGTTGATTATTATACTCGCAATTCTTGGTCACAGATTCCACGGAGGGAGAGTAAGGTAGCAATGGTAAACGTAGTTATATGGAATGAATTTGTTCATGAACAAGAGGATGAACATGTAAAATCAATTTACCCAAAGGGAATTCACGGTTGTATTAAAGAATTTTTATCTGATGATAAAAGTCTAAATATTAAAACTGCAACATTAGAAGAAGAGGATCATGGCTTAAGTGAAGAATTATTAGATAAAACGGATGTGTTAATTTGGTGGGGTCATAAAGCGCATAAGTTGGTTGAAGATAAAATTGTCGATAGAGTTCAGCAAAGAGTTTTAGAAGGAATGGGTCTTCTAGTTTTACATTCAGGACATCATTCTAAAATTTTCAAACGAATGATGGGTACAACTGCAAATATAAGATGGGCTGAAAGAGGTGAAATGGAAAGAGTTTGGGTTTGTAACCCAGGTCATCCTATTGCAGAGGGCCTAGGAGAATATTTTGAAATTGAGATGACCGAAATGTATGGAGAGCCTTTTCAGGTCCCTGCCCCAGATGAAACAGTTTTTGTGAGTTGGTTTGAAGGCGGAGAGGTATTTAGATCTGGCCTTTGTTACAAAAGAGGAAATGGAAAAATATTTTATTTCAGACCAGGACATGAATCTTATCCTGTTTATTATAATAAAGATGTGCAAAGAGTAATTAAAAATTCTATTCATTGGGTTTGTCCTGAAAAAACATCTGGTTTGTGGATAGACAGAATAGCAAAAGGTATTGATAACATGGAAAGAAAAGATCCTGTTCAACCAATTGAAGTAAAAGGCTATCAAGTAGATCATAATTATAAAAAATGATTAAATTAGCAATTGTTGGTACTGGAGGGATGGCCAATGCCCATGCTGCAGCATTCAAAAATATTAAAGATGTAGAAATAGTTGCAGTTTGTGATGTCATTGAAGAAAGAGTCTTAAATTTTGCTAAAGAATATAATATTGATAAAACGTTCACATCTTTTGATGAAATGCTTGATAAGTGTGAACTTGATGCAATAAGCAATGTAACCCCTGATTCATTTCATAAAGAAATTGCGTTAAAATCTTTAAATAAAAATAAGCACATTTTTTCAGAAAAACCTTTAGCTGAAAACTATCCAGATGCAGAGGAAATGTACAAAGCATCAGCAAATACAAACTGTATTAATATGGTTAACCTGAGTTACAGAAATTCCTCTGGTTGGCAAAACTTAAGTAAAGTTTTGCATAATAATGAATTAGGTAAAGTCAGACATGTTGATGCTAGTTATTATCAATCTTGGTTAACATGTAAGTATTGGGGTGATTGGAAAGAGGAACAAAAATGGTTATGGAGATTATCAGAAAAGCATGGCAGTAAAGGAGTTCTTGGTGATCTTGGTGTTCATATATTTGATTTTGCATCGTATCCAGTTGGTAATATTAAAAAAATAAATTGTCGACTTAAAACCTTTAAAGATAAGGGCGAAAAAATTGATGAATATGTTTTAGATGCTAATGACTCTTTTATCTCAATGGTAGAATTTGATAATGGTGCCATAGGAACAATAAATTCAACTAGATTTGCAACAGGTAATGTTAATAGATTAGAATTAAACATATATTGTGACAAAGGTGCAGTAGCTATGAAATTTGATGATCCTATAACTCAGGGAAATTACTACTCAATTTGCACTGATATAAATTCCACCTCTCCTAATAATGAAAAAAGTTTGGATTGGGAAATTGTAAAAACTGACCCTACTCCCTCCAACTATGAAAGATTTATAACGTCAATTATTTCTGGTAAAAATGATCAACCTGATTTCAAAAGAGGTGCTGATATTCAAAAAATTTTAGATAGTTGTTTTTTAAGTTCAGAAAAAAATGAATGGATAGATCTAAGTTAAATACTATCCTTTAATTCCTCCTGCAGTTAATCCTCCAGTTAAGTATCTTTCAGCCCATAAAAAAACTGCTATTACAGGTACGGTTGCAATAACTGAACCAGCCATCAAATGCTGTCTTGGCACCTCTGTTCCATCTAATTGTTCTAAACCTCTTGGGAGTGTAAATATAGCTGGAGTATCTAAAAACATATATGCAAACAAATATTCATTCCATGCTACCATAAAAATAAATAGAGAAACTGAAGCTATTGCTGGAAGTGATAAAGGTAAAGTAATTTTTAATATAACCCCAGTCCTTGATAACCCATCAACTAAACCAGCTTCTTCCAGCTCTTGAGGTATTGTTTGAAAATATCCCTGTAACATATAAATTGCTACGGGAATAGTAACTGCAGGATAAACAATTATAAGTCCAAATAAAGAATCTCTTAAATTTATAAATGTAAAAAATGAATACAAAGGAATTAACAAAGTAATCATAGGGATTAAATAAATTAATAATATTGAGTTAATCATTAATAATTTTCCTGGAAAATTAAATCTCGCAACTGCATAAGCACCCGGTATTGCAAAAATTAAAGCAATAAAAATTGAAGACAAAGAAACTATTAATGAATTAAGTAAGTAATAACCAAATCCCCAATCAGTAAATAGCTCAATATAACTTCTAAACATATTTAATCCTCGTGTAATATCAATTGATAGATCAAGAGGATTAAGAATTAATAACTGATGAGTTTTTAAGCTCATCAAAATCATTACATAAAATGGAAATAACACAATTGTTAAAAAGAAAGTAAAACCAAAACCTTTTAAAACCCTAAGAAATAAAATTTCTAAAAATAATCTATTAAAAGACATTTTATTGATTCCAGAGAGGCAAATAATATTGCCAATTAATATTATAAATGATTGGATTAATAAAAATAATATCTGCAAAAAACTATTTTCATTTATATTTAAACCATAAGGAGAAAGGCCTGTAAAAATTAAGATCAATATAAAAGTTAAAATAAATAAACTAATATAAATTTGTAGGCTTTTTCTATCATAAAAAACAATCAATAATGTGATTATTGAAGATGAAATAATGTAAGAAAAATAATTAAATTGAATTGTACTCCCAATAAGAAGAATAAAAAATACTCCTAAAACGATATTACTGATTAACCCCCAAAATGAACTAATTATTAAAGAAATTAAAATTTTTTGACTATTGCTCATTCTTATTCTTTCGGTGAAAATCTTATTATAAATATTGCAGCGAAAACTAAAATTAAGAAAACTAATACTGCATTTGCCGCTCCAGTTCCTAAATTACCAATATTAAAACCTGTTTCATAAACATCTACAGTTAAAGTTTTAGTACCAGCGGCACCGCCAGTTAATAGAAAAATGTCATCAAATTTATTAAATGTCCAAATAAATCTAAGAAGAAACAAAACAAATAACACTCCTAGAATTAAGGGCCATGTAATACTTCTAAATTTTTGCAAAGGTGTGGCACCATCAATTTCAGCAGCTTCAAAAAGTTCTTTAGGAACAGATTGTAATCTTGCTAAGATAAAAATCATCGCTAAGGGAAAATATCTCCAAGACTCAAATAAAATAACAAATGATAAAGCAACTGGGAAACTAAATTCAAAACCTATGAAATTAATTGTCATATCTCTTACTTGCAAGAAACTAATAGGTTCATTTAAAATTTGTAACTGTGTAAGAATTCCATTAATTGTTCCAAAAAAAGGATCAGTTAAAATTTTCCAGGTAATGGTAACGGCTATGATAGGTGCAATATATGGAAATAAAAAAATACCACGTATTATACCTCTGCCAATAAAAGTAGTCATTAATAGTTGTGCTGCTAAAATACCAAGTGTTAACGATCCAATTGCTGAAAATAAAGAATACGCAAAACTTATTCTAATTGTTTTCCAAAAATTTGGGGAAGTAAATATTTCTTCAAAATTTTTTGATTTTAATTCAAAGTTTAATAATCTATTTTCTGATTTTCCTTTAACTATTGGTGAGGTGTCTTTTGGATTTTCCTGATTAATAAAATAGTCATTATCTGCGATTGTTTCAAATTTTAGTTTCTTTTTTTCTTTTGGTTTAAAATCACCTAATTCACAATTTATTAAATTATCTGAGATAGAACAGTTATCAGGTAATTCTTTAATTAACAAACCTTTAGGTATCATATCTTTGAAGTTTACATTTTTTATATTTGAACTTTTTGAAAAATTATTAAACCGATACTCTACTTTAGAAATATCTCCTTTTGTTTTTGGTTTTTTTTGAAATTTTTCAGTTACTTTTATTTCAGCTATTCTTAAATCAGATACAGTAACATCCTTAAAGCTTATCCAAAAATTGGCAATAAGTGGAAATAAAACAATAGCCATAACAATGGCCACTGTTGGGACAAGCATTGTATAAGCTTGTACTACCCCTTGTTTTTCAATGGGCCCCATTCTTTTTTTATAAGAACTGGAGCCCATTAAGATTAATTAATACGAATTACAGTTTTGCTGCTTCTGAATTTAGCATATCAACAGTATCTTCCGCAGAACGATCGCCATTGATGTATTCCATCATCAGCCTATTCATTAATCCACTATTTACTAACTTAGCTGCAACAGGAAGTTGGCCTTCTTTAGCCCCCCATCTTGTACCAACAGCTAATCCATTAATAAGCGATTCAATAATTTCTTCTGAATAGATTTGGTTTATTGGAATTTTTCTATCTACTCCAATTGGCAAATTACCCCATTCTTCAATAAAAATTTTTGAACCAGCATTTGGTCCTGGTCTAATAGGGAAACTACCTTCAGGAGCCATTCCTAACCAAGTAACATACTCTTCGTTCATAACATATTCAATGAATGCTGCTGCTTCATCAGTATTAGCATCAACAGTTACACCAAAGTTGTGAACTTCAACCCATGTTCCACCATCTGGATTAGAAGGACCAGCCATACCTACTATAACATTAGTATCTTGTGCTAATGCTAGAGATTGTGGATTGTCATCTACCATAATTGGAACATTGTCTCTTGTACCTGCAATATCATCTAAAAGATAAGAAGCCCAAAAAGTTAATGGAACAACATCACTTGCGTAAAAGTCTCTTCCATTTTGCCAGTGATGAATACCTTCAGGTGACATTTCAACTAAAGCTTTATAAGTTTCTAACATTTCGATAGTTTTTTTCTTATCAAAGTTAATTGATCCATCTTCTTTTACTGGGTGTAATCCATTAGCAATAGCAAAAGTTTCCATCCATTGACTCATAAAACCAGCTGCAACATCAGTAGGAACAATTGCCCCATAACGATTTGGCGGATTATGAAGAGCTTTAGCACCAGCTAAAATATTTGCATAATTAGTTGGTGTAGCTAAACCATTATCATTGTAATAGCTCATACGATAGTAAGTAGCATTTGGCCATGCACCTGAAGGTACAGAAGCATATACTCCTGGCTCAACCTCTGACATAGCTAATACACCTTTTGCACTATATGTATCAATTCCTAATGAATTAACAATTTCTGTTGCAGCATCTGAATCGAATACTCCTTCATCATAAGCCCAAGCACAAAAATTAACGCATGCAGCATTAAAAATTACATCAGGTAAACTGTTAGCAGCAAAAGCAGCAGAAGCTTTTTCAATTAATTCGTCTTCTTCCTGAGGAACTAATTTAACTTCAATTCCAGTCTTTGCTGTAAATCTTGCGATTAATTCTTCTTGAATTTGCATTCTTCCAGGCTGTGTTTCAGTAGTCCATAATGTCATACTGAAAACTGAATTAGAAAATAACAAAATAGAAGAAATAAAAGTAAATAGTATTTTTTTCATACTTAACCCTCCTAAAATAAGAAAAATTAATCACAAAAAATACTAAATTAAAATACTAATTTTTAAGGATATTGAATTAAATTAATAAAGTAAATTAGCCTTTTTTTTAAATTTTTGAAGCTCACTATTATTTATTTTTACTATATTTCGAGATGTGACAAATTTAGTCGTTTTGGCTTTTTTATTAAATTTATGCACAGCTTTAACTTTTTCTCTGTAAATTTTTTCTCTTAATTTATAAATTTTTGTCAAACTAAAAGCGTGTCTTGGTATTTCTTCATTCTCACCACAAATATCATCCATAAACAAATAATTTACATCACCGTGGTTTCCCGATCCTAAAGATACTGTTATTAAATTCACGTTTTCAGAAATAAATTTTAGAGTTTGATCTGCTATCACTTCTGCTTCAACAGCAAATGCCCCAGCACTTTCCATCGTTTTAAATTCTTGAAATAATTTTAAAGCCTCCGATGCAGTTTTTCCTACTCCTCTCAGTCCACCAATCCAAATTGATTTTCTTGGCACCAAGCCTAAATGAGCCATTACTGGAATTGACTCTTTTGCCAAATACTCAACTACTCTTGGTGATCTTGCAGTGTAGATTGCATCAGCACCATTATCTAGAGCTTCTAAAGATGCCTTTAAAATTTCATCATTCGTTTTAAACTCAGTGAAAGGTATGGCGACCGTTATAAAATTATTTTTCGCAATTGATCTCACTTTTTTAATTGCAGCAAGACCTGTAATTAATAAATCAACTTTCGCATCAAGAGCAATATTAGTTTCCTCTTCATTTTTTACATTTATTTGTGAAAGTTTTCTTTTACCCTTACATTCAAAAAGATCTTTGATTGTATAGTTTCTATAACTAAGATTACCTGCAAAGTTATAAATTTTTTTCATATTTACATCAAATATGCTCTTCCTCTTTGAATGCCATTGAAAGGATCAATAATATTTTCAGAAGAGTATTGAGATAAATATGCTTTGCGATTTTTTTTCGTAACATTAGCACTAGATGAATGAGGAGTTAAACTTGAGAATATTATTAATGTTCCAGCGCTAACACAAAGCTGAACAGCTTTTTTTTCATTAACTTTGATACCTAAATCTTTTGATTTTTTTTGCCATCTATGTAGTTTTGCATGTTTAGTTTTTTTTAAATTTGTAGGAATAATACTTAAAGCTCCATTTTTTTCATTTGTATCAGTTAAGGCAAGCCAAACAGATATATATGGTTTATGTTTGAAATGAATATAACCAGAATCTTGATGCCAACTAAATGAACTAGGTGTGTTGGGATTTTTATTTACCAGTTGTTCATTAAATAAAAAAATTTTTTTGCCCAATATTTTTGAAACTATATTTTTTACAAACTTTCCCTTTGCGTATGCATTTATATGTGAATAATATTCGCACTGATTACCAAAAAAAATTTTTCCATTTTTACTGATATCACCATGCTTTTTTCTAGTATTATTTGATTGTTTTCTATTAATACCTTTTTTAAAATCACTTATCATTTGATCAGCATTTTTGTTTAGCTTAGATAATGTAGATTTTGATACAATATCAGGCAGCACCAGATAGCCATTTTCCTCAAAACTTTTTTTATTAATTTTCATGTTATCGACAGTATTTAAGTTACTAAAATTGATCAAAAAATCAATAATTTTAAAAATTAACCATATTTATAGTAATCTGAATTGTGTTCATATTTCATGATTGTGACAATAAATGACCAATTTTATAGTTAAATTAAATAAAATTAATTGTATAAATAATTATGAGTGAAAAATTAGACAATGTTAATGAAAAGTGGTTTAGAGCCAATATTAGCAAAAAAGATTTAAAAGATCTTTCTAAAAAAAGTGATTTAAAGGGACTGCAACATGTTACTTTATATTTTTCGCTTTTATTCTTTTTTGGATACATGTCTGTTGAAACTTGGGGTACATGGTGGACAGTGCTATGGCTATGGCTTTATGGAGTTCTTTTTTATTCTAGTAATCCAATTTGGCATGAGTGTGGTCATAGAACAGCCTTTAAGTCAAAATATTTAAATGAAATTTTTTACCAAATTGGTTCTTTTATGACTGACTTTGAACCCACAAGATGGACTTGGAGTCATTTCAGACATCACAGTAATACGTCCTCAGTGAATGATCCTCACGACTTTGAAGCTGCGTTGTTTCATCAATACCCCAGTTTAAAAAGTTTCCTATTTAGTTTTGTTCCTTTCTATGAGTTAATATACTTCAAAAACTCTTTTAAGTTTGAAATAATTAAGCACGCAATAGGTATAACAACTCCTGTTATGAGAGACTGCATTCCTCAAAATGAAATTTCTAAGTGTCGTCGTATTTCAAGAATACATGTTACACTTTGGACAGCTTCATTTGTTTTATCTTTTTATTTAATAAACCCACTTCCGGCATTACTAATCTTTTTTCCGAGATATTGGGGTAATATAATTAATATATTTAATATGACTCAACATCTTGGGCTCCCAGAAGATATCAAAGATCACCGGTATACAACTAGATCAGTACGATTTAATCCAATTTTTAGTTTTTTATATTGGCATATGGAATATCATGTTGAACATCATATGTTTCCTTCTGTGCCTTCCTACAACTTGCCAAAATTAAGTAATTTAATTAAAGATCAATTACCTAAAGCTAACACAAGTTTGATTGATGCTTATAAAGAAATATTACCAGCTATAATCAAACAGCATAAAGATAATAGTTATTACATATTAAAAGAAGTGCCATCTAGCAGTTAAATACTATCAGATTTTAATAGTTTTAAAACTTTCACCATAATTTGTGCACTTTGAATTATTTAGCCAATTGACATTAATATAATGATGGTAAATAGGTGATTTATATTTGTACAGTAACTGTACAATTACATTTAAGTAGGAGGAAATATGAAATTATCTCTAAAACTGATCGCTACTTTTTTTGTTGCACTAATGATGTCATTCAATGTTTTTGCTGCAAAAATTACAATTACAATGGGTGGTGATGACGAAAGAGCTATGAGAGAGCATTATAGATTTGCTCTTGATTGGGCTGAAAAAAATGGTCACGAAATTGGTTATGTTTACAGACCAGCTAGTGCAACTGACACTTTAAATTTGTATCAACAAATTTGTAGTTCAGGATCAAGTGATATCGATATTTTTATGATTGATGTTATTTGGCCAGGAATTTTTGCTGATTGTGCATATGATTTAAATAATATTTTTGATGATGCTCATAAAGCAGATTTCTTTGAAGGTATTGTTGGAAATAACACTGTTGGTGGTAAATATGTTGCTGTTCCTTATTTCACGGATGCAGGTCTTTTATACTACAGAACAGACTTACTTGATAAGTATGGCAAAAGCCCACCTTCAACATGGAGTGAATTAGCAGAAACTGCTCAGTTCATTCAAGATAAAGAAAGAGCTGCAGGAAATTCTAAAATGCAAGGTTTTGTATGGCAGGGTGCTGCTTATGAAGGTTTAACTTGTGATGGTATTGAATGGGTAAACTCATTTGGTGGTGGAAATATTATTGAAGCTGATGGTACAGTATCAATCAATAATCCAAATGCCATTGCTGCACTTGAAACTGCTGCTTCTTGGGTAGGAACAATTTCTCCTGAAGATGTTGTTACTTATAAAGAAGAAGATGCAAGAGGTGTATGGCAAACTGGTAATGCAGTGTTTATGAGAAACTGGCCATATGCATGGAGTCGTTCGCAAGCTGATGATAGTCCAATTAAAGATAAAGTTGGCGCTATGGCACTACCTGGTGGTGGATCAGATGGAAAAATGACTGGTGCATTAGGAGGCTGGCAATTAATGGTGAATAAAAATTCAAAGAATCCTGAAATTGCAGCTGATTTAATTAAACACATGACAAGTGTTGAAGTTATGAAGACTAAAGCAATTGATACTTCAAATCTTCCAACAAGACCTGTGTTATATGATGATCCAGATGTAAAAGCAGCAAACCCTTTCTTTGGAATGCTATTTGATACATTTAATAACGCTGTTGCAAGACCATCAACTGTATCTCATAAGTATTATGGACAAGTTAGTAACGTGTTCTTCAATGAAGTACATTCAGTATTAACTGGTTCAAAAAGTGCTGAAGATGCAGCGGCTGCAATGGAAAAGGACTTAAAAGCATTAGCTAGAAAGTTCTAATAATATATTTTTTATTACTGGCGCTAAATGCGCCAGTAATCTAATTAGTTTATCATATGACAAAAATTCAAAGAACAAAGCTTTCAAAAGAAAGAATTAGGTCTGCATGGATATTTTTAACACCGATGTTTATCTGTCTTGCAGTCGTTGCCATATACCCTCTTATAACAACAATAAATTATAGTTTTACAGACGCTAGATTAGGAGATTTATACAATTATAATTATGTTGGATGGTTTCATTATGAAACACTTTTTTTTTATGATGAATGGTGGTGGGTTTCGGTTAAAAATACTTTTATCTTTTCTTTTTTTTCTGTTTTTTTTGAAACCATCATTGGTGTCACCTTTGCTTTAATATTAAATAACAACATGCCGGCAAGAGGTATTGTAAGAGCTGCAATTTTAATACCTTGGGCAATACCAACTATTGTTAATGCAAAAATGTTTCAATGGATGTTTAATCAACAATTTGGTGTTTTTAATGAAATTTTAATGGACTTAAGCATAATTTCAGAACCCATTGCTTTTTTAGCTTATCCAGATAGCTCTATGGCAGCTGCTATTATTGTAGACGTATGGAAAACTACGCCTTTTATAACACTGTTGACTTTAGCAGCTCTGCAAATGATCCCTACAGATATTTATGAATCAACAAGAATTGATGGTGTTAGTTCATGGAAAGTATTTTGGAATATCACTCTACCATTAATTAAACCAACTTTAGTTATAGCAATTATATTTAGAACATTAGATGCTTTGAGAGTCTTTGATTTGTTATATGTGCTTACTACCAATTCTAGAGAAACAGCTTCAATGTCCGTATACGCAAGACAATGGCTAGTTGATTTCATGGAAGTTGGACAAGGATCTGCTGCATCAACTTTATTATTTGCATTTTTGACGATTGCCACAATTCTTTACTTGATTATCACTAAAACAAGTTTTGATAGACAGGGAGTTTATTAATGAGTTGGAAAAAAATATCTCTGGTATTCTTATTGTTAATAATATTAGTTTATACATGCTTTCCTTTTTATTGGGCAATCGTATCGGCATTAAAAAAAGCTGGTACAGGGACTTTTATTGTAGAATATTGGCCTAGCGAACCTGTTCTTAAAAATTTTATTTATGTTCTTAATAGGCCAGCATTTGGTTCCACATTTTTTAATTCTTTTTTAGTCTCAACATTAACAGTTTTATTTTGTCTTCTAATTGCATTGACAGCTTCTTATGCCTTAGGAAGAATTCAATTTAAGGGAAGGACAGTTTTACTCCTTGGAATTCTAGGCACATCAATGTTCCCTCAAGTAGCAATATTATCAGGAATGTTTGAATTAGTAAGAAGTCTTGGTGTTTATAATACGTATCAAGGTCTTATAATGTCTTATGTTGTTTTTTCTTTACCCTTCACTGTGTGGATATTGACTGCATTCATAAGAGATTTACCTATTGAAATTGAAGAGGCAGCAATGGTTGATGGGGCAAATTCTTACGTGATTTTATTTAAAGTTTTTTTACCTTTAATGTGGCCTGCAATGGTGACAACAGGAATATTAGCTTTTATAGGGGCATGGAATGAATTCTTATTTGCATTAACATTAACAATATCTCCAGAGGTTACAACCCTTCCCGTATTCATGGCTAGTTTTAGGGGTGAAAGTGAATTTGAAATCCCATGGCCAAATATTATGGCAGCTTCGGTTCTTGTTACTATACCTGTTTTAATTGTAGTATTAATTTTTCAAAATAGAATTGTTAAAGGGCTTACTGCTGGTGCGGTAAAAGGATAAAAATCCTTTTAACTATTGATTTTTTTATAAAATTATCGTTAAATATTTATATATTTGTATGATGAGTTTTCATACACTTGAAAGATCGCTCAAAGGAGGATGAAGTGGCAGATATAAATATAAATACTGTTAATAAATATTTTGGAGATGTCCATGTAATTAAGGATGTATCCCTAGATATCAAAAGTCAATCATTCACAGTTCTAGTTGGACCTAGTGGTTGTGGAAAATCTACTATGTTAAGAATGATCGCAGGACTTGAAGATATAAATTCAGGTACAATTTCAATTGATGGTCAAGTAGTTAATGATTTACCACCAAAACAAAGAAATATTGCAATGGTGTTTCAGTCATATGCATTATACCCTCACATGACTGTATTTGATAACATGGCTTTTGGTTTGAAATTAGAAAAAAGATCAAAAGATGAAATTAATGAAAGAGTTAATGAGGCAGCAAGAATTCTTCAAATAGAAGATTATCTTCAAAGAAAGCCAAAACAACTTTCAGGTGGTCAAAGACAACGTGTTGCTATTGGAAGAGCAATTACAAGAAAACCAAAAGTTTTCTTATTTGATGAACCACTTTCAAATCTTGATGCTGCATTAAGGGTTCAAATGAGAGTTGAATTAGCAAAACTTCATAATGAACTAGAAGCAACAATGATTTACGTTACACACGATCAGACAGAAGCAATGACTTTAGCTGATGATATTGTTGTTCTTGATACGGGTATCGTTTCACAAAAAGGATCTCCGCTCGAACTTTATGATAGACCAAATAATATGTTCGTAGGTGGATTTATTGGATCACCAAAAATGAACTTTATTTCTAGTAAGATATTAAGCAAAAGTTCTAATGCTACAGAAGTTGATATTATGGGAATGTCAAAAATATCAGTTTCAAAACTGTCAGCATCCTCCTCAGAGGGTGATTCAGTAACTCTAGGTATTAGACCAGAACACTTAGTAGTAAATGGTGATGCAGATGGATCTTGGGAAAGTAAAGTATTTGTTGTCGAAAAACTTGGTGACGTTACTTACCTATACCTTGAAAAAGATGGAGAGCCATTAGTTGCTGAAACTGAAGGACATTCAGAAATTAAAGTTGGTGATACTGTAAAAGTTGGTTTTCCTGCTGGAAGATGCCAATTATTTGATAGTTCAGGACAAGCATTTAAATAATAGAATCGTATTGATTATTGCCCCTAATTTAAGGGGCAATACTTCGTTTTTTTAAAAACTTTCAATAAATATCATAAATTTAAACTAAAATAATTAAGGGCAGAGGGTTCATATTATTTCCTCCTATAAGAAGTATTCCTCTTATAAAACTTTTCTGCCCACCAACTTTGAAAAGTTATTTAAGAGGGATACCAATTATAGTTTTTGTTTCGCAGTCCAAGAATTTTCCTTATTTATTGAAATATGTTTATTAAGAGTTAAAAGAACATTTTCAGCTAATTTTCTATACGTCGTTAGTTTTCCTCCATAGATGTTTAATAATGGTGCCTGTGAACCATCCTCATTTAAGTCAAATATATAGTCTCTAGTAACTTTTGATGCTTCTTTAAAATCTTCAATAAGTGGTCTAATTCCAGAATAAGAACTTACAATATCATCTCTTGATATTTGTTTAATGAAATATTTATTTACTGAATTTAATAAATAATCAATTTCACTTTCATCAATTTTTGGATTTTCTGGTGAAAAAACTTCCGTTTCGGTGGTGCCAATAAGAGAATATTCATCTTTATAAGGTATAACAAAAATTATTCTGTTATCTTCATTTTGTAAAGTAAAAGCTTTTTTCTGATTGTAAAGACTTTTAGTTATTATGTGACTACCTTTTACAAGTCGAATTGATTTATTTGAATTTAATTTAATAACATTACTTAAAACTTCATTTATCCAAGGTCCGGCAGCATTAATAAGAATTTTAGATTGAAGTATAGTATTATCATCTAAAGTTATATCCCAAATATTTTTATTTCGTTTTGCATCTATAACTTTTCTATTTTGAATAATAATAGCACCTTTTTTCTTTGCATCTTCAACATTTAACTGAACAAGTTTTTTATCATCAACTTGTAAATCATAATATTGGAAACCAATTTTAAATTGATCTTTTAAAATATTAGGCATTTCGTTTTTAATATTTATAGTTGAAGATTTTGGTATAGTCATTTTACCACCAATGTTATCGTATAAAAATAATCCTAATTTAATTAACCATTTAGGCCTTAAAGATTTTTGATAAGGTATAATAAAAGGTAATGGTGTTGTTATATTACTGGCAATTTTTTTTATTACTTCTCTTTCCTTGAGAGATTCACGTACAAGACGAAATTCGTAATTTTCAAGATACCTTAATCCGCCATGTATTAATTTTGTAGACCAGGACGAGGTTGCTGAACCAACTTTGTTTTTTTCAACTAAACAAACTTTTAAATTTCTGCCTGATGCATCTCTAACAATTCCAGCACCATTAATCCCTCCACCAATAACTAAAATATCAAAAGTTTCATTCATGCTTAAATTAAATAAATCTATTAATTTCGTGGATTATTATTTCAGGGTCAGTTAAATGTATAGTTAAAAAACCAAGTTTCTTTGCGGCCTCAATATTCTCTTTTTTATCGTCAATAAACACAGTTTCCTCTGGAATTAGATTAAAACGACTTGTAGCTAACTTATATATTTCAGCATTAGGTTTAACCAATTTTTCTTTTCCAGATATTATTAGGCCATCAAATTTATTTAGGAATGGATATTTTTTATCCATATCTTGAAATGTTTCCCAAGACCAGTTTGACAAAACATAACACTTATATTTTTTATTTTTTAAAACATCTAAAACATCAACTGAATACTGAAAGATTTTTCTAAACATTTTATGATGATTTTTATAATATAATTTAATTTTATCTTCATAATCAGGATAAGTTTTTATTAGATCAGTTTCTGCATCTTTTATAAGTCTTCCAGCATCTTGTTGGATATTCCATTCATCATTGCAAATATTATTGAGAAAATTGTCTCTTTCTTCTTTGTCTTCAATTACATCTTTATAAAAATAATGAGGGTCCCAATCAAAAAAAACACCACCTAAATCAAAAAGAAATTTCATGTATAAGTATTTTGTTTATAAATAAATATTAAATGAGTGCATTAATAGACTATATTCAAATAGAAATACACAAAACATATAATAAAAAATATTCCAAAAAGTACATAGTAGATAAATTAATTCCAATCATAAATTATATTTGCTCTAGTAAATCAAAAAAATTCCTATTTGGAGGCTCTCAGGGTATTGGAAAATCATCATTTATTAATATTATCTCTAAAACCATTGAAAAATTTTATAATAAGAAAATACTTTTGCTTAGTTTAGATAATTATTATTTATCAAGAAAACAACGATCTCAATTATCTAAAAAAATACATCACTTGTTAATAACTCGAGGTGTTCCAGGAACACATGACATTGAAAAATTAATTAAAAATATAAAACAATTTAATAATAGTAAATACCCTATCACAACCCCTATATTTGATAAGTTGATTGATGATACGAGTAAATCAACTAAAATAACTAAAACTAAATGTGATATTCTTTTCTTAGAAGGTTGGTGTTGTGGAAGTTCAGAAATTCCAAAAAAAATTCTTCATAAAAATATAAATAATTTAGAAAAAATTAAAGATCCAAAATATCAATGGAGAAATTTCTATAATAATAAATTAAAATTAGAATATAAAAAATTATTTAAGTTATTTGATGAACTTATTTTTTTGAAAACATCCTCTTTTGATAATGTTTTTAAATGGCGATTAATGCAGGAAAAAACTAATCAATCAAAAAACAAAAAATCAAAAAGAATGACTTCAAATGAAATTAACTATTTTATTCAACATTATGAGAAAATAACTAAATGGATGATGAAGGATCTAAATAAAAAAGCTCAGATCATTATTAAATTTGAAAAAAATCATAAAATTTCTTCAATAAATTTTAACTAGAAAAAAATCCATCTTTTAACCGAATTACAATATCTTTCAAATTCATCACCAAATTTATGTTTTAAATATTTTTCCTCTTCATATATTACAAAATTATTTAACCAAAAAAATAATCCTATAGAACAAATAAAATACATAATGTTTTCAAAAGTAAGAAACATACCAAAATGAAATAAAACAAAACATAAATAAATTGGATTTCTAGAGTAAGCATAAATTCCAGTTTTTATAATTCTATTTGTTTCAGTTTGAGGAGGTAATTTTTCCTCATGTGCATTAAATGCATTTCTTGAGGAAAAAAATACAATTGGCATTAAAATTATAATTAATAATCCAAAAAGATTAAGAATATATAGCAGTGGATATTTAGGAAAAATAAATTCACCTAAAATATAGGAGGCTATCAAAAGATAGACTGAAATATAAAGTGGATTTCCTTTTACATCTGGCCCCATTTAAAGCTCCTCTATTGCCTTACCTAAACTTTCATAATCACTAAATACATTCAAAGCACCATTGTCAAATAGTTCATTTGTATCTCTATCAGAATGCCAATGTTTTCCTGCAGTAAGACCAAATACCCTTACTCCTGCTGCAGTTGCTGCTTTAACACCTACGCCACTATCTTCAATAATGACTGACTCTTCTCTAATAAGTGAATTATCATTTAAAACCTTTAAGTATATATCTGGATCAGGTTTTGGTCTTTTTACCATATCGAATGAATAAACCTGGTCACTTAAAAAAAATTTATCTAACCCAACAAGCTTCAATCCATCAAGAATTCTATCCTTATTACTGTTAGATCCAATAAAGTGATTTCTATTTGATTTGCTAATATAATCTTTTGCTCCATCAACTAGTTTTAAATCCTTGGAATAAACTTCTGAAACAATATCAAATATTTCGTTTGTAAATTTTTCTTTGTTTTCAATCTTATATTTAGAAGACAATAAATCTATTACTTCGACTGTTTTTTTGCCAGCATATTTATAAAATTGCTCCTCTTTAATTGATTGATCAAATTTACTAAAATATTTGGAAAATGCCTTAGAAGCTAATACCTCACTATCAACTATAACTCCATCAAAATCAAAAATTATATTTTTAATCATTATTTTATATTTCTGTCTTTTTATATTCTGATTTCTCTAACCAATCAGGATTAATCTCTATACCCCAACCAGGAGTATCTTCAATTTTAACCATTCCATTAGATATTTTAAAAGGATCACCTAAAAATAAATTCTGCTGCCATGGATAATAATCTTTACCTTCAATTGAAAATTCAAGATAGGGACCTGAATTATTTATTGCTTTTAAAAAATGCATTGTACAAATTGTTACTAAAGATAAATTAGCTGTATGTGGAGTACATGTAAAACCACCCTTTTCAATAATTTTAGCAACCTTCATAGCTTTTGTTAATCCTCCCATATACATAACATCTGGCTGAAAAATATTTACAATTTTTCTGTTAACCATATCTCTCCATATTCGTAGATCACAATCTTGTTCTCCCCCAGTAACATCTATCTTCAAACTATCAGTAACTTTTTTAGTTTCTTCTGGTTTCCAGTAAGGACAAGGTTCTTCAAAATGAGTAACATTATTATCTTCTAAAAGTTTCCCAATTTCTATTGCTTGAACAGAACTATAACAACTGTTTGCGTCGACCATCTTAATTACACTTTTATCTAGAGTTGAATTTATTGTTTTTACTATACTGGGTGTTCTTCCTTCCCATTCGTCAACTCCTCTTCCACATTCAGAACCAACTCTAAATTTAAATGCATCAACACCCTTTTCATCAAAGAGTTTTTTAAATCTATTTGCTTCATCATTTGGTGTAATATCTCTTTTCATTGATGAACCGTATATTCTTAAATTTCCTGGAGATCCTCCTATCAATGAGACTACAGGTTTACTTTCGATTTTGCCTTTCAAATCCCACAAGGCTGTATCTAAACCAGCAATTGCACGTAAAAGATAAGATCCTGGAAATTTATGCTCTCTTTCAAAGATAAAATCTTCTAAATCATCGAAATCAAAATATTCTTTTCCTAAAACCCAGGGTGCTACTTGTTTATGAAAAATTTGAGCTGTGATATCTGCATGATAAGTTGACATTTGACCATAACCAATTGAACCATCCTCAACTGTTATTTTTACAAAACTTACATATGGTTTTGTAAATGTTTCAAGTTTAACTATTTTCATAAATTAAATTTTTTTTAAATCATCAATAATAAATTTACTTCCAAGATTAGCAAGCATCATTACAGGAGCATTTATATTGCCCGAGGTAATATTTGGAAAAACAGATGCATCAGCAATCCAAAGATTCTCCATTCCGTGAACTTTTAATCTTTCAGAGACAACTCCCTTTTTAGGATCTTCATCCATTTTACAGGTACCGCAAGGGTGATAGATAGAAACTGCATTAGATTTAAAGTGATCAATCATATCTTCTTCATTAGCATTTAAAAGATCATGTGTAACACTTTCATTTCTTATTTTTTTAATACTATTTGTGTTTGCCAAAACTTTAGAAAAATTAATTGCACATTTAACATCATATATATCTTCTTCATGTGATAGAAAATTTGGATCTATCAATGGAGAATCATCAAAATTAGGAGAATTTAATTTAACTGTTCCTAAACTTTTTGGTCGACAAGAATTATAACCAATAATAAAACCATTAAATTTATCAGTTTTTAGCAAAGGTCTTTTATTTTTATGAGTGATAGAATAAGTCAACGGATTAAAATATATCTGTAAGTTAGGATAATGATGTTTTGAATTCCAATTTACATACCCCCCAGACTGATTAATACTTAATGATAATGGTCCTTTCCTATTATATAAATATCTTAATACAGAAGTAATTCTGCCTGGCCAAGTTCCTAAAGATTTATTTAGTGAATGATGATGCGTTTTAAATAAATAATCTAAACCAAGATGATCCTGAAGATTTCTTCCAACATTAGAATTATCAATAATTATTTCTTTATCAAATTGTTTTAAATGCTCTTTATCACCAATACCAGAATGCATTAACAAGTAAGGTGTCATTATAGAGCCAGAACATAAAATTGCTCCAAGAGATAGATTTATTATTTGTTCTGTTGATTTATTTTGAATTTTAATTCCAGTAATTTTTTTATCTTTAGTTATTAAATTTTTTACTTGAGTATTTTCTAATATAATTAACCTAGGGTTTTTTAATATAGGCTTTAAAAATACTTTTGAAGATGAATGTCTAGTACCGTTATAAGTATTAATATTATAATGACCTACTTGATTTTCAATTGATGTAGTTAAATTTATATTTTTTTTAATACCAATTTCACTACTAGCTTTAAAAAAATATTCTAAAATTGGATGATGATGCTTACTTACATTATTTACTGGAATCTTTTCTTTTGTAAGAAATTCTTTATCATGATTTATTTGTTGCTCCATCGAACTATATACTTTTTTTATATTTTCAAAACTCCATTCCTTGTTGCTTCCCCAATTCTCATAATCTGTTTCTAATCCTCTTGCATAGACCATTGCATTTATTGAACCAGAGCCACCTAAAACTTTACCTCTCGGATAATATATTTGCCTGTTGAATAAATTTTCTTGTTTTTCTGAATAGAAGTTCCAATTAATTTTTTTATTATAAAATGTCATTCCATAACCAAGAGGAACATCAATAATAGGATTGTTATCTTTAGGCCCAGCCTCAATAAGAGCTATATTAAAATTAGTTTCACTCAGAAGTTTATTTGCTATTATACTTCCTGCAGAACCTGCGCCAATAATTGCTATATCAATATTATTCAAATTAGAATGTTTGTGTTACTTTAGTTAGGTATCTAGGATTGTCTGGATCTAATCCTTTTTCAAAAGAGTAATTAACTATCCATGGATAAAATTTTGATAGTACTATAATTGGATCTAATTCTATCATTTCACTAGTCTTATATCTTAATTTTGTTTTCGAGTTTTCATCATAGGTAATTTCATAGTGAAGATTAGTTAGTGAAATAATTTGATTAGAATCTTTTGCTACTATCATCCCACTTTTATCTCTAAGTGATATAGTAAATAACTTGAATGAGTTTTCTATCAAGCTTTTTGGTCCATGCATTACTTCAGCACTACTAAAAGGTTCTATCATTTCTTGACATAACTCTTTAAACTTTAAAGATATTTCATTAGAAATTGCGTATCCAACGCCCCTACTAATTATATAACCATTACTTATGGTTTTATCTAATAGATTTGGATTCCATTGATTTTTACTATCTAAAATTAAATGATCACTTAGCTTTTCAATATGCTTATTAATATCTTTTTTATTAAGAGTATTAAAAACAATTTTTAAAATTATCAATAAAGACAAAACAAAAGTTTTTGTTGCTGCAACACTTTTTTCTTCACCGGCATTTATATCAAAAAAATAATTGGATGTTTTTATAATGGGGCTATTTAAGTTATTACTTATTAATATGGTCCTTGCTCCCATTTTTTTTACCATTTTATGACATTCAACCAAATCTTCACTTTTTCCAGATTGAGAAATAATAAATACTAATGCTCTCGAAAAATCAAATTTTGATTCTTCTAAAGTTATTATAGATGGAGGCATGCTATATGTTGGTAAACCAAGATATTTTGCAAACATATAAGACAAATAAAGAGCAGCACAATCTGAAGTACCTCTTGCAACAGTAACAACATAATCAATCTTTTTTTCTGATATTAAATTTGATATTTCCTGATAATTATTTTTATCATTCAAGCTAAAATGATTAATTTTATTTGGAATTGAAAGTGCTTCCGATAAAACTTGAGAACTAGACATTAATTTTTTTTCCTCTTAAATAAACTTCTTTAAGATTAAATTCTTTGTCTAAAATAAGAAAATTACTTAAAAAATTTTTTTGAATTATACCCACATTATCTAGATTCATATATTTAGAAGCATTATAACTAGTTAAAGCAACTGCTTCTTCTAATGAAAAATTCATTGATATTAAATTTTTAAAAGTTTGATCCATAGTAACAATACTTCCTGCTAAAGTACCGTCAGACTTAATTTTTACTGAATAATTTTCTTTTTTAATATTATTTTTTGCAAAAATATATTCTCCATCATTCAGTCCGCTAGCGTTAATAGAATCTGTTATGGCATAAAGCCCAGGAATACATTTTTTTGCAATTTTTATTGCTTCTTTACTAACATGAATATTATCACAAATTATTTCAGCATATTTTCCTTTTAAAAGAGCAGCTGATAAAACTCCTGGGGATCTATGATCATTGCCAGACATAGCATTATACAAATGTGTAAAGCCAACTTCATAATCTTTCATAATTTTATCACAGCAAGAAAAATCTGCTAAAGTGTGACCAAATTGAACCTTAATATTTAGATCTATTAAGTGATTTATAAATTCTTGCATCCCATCAATTTCAGGAGCTAAAGTAATGATTTTTACATCAGAAATTTCAAGAATTTTTTTTATAAAATCCAAAGATGGTTTTTCAGTTAAATTTGGTTGAGCGCCAAGTTTATTAGGATTAATAAAAGGTCCTTCCAAATGGATACCAAGAATATTTTGATTATCATTCTTAATTTCATTAAATCCTTTTAATGCTGAAATAGTATTTTCTAGGGTATTTGTCCAAGTTGTTGGCATAATTGAAGTTGTCCCATGCCTCAAATGATATTTTGACATTTCAATAATTGATTGTGAGCCCTCCATTACATCAAATCCATTACCACCATGACAATGGAGATCAATAAAACCAGGAACTATAATATTATTATAATCATCTGAGTCGTTTATTTTTAATTCATCAATTTTTTCACTGAAATATACATCGCCAATATAAGTAGAATTATGATTTATTATTTTTCCACTAACTTTATTTTGATCAGTCATCTAAATTTAATATCTTATATAGTAATTTGCTAGTTATTTAAAAAAATTAAAAAATACTTATAAATGAGGATTAATCTTACTAAATTTTTTCTCTAATTTATCGTTATTTTTTTTAGCATTTGGCATATTTACGCTGATGTAGAATGGAAACAATTTTTCATTTTTTAAGATATTTGCAACTTCAATTAAAATTGAATTTAAAATAAAAGATCCAGTAATTGTTGAAGCTGGCCCAACCATATTATCTTTAACATTTATAATCGCGTCACCAGGTGGAATCTTATTATCAATGAATATATCAGTTATTTCAAATAATCTTTTATTTAATTTAGATAGAGGAGCTTGTTTTGAGTATTTCACAGATGTTAATGAAATTGTTTTTATTTTCTTTTTCTTAGCAATTAATGCTGCTTCAACTGGTGCGTGATTGACACCTGAATTAGATACAATCATCAAAATATCTTTGCTAGTAATTTTATATTTAGCTAAAGCTTTTTTAGCAATATTTGGAGTTCTTTCTAAAGCAGTTGCTTTTCTTGCTCCTTTTTTAAAACTAAGATCATCATCTCTTATTGGACATGCCGCCGCAAAACCTCCCGCTCTATGAAATGATTCTTCTCCAAGTAATCTAGAATGTCCAGTTCCAAAAATATATAACTGCCCACCCTTTTTATATGATTTACTAATTAGCTTAGCACACTGTAAGAATTTTTTTTCTTCTTCTTTTAATATCTTCTTTAAAATTGAATTAATTTTTGAGGAATAAGATCTTGTTAACTTGCTCATTTGGATTTTATATTAAATGCTAGGGCAAATAATGCCCTAGCAAAATATTGTGATTATTTATATTCTTCTAACTCTTCAGCTGCCTCAGCTACTAAATCCGCAGCATCTCCTTCACCAAGAATTGCACCCTGGATCATAGAGTTCATAACAGTTTGAAAAGCTTTGTAGTCTACAAATAGTGGCTCTGGTCCACCATCGCCAATCGCATCAATAAACATCATCCAATAATCTTCATTGTATGGAGCTTCATTTCCAATTTGAGGATATTGCATAATTGGTGTTAGACCCCAATCAGTATCAAGACTGTATTGAGAGTCACCTGATGTGATTATGCTAGCTAATTCCATTGCTTCTTTTTCAACACCTGTGTTTGAGAAAACTGCAACACTATCAGTGATTAAAAGAGTACCTTGATTTCCTTGTGGTCCAGCAGGAATTCTAACTGTTTTAACATCTAGACCTTCCTTATGCTGACCTCTACCCCAAGGTCCATTAATATACATAGCAATTTTTTCGTCATTAAATAGTTCTGTTAACTGAGATCTCTCCCAAGCTAAAGGACCTTCCTGAGCAACGTTTGCTAACTTTCCATAAAATTCTAATGTTTCAACAGTATTAGATGAATTCAAAGTTATTTCGTTTGACATTGGATCAATAACTTGTCCTCCATTACTGTATAGGTAGTTTAAGAATTGGTGCATAGTATTATCAAAATCTTTACCAGCTAGTCCAATTCCTGCTGCTCCATCAACATTTTTTGTTACAGCTTCAGCCATTGAATATAATTCATCCCAAGTTTGAGGACCTTCACATGCAACACCTGCTTTTTCTAAAAGACCACAATTCATGAAAAGTGCTTTAGTTGAAAACGCATGAGGGAAACCCCAAGTTTTACCCATGTGTGTAACTGTGTTTAGGATACCTGGTTGATACATTGCTTTTTGAGAAGCAGGTATATTTGTTTCTAAAATATGTCCATTTTCTGCAAGACCTTTTAGAGTTCTTGATCCAACATATGAAAATGCAACAGGATCACCTGCAATAGCAAGATTGATTACTTTATCCTGACATGTTCCCCAAGGAACAGCCTCTAGAGTTACAGTAACTCCAGGATTGTCTTCCATGTACTTATCAGCTATTTCAACATAATTAGGTCGAAGCTCACCGCCACAAAATACTCCGTGTACTTCAGCAGCATAAGTTTTAAAACCAACTAGTGAAAGTATAGCTATTGTAAGAAATGAAGATAGTTTTTTGAAATTCATAATTCCTCCATTTAAATATAAAAAAGAGATAACATTAACTGGCTCTATGAAGCAAGTTAGTTTTTGGGTATTTTTCTAGTTTTTTACTGCCCCAGAAGTGAGTCCAGCAACAATATATTTCTGTAGAAAAAGGAAAATTATTAAGACAGGGGCAATCCCAACAAGAGAGGCTGCCATCATTTCATTCCATTTGACTGTTGTGTAACCAATAAATTCATACAGCCCTGAAGGGATAGGCATATATTCTTTTTTCTGATTAAATGTAATCGCAAATAAGAATTGTTGAGCATAAGATCCTATAAAAGCGTATATCCCAACAACTACCAGACCAGGGGTACTAAGAGGTGCGATTATGTGTCTGAGTATTTGTACTCTTGAGGCCCCATCTACAAAAGCTGCCTCTTCTAAATCTATTGGTATTTTCTCAAAGTAAGATTTTAGCAACCAAATTGCAGTTGGTATTAAAAAAGCAACACCGGGAACAATCATAGCTTGATATGTATTTAGCAAACCAAATGTTCTTAATACTTTATAGAGAGGAATTAATAAAACTGCTCCTGAAAACATATTAATTGCTAATAAAATATAGAGTGAAGAATTTTTAAAAGGAAATTTAAAACGTGCATAAGAGTAAGCTGCAGGAATTACAAAAAGCAAAGTAATAATAGAAGTTACTGAGGCAAGAAAAAAACTGTTAAAAATATATCGTGGAAGCATTGGTACTGTATTCCACATTTCTCTATAGGCCCAAAAAGATAAATCATCTGAATAAAATTGGTATGGAGATCTAAATAAATGATCTAAGGGACGAAGCGATGCATAAAACATTTCGACAAAAGGCAAAAGAATAAAAATCATAAAGACTAGAATTCCTGAATATAATAATATCTTTTCGTATATATTATATTTATCCAATTTAGTTTTTTACCGCACCAGCAGTAAGCCCCTCTACAATATACTTTTGTAAAAATACAAATAATAATAAAACTGGTAACATCCCTACTAAGGCTGCTGCCATCATTTCATTCCATTTAACGCTTTGATATCCTATAAATTCATATAACCCTGTTGGAATTGGCATATATTCTTTTTTCTGATTAAATGTAATCGCAAATAAGAATTGTTGAGCATATGCGCCTATGAATGCATAAATACCAACTACAACTAAGCCAGGTGTACTTAAAGGAGCTATGATATGTCTGAGTATTTGTACTCTTGAAGCCCCATCTACAAAAGCTGCCTCTTCTAAATCTATTGGTATTTTCTCAAAGTAAGATTTTAGCAACCAAATTGCAGTTGGTATTAAAAAAGCAACACCAGGAATTATCATAGATTGATAACTATTTAATAAACCTAAAGTCCTTAACAATTTGTATAAAGGTATTAAAATTACTGCTCCTGAAAACATATTAATTGCTAAGAGTATGTATAAGCTCGTATTCTTTGCGGGAAATTTAAAACGTGCGTATGCGTAGGCTGCAGGAATAACAAATATAAGAGTTAGTATAGCAACGCAGGAAGCCAGAAAAAAACTATTAAAGATATATCTTCCAAGCATTGGTACCGTATTCCACATTTCTTGATAAGCCCAAAAAGATAAATCATCTGAATAAAATTGGTATGGAGATCTAAATAAATGATCTAAGGGACGAAGCGATGCATAAAACATTTCAATAAAAGGCAAAAGAATAAAAGTCATGAAGACAAAGATGCCAAAATAGATCAATATTTTTTCAAAAGGATTATATTTATTCATGAGAAATTTTCTTATTAATTCTAGCAAGTAAAGCTAAGTAAAATCCTGCAAATAACATTAGTAAAATCATTACGACCACGGCTCTAGCAGCACCTCTTCCAAATTTATAATTGCCTAATGCTTGTTTATAGGTGTCGATAATTAATGTAGTTGTTGAACCTCTTGGCCCACCTTCAGTCAATATCCAAATTATTTCAAATGAGTTGAATGTCCAAATAGCAGATAGTAATGACATTGTAATAATGACAGGAGTGATTTGAGGTAATGTGATTTTAAAAAATCTATCCCATCTTGAAGCGCCATCACAATAAGCAGCTTCATATAAATCTCTTGGCACACCCTGCATTGCAGCTAGAAAGAAAACGGTTACCATTGGTGTTCCAACCCAAACATCGGCAATGATTGTAGAAATAAAGGCACTTTGTTTGTAAGCAAGAAATCCAAAAGGACCGTCCAAAATACCAGTTCGCATACCTACACCTGCGATAATTCCAAAATACCCGTTATACAACCATAACCAGCCAAGCATACCAATTGCAATTGGAACTACCCATGGAGGCATTACAAGTACTCTGAAAATTGATCTTCCTTTTAAATTAGCATTAAGTAAAACAGCTCCAATTAAACCAATGATAAGTTTTAAAGAGACTGAAAAAAACATCCAAACAAATGTTCTGGTCACTATTCCATTAAATTTTTTACTAGAAAACATTTTTTGATAATTTTCTAAACCAACATAATCTTCTCCTGCTAAACTAGAATTTGTAAAAGATAATCTAATTGTTTCTAATAATGGCCAAGCAACAATAAGAATTATATAAATAGCAGCAGGAGCAATTAGTGCATATGCTATATATGTTTGGGCGGTATATGATTTTAATTTTTGATTCATAATTACTAATTTAATAGGGAGTCGAATTTATCCCAAGTGCTTGTTAAGTCAATTACTTTACCAGTATTTCTAGCTTCATCAATTTTCATAGCAACAATTCCTGCCTCCATACATTCTATTACACCAACTGGTAATTCTTTATTATTTTTTAATAAATAATTGTTAATGTCTTGAGCCATCATGCTATCTGCGCCATAATGACCTTTAATTTCTTTTCCAAAAGCTGCTCCATAATCTTCATCAATAAGTACATTATTATTTTCATCATGAGCTTTCATAAATCCTTTAACAAAATCTCCCTCAATCATTCCCGCAGATCCTATGACTGCAAATCTTCGAAATTCGTCTGGAACTTTCATATTAGTATGAAAAGATAGTACTGCTTTATTTGCATATTCTATTATTGCTACTTGATGATCGACAATATCAGCATCACTATCAAAAACATTTGATTTTGACTCCCAACCTTTTAACCTGTCTTTTGTATATTGTTCATGAGAACCCTCTGGAAGATTTTCGGGTATAAAAGATCTTCTTGAACCAAAACTAGCAACTTTAATAGGTCTGCTCTTCGTAATCATTGAATAAAAGTCAATGTCATGACAACATTTTTCCAGCATAAAGCCTCCAGAATATTTTTGTTTTCTTCTCCAGTTTCTCATAAAAAAAGCACCGTGCGAAGGTACGATATGTTCTGAAGCTTCAATCGATATTATATTTCCAATAGCATTTTGATCTAATAATTTTCTCACAGATCTTGCTTGCTGTGAATATCTTAAAACTAAGCCAACAATAATTCTTTCTTTGCCATATTCTTTTATTAATTTTGCTAACTCAAAAGTTTCTTGTTCGCTTATTACTATAGGTTTCTCAGCAAATATTTGTAATCCTGCTCTTAATCCAAGCTTAATATGATCTAAATGTAAATGATTGGGGGACCCAATCATTAACATATCTAGCTTCTCTCGATCCAACATTTCGTTTAAACTTGAATATGATTTATTTGGAAAAAAATTATTTTTCTCAGCAAAATCTTTACCTATTGGCTGAGGATCTACATAAGCAACCATTTCAAAATTTGGATTAACTTTTGAAAATTCATTATAAACACCTACTGTCCTACTCCCAAAACCTACTGCGCCTATTTTCATATTTATTTTACTTTAACATCAAAAATTGTGATATCGCCAGCCTAATTTTTTTAAAAAATCCATAGAATGTAGAAGTGCTGAACGAAATTCTATCCATTTTCTTGAAATTTTTCCTTTCCATGCAACTTCTGATAAAGTTGCTAATCTTGGGTTGATCATTTGATCAAAAAATTTTTTATCTGTAATTGTCTCTGACCACAGTTGACCTTGTAACCCTTTTATCAATTCTGATTTATTTAAATCTTTTATTGGGTCCCATTCATAAATATCTTTTACCTCTATAGTTGCAGCCCAACAAATACCTCTTTCTTCAGTTGAATTATTATAAGCCATATCAAAATATGTTTTTTGACCGGGACAAAGTATTGTTTCAAATCCCTTATTTGTAGTTTCTTTTGCAACATCTGAATGCTCCCATGAAAAGATCAAACATGATTTATCAATTTTTCCAGCACTTCCACCCACACCATGATCGATATGAGGAGACACTGCCGCCTCATTCCATGCAGCTGTTCTTTTATTTTTTGATTTTAGAAAATCTATTAAAAAATTCATATAGTAATCTTGATATTCCTCTTGTGATTTAATATTATTTTTTTTCATAAACTCGATAATTGCTGGAGAACCTTCCCAGGCATTACTTGGTCTTTCATCAACGCCAACATGAATTACATCATATGAGAAAATATCACTTACTTCATTCAACATATCTTTTAAAAAAGTTATAGTTTTTTCTAAGGAAGGATTTATTGTATTGTTCTTATACGAACCAACATCTTCACTAACTATATTTGAAGACTGTTCTCTAAGTTCTGGCATAATTTCTAGTAATGCCCAAGAATGTGCTGGTAAATCAATTTCAGGCATAATTTCGATATTTAATTTTTTTGCATATATAATTAAATCTTTGATATCTTCCTGTGAGTAATATCCGCCGTATTTATCATAACCACTTCCGTACAATGGTGGTATTTTAAAATTATATCCTCTGTATCCCCCATTTAATGCTAGATCTGGATATTTTCTAATTTCAATTCTCCACGCTTCGTTATCTGTTAAATGCCAATGAAATCTATTAAGCTTAAATAATGCCATGTAATTAAATAAACGTTTGATTTCATTAATAGTATAGAATTGTCTTGCACAATCGAGATGCATTCCTCTCCATTGATATTTTGGATTATCGTGAATTGTACAAATTGGAAGCTTTGTTTGATAGAAATCAATTAAATGAACTAAAGATATAAGACCATATAGCTTTCCACCATAAGTATTGTATTTAATCTCAATATTATCTTTTGTTATATGCATAAAATATTGATCGTTTAATAACTGATCATCTTTTTTAAAAAAAATTGGAAATCCTTTTTCAGAAGTAAAATTAATATCCAATTTGTAAATAACATTTTGCAAATTAGAAATAATTTCAATTTCCGTATTTAGATTAAATGTTTTATTTTCAATATTTACAAATTCATTTTGTAAATAAATTTTTTCTGGCTCAGGAATAATAGGTATAAAATTTTTTGTTTTTAAATCTTCATAAGTTTTCTTTTTAATTGGTTTTTCAAATATCAAATCTGAAACATTTATATTTAATTTACTATTGTTTAATGTATCAATAATGAAAATACCTTCCGGACCACACGAAAGGTTGAAGTTACCAATTTTAGGAATTTGTAAATCTAATAAAATTGTATTTTTTTTTATAGATAACTCGTAATAACGTCCAATTTGCTTTGTTATTTCACCTCCTGATATAGATTTTATTGAATAAACTAATGAGAAACACAGTTTCAAATTTGAAACTACTAATTTATCATCAAGAATAATTTTTAATTTATTTTCATTTGTAAAAGATATATTAATTTGATTAGTCATAACTAGTAATTATATGAGTTTTAAAGATATATTTAATATAGACGCAGAAGTAAAGGAAAGTGCTCATGCAAGAGTAAATTTAATTGGTGAACATACCGATTATACTGGTGGATATGTCATGCCTACACTTTTATCTTTTAAAAATACCATTGAGATATCTCAAAATAATTCTAATGAATTCACAGTTTATTCTCAACATTTTAAAGAAAAAAAAACATTCAATGATTTCAAAAAATCAATAAACAATGAGTGGGTTGATTATATAAAAGGTTGTTTGCATATTTTTTTTGATGAAAATAAGATTTCATCTAGATTTTTAAACATTTTTATTTCATCTGATATACCTTTAGAAAGAGGTATTTCATCATCTTCAGCATTGTGTGTTGCTACACTAAAAGCACTTAATACTTTTTTTGAAACAAAAATCAAAGATCCAGAAATTGCAAAATTAGCAAAGAAAGTAGAATTCAACTATATAGGTGTTTCTGGTGGAATAATGGATCAAATGGTCTCTTCTATTGGTATTCATGGCAAAGCATTTTTTATGAATTGTAAGAATTTAGAATACGAACTTATTAATTTTCCAGAAAATTGGAAATTTTGTTTGATTGACTCTGAAGTACAACGAAATTTAAGAGATAGCTCTTATAATGAAAGATTTGCTGAACTCCAAGAGGCTGAAAAAAAACTTGGTGTAGAATATTTAGGTGAAGTTAAAAAAGAAAATTTTCAAACAAATAAATTTGACAATAATACTATAGCAAAAAGAGCAAAGCATGTAGTTTTTGAAAATGATAGAGTGATTAATGCGAAAAAAAATTTAATAGAAAATAATATTCAGGAGTTTGGAAAATTAATGAATGAAAGTCACGTATCATATTCTAAAGATTTTGAAGCATCTACTTTAGATGTTGATTTAATTGTTCAGAGATCGGTTGAATGTGGTGCTCTAGGCGCCAGATTGACTGGCGGTGGATTTGGTGGTTTTACAGTTTCATTAATTGAAAGAAATAATTATAGTAATTGGTATAGTAAAATATTAAATTTTTATCCTGCTGAAAAGATCTTCGAAGTCAATTAGGGTTTTAGCAACCTTCTAAGCTTACCCTCAGTGACATCATGATCAATATAACATCCTTGTAGATGTCTAAAACCAGTATTTGGATCAAATTTAGTTCTTCCATGTAATAATCTCAGGTTATCAAACATTGCAATCATTCCTCTAGATAATCTAAATTTAATTTTGAAATCATCAGAGTTACAAAGTTTGAACATATATTTTCTAGCATTATAAAAGAGATCAAGATTGTTTTCCTCTAATAATGGAACATAATCAAGTCTTCCACTAAATCGTATTTGTCTAAAGTTATTATTATGGTCTAGTTCAATTAATTTTGCTTCATCAACTAAAATAGTATCAATATCTGTAAATTTAAAAGTAACATTAGTTTCAGTTAATACTTTATAAAATTCAGGTTGGTTATGTTTTAAAAAATTTGCAACACTAAAACCATCAACTAAACTTGAGTCTCCTCCTGTAGATTCATTAGCAATACAATGAAGTAATTGAATTCCAGGAACAGGCTTTCTATATGGGTTATCAGAATGCGAAGTTAACTCTAATGCAGTATAGGCAAGGTCATTTGGATTTGGTTTTGAGACAACGTTAAATAATTTTCCAAAATTTGTTGCTCGAACTGGGCCTAATTTTTCAGCAAAATTTATAACTTCATCTTCTTCTGCTTTTGTATTTTCAATTATTACATAACCATATTGATAAAATACTTTAAGCATATTGATAAGTTCCTTTTTATTCTCAAAGATTTTATTATTATCAAAAATTTCCAAATTTTGTTCACTGACATTCCATATTTTTTTTTCAGGTATGACATCAATATTATTGATTTCATTATAAAGATCATCAATATTAAAAGATCCTTTTGCTCCATCACTAAATTCAACATTTAATATATTTTCGTTAACATTATGAGAATTTATAAATAGATTATCATCTAAAAGGCTTGGTTCATATAAACGTTGTAAATTATTTTGGTCTACAAATTCACTCCCATTTAATCTTTCACGAAGCCAAATGCTATGAAGTTTAAACTTTGATAATTTTCCTTCATTAATAGAAATTATTTTTTTTCCCATTTTTAGTTTATTAATTAATATTTAAATTTGTGTAAATTATAAATTATAGTTAAAAATTAAAAAATGGTTGAGAAATAAGTGATTAATTATTCTCCTAGTAGAGAATCATCCAAAACTCTAGTTTCATATGCTGAGTAAGAGTGCCAGCCATGTACTGTTTGATCAAAATCAATTACACTACCTGTCATTAATCCAGATTCTTCTGAGCACATAAAAGCTAATCCCTTTGCTACATCGATAGGCTTAATCAATCTTTTAAAAGGAACTTTTTTTTCTTCATCTTGCAACCAATTAGGATTTTTTTTATGAACTCTTGTTTGAATATCATGTTCAGCAGGAGTGTCTGTCCATCCAATATTTAAGGCATTTACTCTTATTTGATAACTAGCGACAGAATTTGCAATATTTTTTGTCATTGTAGCTAAAGCAGCTTTTGAACCACTATAAGCAACAATAAATGGCATACCACTATACATTGCCATAGATAATACATTTGCAATTGTTCCTTTGTTCTTATCTCTAATCATTATTTTAATTGTCTCTTGCATTAATATGAAAGGTGCACGGGTATTAATATTATAATTATTTTCATAATTTTCTAGAGTAGCACTTAGAATTGTTCCTCTTTCTGTGTATCCTGCAACATTAATTAAAGAATTTATTGTTCCAAATTTTTTATCAGTCTCTAAAACAATTTTTTTGCAATCATCAACATTTTTAAGGTCTGCTTTTATATACAAACACTCAGTGCCTAATTTTTCAATCTGATTTTTAACTTCAAGACCTTTATTTTCTTGTCTCCCACAAATTGTAATTGCTTTAGCACCTCTGCTAGCTAATAATCTCGCTGTTTCAGCACCACTACCTTGTGTACTACCTGTAACTATAATGACCTTATCTTTAAATTGTTCATTCATAGAATTTATCTATAACTAAAATTTTGGTTTTACAACTTTATTTAATTTTGCTGATTTAGTAGCTGAATTAGCAAGAATTAAAGCATTCTTTCCATCCTCAAAAGTGACTGATATATTTTTTTTATTTTTTATTGATTTAATAAATTGATCTAATTGTATTTGATAAGCATCTTTGTATCTTTCAATAAAAAAATTTTTAATAGGTTTTTTTGCAAATGATAAATTTTGATTATAGTAATTGATATCATTATTTGGAACATTATCAGAAATTAACATTCCATTACTTCCAAATACTTCGAGTCTTTGATCATAACCATAGACAGCTCTTCTTGAATTATTTATATGAACTAAAACACCTTTTTTTGATTTCATAAAACACATAGTTGTGTCATAATCATTGGTAACCTTAAAATCATTTGAGACATTTACAGAACCTTGTGCAAAAACTTCTACAATTGGATCATTATTAAGAATAAATCGTGCCAAATCAAAATCATGAATTGAACAATCTCTAAAAATTCCACCCGATTGTTTTAAATAATCAATACCAGGTGGAGAAGGATCTCTACTTGTGATTACAATCATTTCAATTTTACCAATCTTTCCTGATAGAACCTCACTTTGTACTTTATTATGATTAGGATCAAATCTACGATTAAAACCAATTTGTATAGTTGGTTTATATTTTTTAATTTTTTGCCAACATTTATTTACTTTATTTATATCTAAATCAATTGGCTTTTCACATAATATAGCTTTATTACATTCTGCTCCTAGAGAAATATAATCTGTATGAGTCGGTGTGGCAGAAGCAATTAAAATAGCATTTATTTGATCTGAAGAAATTGCTTCCTTTGCAGTCTTTGCAATTTCACAACTATATTTTTTTGCAATTTTTTTAGCAGAGCTTGTATCAATGTCATAAACATATTTGAGGCTCGCTTCTGGATGATCATTTATGATTGACGCATGTAATTTCCCAATTCTTCCTGTTCCTAATAAGGTAAAATTAATCATTTTAGATTTTTATCCACTTTGAATTTAAATTAGAAGATTTTTTTGCTGCATAAATAAATTTAATACCAGCGACACCATCATCAATTGTTGGAAATGAATATTTTTTATTTTTATTATGAATCTGATCAGCAAATTCTGAATAAATATTTGCAAAAGCTTCAAAGAAACCTTCTGGGTGACCAGCAGCAATTCTTGAAGATGATAGAGAAAATTTAGATACTAATTTACTTGCTCTTGTTATAACTTTCATTGGTTTATCTAGTTCTGTAAACTTTAGATTATTTGGATCATCCTGTAACCATTCTATTGAACCTTTTGTTCCATACACTCTAATTTTTAGACCATTTTCTCCACCAGTAGCAGCAGACGATACCCAGATTATACCTCTTGCCTTATTTCGCATTCTTAATAATACAAAAGCATTATCATCAACTGAAATTTCTGAGGATAATGAATTTACTTCTGCTGATATTTCATTTGCTTCTAATCCAGTCACATATCTCAACAAATGATACGCGTGAGTTCCAATTTCAGATAATATCATTGAGGGCCCAGATTGTTTTTTATCTAGTCTCCATTTTAATGTTCTTTTTTCATCTTTCTTTTTTACTCCGACTGTATAACCTTGGGGGTACTCAACATTTATTAAATTGATTTTTCCTAATTTATGATTTGAAATAATATTTTTTGCCTCTCGTAGCATTGGATAGCTTGAGTAATTGTGTGTTAATGCAAATACAATTTTATTTTTTAAAATTACTTTTTTTAATTTAACAGCATCCTCAACCGTTGCGGTTAAAGGTTTGTCACAAATAATATGTATTCCTTTTTCAATAAATACTTTTGCTATCTTATAATGATCACCCGATGGAGTCATTATTCCAAGCGCTTGAATACCATCATTTCTTTTTGACTCAGCGGATGCCATAGACTTATAATCACTGTAACAACGATCATCAGCTAATCCTAATGAAGAACCAAAAGATTTAGATTTTTTTTTATCTTTTGAAAATATTCCAGCAACAAATTCAAATTTATTATCAAATCTTGCTGATAACCTATGAGTGTATCCAATAAATGAATTAGGACCTCCACCAATAAAACCAATTCTAATTTTATTTTTATTATTTAAAGTATCATTTCTAAGTAAGTCTAATCTACCAAAAGCAATTTTGGATTTTTTTTTCATTAATTAACTATGCCACCATCAATTACATAATTTTGTGCGGTACAACCAGAACTTTGATCGGATGCAAAAAACAAAACTGGCTTTGATATATCTTCAGGCATAAGCATTCTCTTAATACATTGTCTCTCAAGTTGAGTTTTTTTGATTTCTGGAGTAAGCCATAATTTTTTTTGCCTCTCCGTAATGATCCAACCAGGAACAATACAATTTACTCTAATGTTATAGACACCTAAATCTCTTGCTAAAGTTCTTGTTAATCCCATAATAGCAGATTTTGCAGTGGTATATCCAGGCATACCGCCTTGAGAAATCATCCATGAAAAACTACCTATATTTACAACAGAACCTTTACCTAAATCTTTCATGTCTTTATAGACAGCTTGGGTTGCAAAAAAATAATGTCTTAAATTAATATTCATTCTATCATCCCAATATTCAGGGGTGACACTATCTAGATCATGTCTCTCATCATTTGCTGCATTATTTACCAAAATTGAAATTGGCCCAATTTCTTTTTTTACTTTCTCTAATGAACTTTTAAGTTGTTCTATATTTTTTAAATCACATTTTACAAATAGACTATCAATATCATATTTGTTTTTAATTTTTTTTGATAATTCGTTACCTAACTCATCATTTATATCTAAAAATGCAACTTTTGATTTTTGAGAAGCAAATTGTTCGACAATACTTTCCCCAATTCCTGAGGCACCTCCTGTAATAAGCACTACTCTATCTTTTAGTGATGGATAAGTTGCGATTTCGTTCATGATTATTTATGATATATTAATCTAAGTTATGTTTAACATAATCAAATTAAATGAAAAAGATAATATTGGAATTGCTCCAATGGATATTCCTCAGAATATTAATATAAATTATGGAATTAAATCTATAAATAATATTCCTTATGGCCATAAAATTTCTTTAAAAAAAATTAAAAGTGGTGATTTTATTTTTAAGTATGGTCAGATAATAGGAATCTCAAATAAAAATATAGAACCTGGTGAACATGTACATTCCCATAATATGGGATATAGTGAATTCAAAAGAGAATATATCCGTAAAGATATTAGAAATGATATTAATAGAAGTGAAAAAACAGAATACTTTAAAGGCTTTAAAAGGAATAATGGATCATCAGGTACTAGGAATTATATAGGTTTAATTAGTACAGTTAATTGTTCGGCAACAGTTGTTAAAAAAATATCTGATAAAATAAATAATTATTTAAAAGATAATAATTTTGATAACATTGATGGGGCAGTTTGTTTAAAACATTCATCAGGTTGTGGGATGAATACTTCTGGATATGCCATGAATGTATTTAACAGAACTATTGAAGGTTTTAAAATTCATCCTAATTTTGGAAAAGTTTTTGTTATTGGACTTGGATGCGAATGTGCCCAAATAAGTTTGTACAACAATGATCAGGAAAAAAGAAATATTGAATATTTGAATATTCAAGATGAAGGTGGAACAAATGAAATAATAACGAAAGTAACTTCAAAAATTTTTAATCAACTAAATGAAATTAATAGTATTTCTAGAACAAATATACCCATTTCAGAACTAACAGTTGCTTTGCAATGTGGTGGTTCAGATTCGTATTCTGGGATAACTGCAAATCCTGCACTAGGCTTTGCTTCAGATATGATTATTGATCATGGTGGAACAACATTACTATCAGAGACTCCAGAAATATATGGAGCCGAACATTTATTATTTGAAAAATCATTAAACGAAAAAAATATAGAAAAACTAAATAAACAAATTGAATGGTGGAAAAAATATGTTGCTAGCAACGATAGCACATTAGATAATAATCCAAGTCCTGGTAATAAAAAAGGAGGTTTAACTACAATTCTGGAAAAGTCATTAGGTGCAGTATCCAAAGCTGGAAATAGAAATATGGTTGATGTTCTCGATTATGCTGAACAGGTAAAAACCAAAGGTTTTAACTTTATGAATTCTCCAGGTTATGATCCTGTATCTGTAACTGGTCAAGTTGCTTCTGGCGCTAATGTTATTTGTTTTACTACTGGTCGAGGTTCGTGCTTTGGATTTAAACCCACTCCGAGTATTAAAATAGCAACAAATACAAATATGTATAATAAACTTAGTGAAGATATGGACATCAATGCTGGTACTATTATGGATAATGTTGCAAGCGTTAATGAAGTTGGCAAAGAAATATTTGATAAAATAATTTCAGTTGCATCGGGTGAAAAATCAAAGAGTGAAATAAATGATTATGGTGACGATGAATTTAATCCTTGGATAATTGGAGCAACGCTATAAATTTATAAATCACCTTTAAAGGCGTTTATATACATTTTTAAAAAATCTTCTGCGTTAACTGGTATAGGATTTGTACTTGTTGATGGATCATTAAAAGCCATTAAACTCATTTTTTCTAAATTTTTGTCATCATCAATTATTTCACTTAAAGTATGAGGAATATTTAAATTAGATCTAAGCTCTAAAATCCAATCCATAAAATTATTAAATGTTGCTGATTTTAAATTTATATATCTTGAAATATCAATAATTTTTTCTTCAATTCCTTTTTTATTATATTGTAAAACATATGGCATAAATACTGCATTGGTTAATCCATGATGTGTATTATAAATTGCACCAACAGGATGACTTAAAGAATGGATAGCACCTAAACCCTTTTGAAAAGCTATTGAGCCCATAGATGAAGATGCTAGCATATGCGATCTAGCTTCTAGATTTGATCCATCATTAAAAGCAAGAACAAGATTATTTTTTACTAATCTAATGCCCTCTAATGCAATACCTTGTGAATAAGGATGAAAAATATTCGACAAATATGCTTCTAAGCAATGAGCAAGCGCGTCCATTCCTGTAAACGCTGTTAGATTTGCAGGAAGTGGAATTGTCAAATTTGGATCAAGGATAACAATTGATGGAAGCATTTTTGGATGGAAAATTATTTTTTTTTCTTGTGTTTGTTCGTTTGTAAAGACTGACGCTCTTCCAGTTTCAGAACCTGTTCCAGCTGTAGTAGGTAGAGCAATTATAGGAAAAATTGAATCTGCATTAGCTCTAGTCCACCAGTCACCAATATCTTCAAAATCCCAGATTGGTCTTTCTTGCTTGGCCATGAATGCAATTGCCTTTCCTGTATCCATACCCGATCCTCCACCAACAGCTATTACTCCATCATGTTTATTTTCATTAAATGCTTTAACACCATCTTCAACATTCTTACCTGTAGGATTTGATTTAACATCACTATAAACAATTGCCTGTTTATCTAAACAATCATTTAACTTATTAATAATGTTTGTTTTTAAAATTCCATTATCAGTAACAATTAATGGTTTTTGAATATTTAATTCTTCACAGGCTTTTTGTATTTCTTTTATTCTATCAACACCAAACCAGATTGTAGTAGGATAATTCCAATTAATATTTTCCATAATCTTAAATATTTCTTATATGATAGCTTTTTGCTCTTGTTAAATGATCAAATCCTAGAACAGATAAAGTAACGCCAATTCCAGTATCTTTTACACCGGTCCATGCTAAGCCGGGATCTAAGTAATCACATCTATTCATAAAAAAAGTTCCTGTCTCAACATTTTTTCCAAAATTTTCTGCAAAAGACTTATCATTTGTCCAAATACTTGCTGTTAACCCATAAGAACTATCATTCATTAGAGATAAAGCTTCATTTTCATTTTCTACTTTCATTATTCCAACTGAAGGACCGAATATTTCTTCCATCATATATTTCATCGAATGATCGACATTAATGAGTGCACTTGGGCTTACATAACAATTATTACCATCATCTAAATTAAATTTTTTGTTATCTATAATATTCTTTCCACCTTGACTAATTGCGTTATTAACTTCAGATCTAATATAATTTGCAGCAGATTGCTTCACTACTGGACCTAAATTTGTCTCCATCTCTAGTGGATTTCCTAAAATATATTTCTCAGTTACATCTTTAAATTTTTCTACAAATGTATTGTATATTTTTTTATCAACATAAATTCTTTCGATACCACAACAAGATTGACCAGAATTGAAGTATGATCCATCAACTAAATTTTCAACAGCATGATCTAAGTCACAATCAGCTCTAACATAAGCTGGATCTTTCCCACCTAACTCTAGACCGGCTCCAATAAATCTAGTGCCTATAGATTTTTTTATTTTTTTTCCGCCACTTACAGAACCTGTAAATAAAACATGATTAATTCTTGAATCTGAAATTATTCTTGATGTTTGATTATGATCTAAATGTAAATACTGAAAAATATTTTTTGGTAATGAAGATTGTTTAGCTGCCTCATATAATTCTTCAGCACAAAGTGGAGTTTGAGAAGAATGTTTTAATATAACTGCATTACCTGCAAGTAAACTTGGTACAATTGAATTAACAGAAGTGTTGAAAGGATAATTCCATGGTGCAATTACAAATATAGTCCCTAGTGGTTCTTTGTTTATATAATTATCAAATTCATCATTTTTAATTGACACAACTCTTGATAGTGCTCTATCAGCATTTTCAATCATATAACGAGCTCTTTCTTCAAAACCTCGCATCTCTCCTGGGCACTGTGCTATAGGTCTGCCTATTTGCTTACATAAATTACTAGAAACATCCTTATTTTTTAAAAATATTTCTACAAAATTTAAAACTGACTTTTTTCTTTCTTCTAGAGATATATTTTTCCAATGCTCTCTTACAGAATAGGAATTACTGAGACTTTTTTCAATATCTTCTTCTGTTGCATATTCTCTTTTAACTAAGACGGAGTTGTCTATTGGAGTAATAGTCTCAAACATTTAGTAAAATTAGCCTCGTTCGAAATATCTTCGTAATTGCCAATCATTAACTGAACCATCATAATCTTTTTGCTCCCATTCAGCAGCATGGATATAATGATCAAGTACATCTTGTGGAAATATCTCTTTTAAAAATTTAGATTTTTTAGCAATTTGGATTGCTTCATTAAGTGTTTTAGGAACTTCATTTACTTTTTTCTCATATATATTCCCTGAGTAAGGTTTATCTAATTTAAGTTTATTTTTAATACCGTATAACCCAGCACCAACTAAAGCTGCAAAAGAAAGATAAGGATTAACATCCGCTCCTGGGACTCGACATTCAATTCTTATGGATGATCCATGACCAGCTAGTCTAAACCCAGCAGTACGATTATCAATGCCCCAAACAGATTTTGTAGGAGCAAATGATCCATCTTGAAATCTTTTATAAGAATTAATATTTGGTGCTAAAAAAATTGAAATATCTGGTAATAATTTAATTTGTCCCGCAAGATAACTTTTAAAAATATCAGACATTCCATATTGATCCTTAGGGTTATAAAAAATATTTTTCTTTGTTTTCTTATCAAATAAAGAGTTATGAATATGACATGAGCTTCCACAAACTTCTTTGTTATATTTAGCCATAAAGGTTACAGCTTTGTTATGTTTATAAGCAATTTCTTTTGTCGCATTTTTAATTAAAATATGATTGTCAGCCATGTTTAATGCATCGGAAAAAACAACATTGATTTCTTCTTGTCCTGGAGCTGCTTCACCCTTTGAACATTCTACATAAATTCCACTATCAAGAAGAGAATTCCTTAATTCCTGCATCACATCCTCTTCTTTCGTAGTTTGGAAAATCATATAATCTTCAATATACCAAGAAGACTCTTTAAGTTTTGTATAATTATTATTATGAATTTCTTCATAAGTTTGATTAAAAAGAAAAAATTCTAATTCTGAACCAACCATAGATTGAAATCCCATTTTGTCCGCCTTAGCTAAAACATCTTTTAATATCTGTCTTGTTGAATGAATAAGTGGTTTTTTTCCTGAATGGTCTAAACAATCACATATTACTATAGCTGTTTTATTTAACCAATTTGCTATCTTTATAGTTTTGAGATCTGGAATTACAGTCATATCTCCATAACCCGTTTCCCATGAAGAAGATTTATATCCGGGTACAGTAAACATATCCATATCGACGGTATAGAGATAATCGCACATATGCGTTTCTTTATAGACATAATCAATAAAAGCTTTTCCAGTAACTCTTTTACCATTTAGTCTACCTTGCATATCTGATACGCAAACTAAAACTGTATCTATTTCTTTTTTTGTTATTAGTTTTTTTAACTGATTAAATGAAATACTCATGTTTCTTAAAATTAAATTTGTATCATTTTCATATCCTAAATGATAAAGAATTAAACAAAAATAATTGATTAAAAAACGCAGAAAATGGAAAAATATAAGAATTTTATAAATAATAAATGGATTGAAAGTGAGTCCAAAGAAACAATAAAGGTTGATGATCCTTCAAATGGTAAAATCATTGGCGAAATTTCATGTGCAAAAAAAAATGAAGTTGATCTTGCGGTTGAGGCAGCTAAAAATTCTTATAACAGCAGAGTACTTGTAGATATGCCTTTACTTTCAAGAGCAAAACTAATGAGAAAAATTGCAGAAGAGACAAGAAAGGTTTCAAAAGAAGGTGGTGAGCTTCTTTGTTATGAAAATGGAAAAAATATCGCTTCAGCAATCAAAGAATTCAATGATGTAGCAGATATGTTTGATTATTATGCAGGCTTAACAGATAAACTTGAGGGTAAAACAATACCTGTTGCAAAAAATGTTTTTGATTACACAGTTTTAGAACCATTTGGTGTATCAGCACATGTTGTGCCATGGAATTTTCCATTATCAATGATTGGAAGATCACTGTCATGTTCTTTTGCTACAGGAAATTCAACAATTATTAAAACTGCAGAATTAACCCCCTTGTCAGCAACAGTTTTTGCTAAAGCAATACAAAATGCTGGAGTACCTGAAGGATTAATAAACATAATTTGTGGATATGGGAATGAGGCAGGATCTTATCTTGTATCTCATGAAGATGTAAATCACGTAGTATTTACAGGTTCAGTCGCAACTGGAAAAAAGATACTTCATGCTTGTGCTGACAAAGCTATACCTGCTGTAGTTGAATTAGGTGGTAAGTCAGCTGGTATAGTGTACCCTGACGCAGATCTAAATGAAGTTTTAGAGAGTGCACGTTCAGGAATATTTAGTGTTGCAGGACAAATTTGTACAGCGATGTCTAGATTGGTAGTTCATAAATCAATCAAAGATGAATTAGTTGATAAGCTTGTTGATATGAGTAAAACTTTAAAAATTGGACCTGGTATAGAAAAAGATACAGACCTAACTCCGGTTATATCTGAAAATCAGCTTCAAAAAGTTGAAGGTTATGCAAGATCAGGAATCCAAGAAGGAGCAGAAGCAGCGTATGGTGGAAAAAGGTTAGAACGTGAAGGATATTTTATGGAACCAACAGTTCTAAACAATGTTAAACAAAGTATGACTGTAGCCAGAGAAGAAATTTTTGGTCCAGTACTATCAGTTCTTGAATATGAAGATCAAGAAGAAGCAATTGATATTGCTAATGATACTGAGTATGGTTTAGGTGCTGGAGTGTTTACAAAAGATCTTAAAAAAGCATCTTGGACTGCAAGTAAATTAGAAGCTGGTCAAGTATATGTAAATAAATGGTTTACTGGAAATCATGCAACTCCTTTTGGAGGTTATAAACAATCAGGATATAGCCGTGAAAAAGGAGTAGATGGACTTAAATCTTATCTTCAAGTCAAAAATGTTGGAATTAGTTTAGGTTAAAATCGGTTAGGAGAATAAGCGCTAATATCTATATTTGGCAATTGATCTTTTGATAAACTATCAATAATTTTTCCCGTAACAGCTCCTAAAGTCCAGCCAATATGTTGATGTCCAAATGCATAGATGACATTATTATTTTTGCGAGACTTTCCAATAACAGGTAATGAGTCTGGTAAAGTAGGCCTTCTACCCATCCATGTTGATCTTACTTCTTTCAATTGAGGTAAAACCTTTCTTGATTGTCTTTCTATCATTTCAAGACGTTTTTTATTAGGTGGTTTATTTAAACCTGCTATTTCAACTGTACCAGCAGCTCTTATACCATTATGAATTTGTATTAAATAAAATCCAGACTCAGACCAAGCAACGGGACGATTTATTAATTTCTCATCAGTTTCAAATAAAAGGTGATATCCTCTTTCGGTGTCAAGAGGGAATTTATCTCCAAGCTTGTTTGCAATTTCATTGGACCAAGCACCAGCACTTACAATTATTTTATCAAAATAAAGTTTTTTATTTTCTAAAAATAATTCAATATTTTTTTCTTTCTGCGTTAAATTTTTTATATTTTGATTTATATAAATACCACCTAATTCTAAAAACTTTTCAAAAATTTTAGTACTTATTGCTAATGGATTTGTTGTGTGTCTCGATCCAGTAAAGACTTGCCCAGAATAATAAACATCAGCTAAATTTGGTTCTAATTCTTTAACTTCATCTTTATTTAAATTTCTTACTTTAACGTTATTATTTTTTCTAATAATGTTTGCGTATTCATAATTTTCATAAGATTTTTTTGAATCAAAAAGATAAAGATTTTCTTCATGACTAATATATTCTTTTACATTTACATCTTGAAAAATTTCATCGTAAGATATTTGTGAGTGTTTTAATAGGTTGGTAAGAGAGTTTGCTATTTCATTAACTTTTTCTTTTTTACAGTTTTTTAAAAAACTTATTGCCCAAGGCAAGTTCTTTAAAATATAAAAAAAATCAACTGCCAAAGGTCCATCTTTTCTTAAGAGCATTGATGGTATATCCCAAATCAATCCAGGATAATTTACAGGAACATTTGCATAGTCTGCAAAAGTACAAGCATGACCAAAACTTGTCATTGAACCAGGCTGCTCCCTGTCAATTAAAGTTACATTAAATCCAGATTTTTTTAAAAAATATGCGCTACATATACCAACTATGCCAGCACCAATAACAGCAATGTTCTTCACAGTTCTATCGAGCTTTAATACCTCTGAGTTTTTCAGACCTTCTTCTAAGTAGCTCAACTGTAGTTAATAAAAATATAGAAAGAAGCACTAAACAAGTAGCCATACATAAAATAACAGGGCTAATTTCTTGTCGTATCCCAGCCCACATTTGTTTTGGAATAGTTAACTGATCAATACTAGCCATAAACATAACTATAACAACTTCATCAAACGATGTAATAAACGCAAATAAAGCTCCTGATATAATACCTGGTAAAATCAATGGCATAATGACTTTAAAAAAAGTTCTCATTGGTTTAGCACCTAAGCTTTGAGCTGCTTTTACCATATTCATATCAAAACCAACTAATGTTGCCGTTACAGTGATTACTACAAAAGGTGTAGCAAGAGCAACATGTGCAAGAATTACACCTGTGAAAGTATAAACAAGATTTATTCTTGCATAGAAGAAGAACATTCCTGCAGCTGTTATAATTAATGGAACAATCATTGGTGAAATTAATATTGCCATTATCAAACCTTTATATGGCATATGTGGTCTACTTAAACCAAGAGCTGCCAGTGTTCCTAAAGCTGTAGCAATAACAGTTGCAATAATACCTATATAAAAACTATTTACTGTACCAACCATCCACTTTGTTGAACATGGGACTGTAGATGAAACGACGTCAGCACTACAATCACCAATCATATTTTTATACCATCGTATCGACCAAGCTTCAGGATCAGGGGGCCAAGCCAGCATTCCTTCTGTAAAAACCATAAAAGGTGAAACGCTGAAAGATATTGGAATAATTGCAAATAGTGGTGCTATTAAAAAGAAGAAAACTACAGTGCAAAAAAATAAATAAAAGTAATAGTATGTTCTTTGAACTGGTGATGCGTAACTTGGGAGAGCCATATTATTATCCTAACTTTATGTTGTCTATTCCAACAATTTTATTGTAAAGCCAATAGAAGATCAGCATTATACCAAGAAGTATACCTCCAAGAGCAGCACACAATCCCCAATTGAGTGTAGTTTTTAAATGGTATGCTATCCAACTTCCAATTAATTTACCATCTTTTCCTCCAACTAATTCAGGGGTTATAAAATATCCAATTGCAAGAACAAATACTAATAAACCTCCAGCACTTATTCCAGGAATAGTCTGTGGCAAGTAAACACGCCAAAATGCCATTGCAGGTTTAGCGCCTAAGTTTTGAGCTGCTCTCATATGACTTTTAGGAATTACTCTCATTACGCTATACAAAGGTAAAATCATAAATGGTAATAAAATTTGAGTCATAGCAATTAAAGTTCCAGCCTCATTGTAAACCATTTGAATACGACCATCATCGCTTATAACACCTAACCAAACTAAAATTCCATTGATAACGCCATTTTGTTGAAGCATTACAATCCATGCTGTTGTTCTCACAAGTAAGGAAGTCCAAAAGGGTAATAGTACAAAAATCATTAAAAGATTACTGTATCTAAGAGGTAGATTAGCTAATAGATGAGCAACCGGAAAACCAAGAATTAAGCAAAAAATTGTAACATATACACTTACCTTAAAAGTTCTAAGCCAAGTTTTTATATACATTCTTCTTTTTTCATCTTGTAGAACAACATCTCCATCTTCATCAAATGTTCTATCAAGTGCGTTCCAATAATAAATTGAAGATCTATCATTTACCATTTGGTTAAAAGAGTACCAGTAAGTTGGATCACCCCAAAACTTATTTATTTTTATAAATGTATCTTTGTACGAAACAGGCTCTTCGCCCTTTTTTACAATTTTTTTTATTTCTCTAGTGGTTTTTTTTATTAAACTTTTCCAGCCAGATTTAGCATAATTCATTCTTGTTAAAGCTTTACCTATCTGCCTTTTGTCTCCATTGGCTAGTTCGAAAAAAAGACTTTTATATACTTCTTCTGGAGGTAGTTCGTCTGCTCCTTTATCCCAGTTTTTATATTCTTCAAAAGTATTGGGAAAAACTGAATTAATTTGGCTATCGTCAACACTCCTGAGAAGCATATCTCCGATTGGCATTACAAAAGTAACAATAATAAAAAGAAGTAAAGGAGAAACTAGAAGAAAAGCTCGAAGTTTATTTCTTCTTTCAGCTTTGCGAAGACTTTGTTTAAGTGGGATACCGTCAGTAGTTAATAATTCAGCTGTAGAAATAGTAACCTCCAAATAAAAAGGCGAGATAATTCTCGCCTTTAGATTAAATTACAAATTTTAATTTATCAAGCTTAGTTACCCATCCATGCAGCATAACGCTCGTTAATTTCTGCACCGTAATCTGACCACCATTGTGGATCACTCACGATTGAAACTTTTAAACGTTCTGGTGTGTTGGGCATATGAGGCATAATATCAACACCTCCTGGTCCCCAAGGCTCATTGTTTTCAATGATTGGAATACCAGATGCTCTCATTGGTCCATATGTAATATATTTAGCTTGTTCAGCTTGTGCTTCAGGAGTTGAAGCATGCATCATAAAGTCAATAGCTGCATCTCTATTAGGAGCTCCAGCAGTTAGACAAAGATACTCTTGGTCTAAAACCTGACCTTCCCAAATATACTCAAAGTTTTCACCTTCAGCTAAGTTTGCTGCACCTACACGACCGTTATATGCAATAGCCATAATAACTTCACCACTTTTTACTAACTCAAGTGGTTGTGAACCAGCAGACCAGAAAACAACATCGTCCTTAATTCTGTCCATAACTTCAAATGCTCTATCAATAGCACCTGTTTGGTTAGCTAAAACTGTAGGAACTGCATTTGGACTTACTCCATCTGCTACCATAGCTTTTTCGATTACACCTGTTGCCCAAGTATGAATACCTCTTTTACCAGGAAATTTTTCTGTATCAAAAAAGTCTGCCATACTGTCTGGCTTCTCTCCAGGGAATGCATCTGGGTCATAAAATACAACGTATGTCCAAAAGATTTGTGGTACACAACAGTCCCAACCAGAGTGGTATTCAAGACCATTATTTTCCATATCTTCTAACATTGATTCACCATCAGGGCCTGGAGTTGATAATTCAGCAATTTCAGAAGAAATATCTTCAAATAGACCTTCATCACAACCTGTGATTGCATCAGATGGTAATACATCTACTAAATCCCAAGTAACACTTCCACTTTCTACTTGAGCTCTTACTTCACCTAAACCTCCATTGTAGTTTTCAAAGACAATTGAGCTAGGATCAGAATATGTATCAGCATAAGCTTTTTGTTGACTTTCTGTATAAGCACCACCCCATGAAGCAACCGTTACAGCGCTAGCTGCAAAAGGAGCAAATACAAGTGACACAAATAAGAAGGCTTTTAAAAATTTAGACATATATATCCTCCTATTTTTAATTATTTAATCTTAAGATTATGTCTGTAATGCTCGTGTAATAACATGTCGTTAAATGAAAAAAAAGGGGTAAAAGCAAAAAATTTTGGCTAAATATAAAGAAAAAAATATAATTATAGATCTAATGCTCGAACATCTTCAGAATTCCAGCTTAATTTAAGTTCATCACCCTCTTTATGATTAAAACTTCCTTCATTTGGAACCTTGACTATAAACTCATTATTACCACAAACATCAAGCCTAGCTCTGATGTGATCTCCTAGGTAAATTAATTCTTCAATTTTACCTGAAAAATTGTTGGAGTCAGATGTTGTTTTATCAATTGAAACACGTTCTGGTCTTATAGATAGTTGGGTTTTTTCTCCAACTTCATTCACATTAATTTTTAATGCTTTCACCATTCCAAAACCACCATCCAATTCAACAGTACATGATGATCCATTCACTTCCCTAACAACACCATTAAGTGTATTATTTTCACCTATAAATTTTGCAACAAAAGAATTTTCAGGTTTTTCATACAAGATATCAGGTGTAGACAATTGTTGTACAACTCCATCATTGAATACTGCAATTCTATTGGACATTGTTAATGCTTCACTTTGGTCATGAGTAACATACACAACTGTTATGCCAATTCTATCATGAATATGTTTTATTTCGTATTGCATCTGTTCACGTAAATTCTTATCGAGTGCACCTAAAGGTTCGTCCATTAATACTAGGCGAGGTTCAAATACAAGCGCTCTTGCCAAAGCAACTCTTTGTTGTTGTCCACCAGATAATTGAGCAGGAAATCTAGTACCAAAATTACCTAACTCTACCATATCAAGAGCTTTCTGCACTTTTTCTTTAATATCTGGTTTTGAAATTTTTCTCACTTCTAGAGGGAATGATAAATTTTCCGCAACAGTCATATGGGGAAATAAAGCATAGTTTTGAAATACCATTCCAATTTCTCTTTCATAAGGAGGTATTTTACTTATTGGTTTAGTATCTAAAAATATTTCACCATTTGTAGGAGTTTCAAAACCAGCTAACATCATCAAAGTTGTTGTTTTACCTGACCCTGATGGACCTAACATTGTTACAAATTCACCCTTAGCAATGTCCAAGTTTAAGTTTTTTACTACTAGTACTTCTCCATCATAGCTTTTATCTATCTTTTCAAATTTAACGAAACTTTGAGATGTGTCATTCATAATATATTTTGTAATGAAGCTTGAATAACTGCATGAAAACAAATAGTCAAAAGTTAATTTAAAAAAATGTTCATATTTGGAGTTATTTTTGCTTTAGTTGCTGGAATTTTGTTTGGCTTAATTGGCCCTACTACAAAAATAGCATATAATTCAGGAGCCTCTGTAGCATTAACTATTTTTTTACGTTACGCAGTTGCTTCGATAATTATAGTACCTTTTATCCCATATCAAAAGAATCTATTAGAAATTTTTAAAAAGGACCTCAAATACTTTTTATCTATATCAGCGGGTTCAATATTATTAACGCTTGGATTATTGACTTCAGTTATATTTATTGAAGTTAGTTTAACAATTCTTATTTTTTGCCTCTATCCAATATATGTTCTTCTATTTTCTATTATTGTCGATAAAGAAAAAATTTCATTAACTGTAAAGATTCTCTTTTTTGTAACATTTTTAGGAATTGTTTTAGTTATAGGACCATCTTTTAAAGTCATAAATATAGTAGGTATTCTTTTAGCTTTTCTTGCCTCACTTGGATCAACTAGTATGATTATAGTAAATCAAAAAATGTCTATTAAAGGTATTTCACCAATACCAATTAATATCTTTATAAATTTTTTTAATACTTTTTTCTTCTTTGTAATATTAAAAATATTTTTTTCTTTAAATTTTAATTTTGATATCAATATTTATCTTTTAATTTTGATTCCTTCGGTGTGTTATAGCTTTGCACTTTTATCACAATTAATTGCTATCCCAAAGATTGGACAATCATATACCGCTTTATTTTTGTATTTAGAACCAGTGGTCGGTGTTCTTGGAGCTGTTTTTTTATTAAAAGAAAATTTAGAAATTTATCAAATGATTGGTGCTTCGATTGTAATAATAAGTTTGCTATCAGCTTCTTTTATTAGTCGTAGAAACTAAAATTGATTTTTCATGAAGTTAAACCAATTCTGACCTATTATTTTTGTAGAAACTTTTTCTGGAATATTATTTTCACACATTAAATAAAATAAATTATTTAAGTCACTTGGTTGCTTATACCAACTTGGTAACTTAGGCCATTTTGGATTTTTATCTTTAGATTCTCCATAGTCGATATTTTTGGTCCACTTTCCATTTCTCATCCACATAACTACATCATCAGGCCAATTTAAACAAAGATCAGACCCAATTCCAATATTGTCTTCACCAATTAGGTTTACTAGCTCCTTAAGCATTTCACAAAAATCTTCTATGGTACAATCACCTAAATTTTTAAGATGGTAAGGATATAAACTTAACCCAATAAAACCATTTTTTTTAACAAGTTTTTGTAAAATATCAGTATCAATGTTTCTTTTAGATTTATGAAAAAAATTTGGGTTAGCATGAGAAATTGCCACAGGTTTATTTGAGACTTCAATAGCATCAAGACAAGTTTGCTTTCCTGCATGACTTAAATCTACAATCATGCCAAGTCTATTCATTTCTTCAATAACAGCTTTTCCAAATCGTGAAACACCTGAGTCTTTAGGTTCAAAACATCCTCCAGCAAGTGGGGTTTGATTATTATAGGTGAGTTGCATAAATCTCACACCTGCTTCAAAAAATTTTTCAATTAAAAATATATCATTCGCAATAGGAGCAGAATTTTGAAAACCAAAAATAATTGCAACTTTATTATTTTTTTTAGCATCCAAAATATCTTCGGTAGTTTTTGCGTGAGCAATAATATCATGATGCTCTTTAAAAAGACGGTGCCAATAATTTATTTTTTCAAAAGACTCTTCAGTATTTTCCCAATACACTAATGTCGCATGGATTGCAGTTAATCCAGCTTGGTGGGCATTTTCAAATAATTCCCTATTCCAGTTACAATATTCTAATCCATCAATTAGAAGTATATCTTCACTTATTTTTGACATAGATTAATACTTCTATTAATGAAAAAACCAAAATTAACTATACATATTTAATAAATGTTACAAAAAGTAAGAGAAAAAGATAACTACATGAAACTATCAAGAATGGGTTCACGCTATCCTTCTCGCCTTAGTTTTTCTAGAAGTATGTTAAGAAGATTAATCAACGACAACTGGGCAATACATAAATCAAAATTTGATTTAGATAAATATGGTTTCGGCACTGTTGTTTATGAAATAATTATTAATAAGCAAACTTATTCACTTGTATGTTTCTCTGCTTTTCTAGATGATAAGGATAGAAGTGATCGAGTTATCGCTAGTAAATGGGATACAGCCTATACGTTACATGTAGGTAAATTATCTGATCAAGATCTAAATAGATTAAAAAAAACAATTCCTCTTCAAGAATCAGGTCGCAATTCTCCAGATGAGTTAATTCTTAGCAGAGCAAATAAAAGTGTAAGATTGTTTCAGTATGTTGTCGATTGTCTTTCAAATGGTAATCAGCCAAATATTTATGAAATAAATAAAGTTGGGTATTTACTGAGAACTACTGCTGTTTATGGTAGTGGTAAATTTGGATTATCAGATTTTACTAACACAAAAAATAGAACTGTTTTCAATCAACCCTTTAGAGCAGAAATGTTATCAGTTTATTTAATTAGAGAATTTAGTATTGAATTAGTTGAGCATGTTGCAAGGCAAATTAATCCAAAAAAAGCAGTAAAGTTAGATAGAAAAATTAAACAACATTTAGGTATTGGTAATTCAACAGGTTTAGGTATGGCACCTTTTATCATTAAACATCCAAAGTTGATTAATAAGTGGATGAAACAGTATACAAAGACATTAGAAGAAATTTCTCAAATTGAGTTAGATAGTATAATTTTCGAAAAATATAAAAAACTGTTGAATAAAGCTCTTAATTATCTTGAGGAAGTTAATACAAGTGATGAATTCCAAATTAATAAAAATAAATTAACTACTGAAGATTTAAAAAAATATATTTTCTATATTAATGACTTAGATCTTTCTCAAAAATTTAAATGGTTAGATATTCTAGATTATTGTGATTCAAATTTTAATAATGATACTCAAGAAATTGCAAGAGTACAACTAATTGAGTTGTATCCTCAAATATCAGAAGAGTTAGCAGAGGATATGGCAGATGAGGAGATAATGGAAATTGATGGAAATCAATCTATCGGAGATTTAAAACAAATAATCAATGATAAATATTCTTGGATAAAAGATATTGATTTTAATAATAAAGATAGCAATTATTTATTTTGGTATGTTTCAGCAGCAAAGTTAGAACCTAGGCTAGGTGAAAGATATAATGAGAAAGGAAGTGAATTGGAGCAAAATTTAGGAATTGCAAAAATGGTCAGTGACTTATTTAAGCAAATAAAAAATGTAGATGAAAATCAATTAATTTGTGAATTTTTATTAACACATCCTGAATACAGAGGAATTGTTAAAAGAATACAATCTTTAAAAAATTATCCTTATTCAGAAGTTCAAGATAATGTTCTCGATAAAAAAACAATACCAATTGATATGTTAAGATTTAAATTATCTTTTTTTGGTGCCAATCGATATGATCCTAAGTCAGATAGATGGTTAAGAGTAAGTTTTTTTTCTGGAGCTCCTTATTTATCAGATCTAAATAATAAAAATGTTGATGAATGGGGTTTTGCAACAATGAATTCATATTAATATCTGTGAGTTACTCTTATTATGAAGTCTACACTAATTCACAGCGAGCTTTTTCAGGATTAGGGTTCACTTATGGATCAGATGAAGACGCTGCATTTATTACAACTTGGCTTGAAATACTTGGTTTAGACGGAATCAAATTATTAACATTAAAAATTAAAGAATTAGATAACACTTTTAATGCTAGCATAGATCCATCAAATATAAATGATGAGTTTGATTGTAAAAATAAGTCTTCATTGATGATAGGGCCAGGATTAATTGATTATTTGATATCAAAAGTAGATAAAAAAGAAAATTTAAAATTAACTATAAAAAATTGCAATGATCCCATATTCCTTATACCTTTGCTTTATAAGTATGCAAAAAAAAATATCAATTCACAGTTTTTGTTAGATAAAAAAGTTGATGCACAAATAACAAATAAAAATATTAGTATTAATAGAGATATTATCTCTACAAATTATCAAAGAAATTTTGATCTTTTACTCACAAAGAATATTTTAAAGGAACAAAAGTTAGATATTAATATTCCATCATCAAATATAAATAATTTGCTATCTGAAGGCATAAATCCTGATAAAGAATCTTGGGATCAAATATCTAAGATCGCTTTTAGAACTTTTGTACCTGAGTCAGAGGAGTCTAGAGCCAAAGGTGCTGGAGGTGGTGATGCAAATGATTAATTTACTAAATGCAAATCTCTTGGGACTTGAGTAAGTAACTCGTAACCTCTCTCTGTTACTCTAACTGACTCACTTAGTTCTAATCCCCACGTATCCATCCACATTCCACACATAAGATGAAAAGTAACATTAGGTTCTAAAAGTGTCTTTTCATTTTTCCGGATACTAAGTGTGTGTTCCCCCCAATCAGGAGGATAACCAATACCAATTGAGTAGCCAGCTCTTGATTCTTTTTCTAATCCATATTTTTCTAATACTGACCAAAAAGCAACTGCAACATTATGACAACTATTTCCTGAGTTTGTTTGTTCTAAAGCTTTCTCAATACCTTCATTTGTTATTTTTAATGTATCCGATATCTTTGGATCAGGTTTACCAACATACACAGTTCTGGATAAAGCACAGTGATAACGATGTTTCACACCACCTAATTCAATAATTGTTCCTTCATTATTTTCAAATTTTTTATCACTAGGAGTTAAGTGTGATGCTGATGCTGATCTCCCACTTGCAAGTATTATACCTAAACCTGAATATTCTCCTCCAATTTGTGTTGAATCATTTCCAGCAATTAGAGTATTTTGAATTTTTCCTGCAACTGTACTTTGTTTTACACCTTCTTTTATTGAATCAAATGCTGTTGTCATTCCTGCTTTCACAAGTGTGCCAGCATCTTTCATAAATTTTATTTCATTTTCAGATTTTACATATCTTACCCAATTAATTAGAAGATGTGCATTAATAAATTTAGCATTCGTTAAATTATCTTTTAATCTCCTATGATTTTCTGCAGTATAATAATAGCTATCCATTTCGACGCCAATATTTTTACTTGACCAATTTTTGTCTTTAAATAATTTAACTACGTAATCATATGGATGTAATGGTGGTGATTGAATAAGTCGCTCAGGATAACCAAATATATTTTCTTCATTTAAAAAAGTTGTAATCCTTGCACCATTCGAATCTTGCTTTCTTCCAAACCAAAATGGTTGATCTTCATCTATAGAAATTATTACTCCTTGTGGAACATAAAATGACCATCCATCATAGCCAGTTAGATAATTCATATTAGAAGGATCAGTAGTTAATAGAATATCAACACCTCTTTTATTCATAGACTGTTTTACTTTTGCAATTCTTGAATTAAATTCTTCTTGTGAAAAAATCATAATTTTTTAGATAATCTTTTTATCTCTCTAATACTTCATATCCAAACTGATCTGCTGTTTCAAGAAGGATCTCCCAAATTGATAAGGCAAAACCTCTTGGCATATATAGACAGTAATTATTAGAGGATATTTTAAATAACTTAACACTGACATGATGAATGGCTGTGCTAGCAGAAGATAGATCTGGAAATTTTCTAGCTCTTAAATCAATTGGAAGATGTCTATTTAAAAATAATGATGAATTATCTCCTGTAATTTCAATACCTGTGAAAGCATGAGACATGTCTAAAATTGTTGCGATTTGCTCACTTATTTCAATTTCTTTATTAAATAACCACCATTTCAAAGGCTCCATTCTCCATAATGATTTATTTTCAAAAATTATCCCTTTATTAAAACTAGGAATATTTTTAATTTTTAGTTCTTTTGATAGTAAATTATTCATTTCATCAATTTTGTCAGGCCAACAAGCAATTTGCAAAATTTCTAAATTTTTTAATTCTTTAAATGTTAGAGATTGTTTCTCACTTGATGAATATTTTCCGACCTTATAAATTGTTTCTAGTGCAGAATGTCTATGCATACATTCGTTCTCCTTTAGGATCAATCATATGTGGTGAAACAACTTTTAAATTCATTTGTTTATTTCTTACAGGATCTGCCCCAACTAAATTGGTATCTTTCCATTTATCTAAACCCCCTTTGACAAAACCTAACCCAATCCAATGTCCAAGTTCAGGAGAATAAGTAACTGAGGTAATTCTTCCGATACCCTGTCCTTTAATATTATTTTTTTCACAGACAATAGTTCCAGCATTAAAAGTTTCCTTTAAGTTTGTAGGAAAGAAACCTACTAGAATTTCTCGATCATTATTTTTTAATACTCCTCGTTTTCTCATTGCGCTTCCAATATATGATTTTTTTGTAGAAGCCATTTTGCTTAAACCTGCATCATCAATTGTTACCCTTCCATCAAGCTCAGCGGCTGTTACATGACCTTTTTCAACTCTAAGTGCACCTAAAGCTTCTAATCCATATAAACATCCATCATATTTTTTTGCATTTTCCCAAAGTAGGTCCATCATTGTATTGGCAAAATCTGATTTGACATAAACTTCAAAAGCTAATTCACCAGAAAAACTAATTCTTGCAATTCTACAAGGAATATTACCTTTAAGAAATGTTGAAGTAACACCCATAAAAGGTAAGTTATTATTAGTTACAACCAAAGAATCATCGACACAATTATTGAGAACTTCTCTAGATTTAGGTCCTGCAATTGATACGCCAGCCCATTGTTCAGAAACACTAGTCACATTAACATTAAGATTTGTCCATCTAGTTTGAAGTAATTCTTCTAACCATGACATCACTTTTGCAGCTTCACCTGTAGACGTCGTCATAAAATATTCATTTTCTGCTAATCTCCAAGATGTGCCATCATCCATTACAATACCGTCATCACGCAACATGATACCGTATCTAGCTTTTCCAACTTGTAGTTTTGAAAAACCATTCGAATAAATTCTATTTAAAAATTCAGAAGAGTCTGGTCCTTGAATAGCAATTTTGCCTAATGATGTTATATCACAAATTCCAACTGTTTTTCTTACTGTTGATGCTTCTCTTATATAAGAGTCACTTAAAGTTTCATTTTCTTTGGGATAATACCAAGGTCTTTGATACAATCCAACTTCAATCATTTTTGCACCATGATCAATATTCCATTGATGCATTGGTGTTACTCTTAACGGCCTAAAATGTTTTCCAACATTTCTTCCGCTTAAGGCACCTATAGATACAGGAGTATAAGGAGGTCTGAAAACAGTAGTTCCAACTTCTGGAATTTCTTTATTTAAAAGTTCAGCCATTAAAGATAATCCAATGATATTTCCCATTTTTCCTTGATCGTTTGCCATACCTAAAGTTGTGTATCTTTTAAGATGCTCTACAGAAATGAAACCTTCACGATGTGCGAGTCTTACGTCATCTGTCGTTACATCATGTTGATAATCTACAAAACTTTTTGATCTAGATTTTTTATATTTTACTTCATAAAGTGGTTGTATGGGATTTTTCCATCCACCAGGTTTTGGGAAAAAATAATTTGTTTTAGAAATACCTAAACGGTTCAACGCATCTGTAGTTCCTGCTATCCCAGAAGCAATACAATCATTTTTATTCCATAAACCTCTAGATGAACCTATCATTGTAATATTTTCTTTTGAGTCGCTCGGTAAAAAACAAGCATTGCTATAATCCCATTTAGGCCTTACACCCCTGTGAGAT